>JAJUHO010000153.1 GCA_029267825.1 Oscillospiraceae bacterium
TCCTTTCATCTTAAACCGCCGAAAAGGGAAGCCGTTAGGACTTCCCTTTCAGACTTATATTTATTTTTTGTCCTGCTTGTAGAGATTGTTTATTTCCTCAATCAAAGTTGTTCCGCCTTGTGCCGCCCAGTTGTCCCAAGCCGCTTTAAGGCCTGCTTCGTCAATCTGTCCGCAAATATACTGAGTCCTTGCGTCGGATATGATCTGGTCAAGGTTTGCGCCGTTAAGCGAATATGTTTCAGAATTGATAAGGTATCCTGCCGCAGGATTAAATACCGCATACTTTTCATTTTCTGTCATAACTTTTGATTGAAGGTCGCTTCTTTCTGTACTTTCAACCTTTATTGTCCTGCCGCCAACTTCATATGCGCCGGTCTTATACGGAATATATGCTATAAGCTGGTTAAGGCCGTTCATGCTCTTTTGGTTGAGCTGCTGGTCTTTTGTAAGCACCTCTATATTGCCTTTATCGTTAAGCTGCCAGTCATAACCTTCAATACCGTAATCGGCAAGGAGGCGCATTTCATCATCGCACATTTTGTCAAGCAAATGCAGGCAATCTTTCACGTCGTCTTCTGTCTTGGCTGATTTTGTTATAATAAAATATCCGTTAAAGCCCGATGTTGCAAGAGTTTTAGGCTGGCTTGAAGCATCCTTCGCGATTGCGCCGACAAAGTTCATGGATGCCGTTCCGTTGCCTGTCACAGCAGGGATGTTGTTGGTTACAAAATAATCCCATGCACGTCTTGAACCGTCAAGCACGTCAATATAAATTCCACATTCGCCGTTTTTAATTGAATCAAGCCATGTAGCCGTATCCCTTACGGCAAAATCTTTATATACAAGGCCCTCATCATACATTTTCTTAAACCATTTAAGGGCTTGCATATATTCGTCGGTCTGGAAGTTTGGTATGAGTTTTCCGTCTTTTTCAACCCAGCCGTTGCCTGCGCCAAACCATGTCTGCATTATGTCAAAAGGCCCTGAATATTTGCAAAGCGCAATCCCATATGTATCTTTCTTGCCGTTTCCATCAGGGTCCTGTTCGGTAAATGCCTTTGCCATGTTGTAAACATCCTCAATTGTCTTAGGCTCGCTAAGCCCAAGCTTTTCAGCCCAGTCCTTGCGATATCCCACCCCGTTTCTTCCTATCGGTCTTGCACGATAAATTCCTATGAGCTGTCCGTTAAGGGTAATTTGCTTATTTACGTCCGCATTTGCCTGAGAAAGGTTTGGAAAGCTTGCCGAATCCTTTATAAACGGGGCAAGGTCCCAAAATGCCCCTGCCTTTGCCGCAGAAACTATTGTTGCGTTTGTGCCTGATACGGCAATTATTTCCGGCATATCATCGCCGCTCATAAGGGTTATTCCAAGTTTGTCTTCATAGCTGTCGTTTGCAACCCAAGTAAATTTAATCTTTGTATTTGTGTATTCTTCAACCTTTTGAACTACTTCCTTTGACTTTTCGGCGCCAAGAGCGTTTCCGTTAAAGTCAATAAGCATTACGCTTATCTCGGCAGGGCCTTTTTTGGCTTCGCTGCTTTCAGATGAAGAACTGCTTGCCGACGAGCTTGACGATTGAGAACTTGACTGGCTGCTATTGCTTGAACCTCCGCATCCAGCAAGAACCGAAGCGGACAATCCGGCAGTCAGACCGAGTGCCATCAATTTTTTAAGGTTCATTTTTGATTTCCTCCCATCAAAATCTTAATTTATGTTTGAAATTAGCCTTTTACGGCTCCTATCATAACACCCTTTGTAAAATACTTTTGTATGAACGGATATACCAGCAGTATAGGAACGGTTGCAACCACCGTTGCCGCCATTTTTACCGCCTTATCCGGCGGAACGCCCATTATCCCGTAATCAAGCATGGTGCCGTCGGCCTGTATTCCCGCCGCAAGAAGCACTATCCTCCTAAGCGCAACCTGAACGACTTCCTTGTTTGGGTCTGTTATATAAATCATTGCGCCGAAATAATCGTTCCAATGCCCAACCGCATAAAAAAGCGAAATTGAAGCAAGAACAGGCTTTGAAAGCGGCAGGAATATTTTCAAGAATATCCCAAAATCGCTGCATCCGTCAAGCTTTGCCGCCTCATCAAGCTCTTTTGGAACCTCCTGAAAGAAATTCTTTACTATAACCATGTTGAAGGCGCTTATTGCCCCCGGTATTATAAGCCCGGCAAATTTGTCGGTAAGCCCAAGGCTTTTAATGAGAAGATATGAGGGAATCATGCCTCCGCCGAAAACCATTGTGACTATAACCATATTCAGCACAAAGTTTCTGCCTCTGAAATCCGACTTTGAAAGCGGATAGGCAAAGGTCGTTGTAAAAATCATCTGCACAAAGGTTCCGACAACGGTAAGGTATACGGAATTTTTAAGCCCCCTGAAAATTTCACCCGTTGCAATTATGTACTTATAAGCGTTTATTGAAAATTCGGTGGGAATTATGAAAAAAGAACGTTCAGTAAGCTCCCTTTCCGTTGCAAATGAACCTGCTATGATGTAAAGGAACGGAAGAACGGTCAGCAGGGCAAACAATCCCACAAAGACATAAATCAAAACCTGAACTATGTCATAGCCTATGCCCTCTTTTATCCTTTTGCTTTTTGCCATTTAAGTCCCCCCGTTATCAGTAAATTCCGGATTCGCCGGCTTTTTTGGCTGTCCAGTTTGCCGTAAGCACTAAAATCATCCCGACAACCGCTTTAAAAAGCCCGACGGCAGTAGCGTAGGAATACTGACCTTGCTTTATTCCTCTTGTGTAAACGTAAGTGTCAAAAACTTCTGACTTGGAAATGTTGAGCGAATTTTGCATAAGGAAAATCTGCTCGTATCCGGTGTTGAGAACAGCTCCCACACGCAGGATAAGAAGTATTATAATTACCCCTTTTATTGCAGGAAGCGTTATATGCCACATAAGGCGCCATCTTGACGCACCATCAATTTTTGCGGCCTCGTAAAGTTCCATATCGACTCCGGCAAGCGCCGCAAGGAATATGATTGTTCCATATCCGGTTTCTTTCCAGATGCTCTGCCCTATGATAAGCCCGCGGAAATAATCCGGAGAACCAAGAAAATCCACCGTATTTCCTGTAATCATCTTAATGGCTTGATTTACAATTCCGTCATTGATGTTGAGCAGAGTATAGGTAAGGCTTGCAACAATTACGAACGATATGAAGTGCGGTATGTAAAGCAAAGTTTGCGCCACACGCTTATACGCCTGACAGCGGATTTCATTTAAAAATAATGCAAGGATAATAGGTGCCGGAAAATAAAAGATAAGGCTCAAAAATGAAAGCATTAAAGTATTTATGAGCAGTTTCATAAAGTCCGGACTTAAAAACAAATTTTTAAAATGATAAAAGCCTACAAAAGGACTTTTAAAAAATCCTTGATAAGGACTGAACTGCTGGAAGGCCATTACTATTCCAAACATAGGTATGTACTTAAAAACTATAAAGTAAATAAATCCCGGAAGAAGCATTAAATACAAACCCTTATGCTGTTTGAAATATTTTAGAAAGCTTTGTTTTGGAAGGCTTTCGTCAACTGGTTGTTTCTTCATCGCCAAACCCCCTTTGTTAATTTTGTTTAGTTTTTTTGCACAGAGGCCCTGTTTACATGGCAATATTAACATCGTTTCCCCATTATGTCAATAATCAATAAATTTACAGCCACTTTTCTGTCTTTTTTTAATAAATTGCATATTTTAGGGGTTTTTAAAGCCTTCAAAAAGAACTGATAATCATTTTTAATACACGAAAATCAAAAATAATCACTTCATTAAAGCCTTTTTCAAAAAGTCAAAATAGTGATAATCCACAAAAAACATCAATTCTGATACTAAAAATCAATAACAAAAGTCAAATTTCGTTTGACAGAGTCCTGTTTTTGTGATAAAGTTAAAAATTAGAGATTATATAATTTTAGGGGTGAATCCCGTGATTGATTTTTCAAGTTATAAAATCAGCGGCAAAGCTTTTGAAATTTATTCGAATCCGCTTTCATGCGAAGATGATTTGAAAGATTTTATCCTTGAAGGAAGCGCCGGAATAAGTTTTCCTCAGGGCAGGCTTAGGCTTGAAAGCATTTTGGACCAA
>JAJUHO010000024.1 GCA_029267825.1 Oscillospiraceae bacterium
GGAGGTACAAAATGACAAAATATTATCCTGAAGGTGTTTTAATAAACACCATAGAAAATAAAAATTCGCTCAAATCATTTTATTCATTACAAGAAGCCATGCTTCAAGGTAAAATTCTTGAAGCACGTACCCTTGTCTGCGACAGCGAACATAACCTTATTGTAGATTTGCCCTGCATGAAAGGAATTATACCACGCAATGAAGGTGCAATAGGAATTGATGACGGAACAACAAGAGACATTGCCCTTATTGCAAAGGTCAACAAACCTGTATGCTTTAAAATTCTTGAAATAACGAAGGACAAAGACGGACAGCCGATTGCTGTATTATCAAGAAAAGCTGTACAGGAAGAATGTATGCGTGAATATATATTAAAATTATCTCCCGGAGATATAATTCCGGCAAAGGCAACTCACTTAGAACAGTTTGGCTGCTTTGTAGATATCGGATGCGGAATTCCATCACTGATACCGATAGATGCAATTTCAATTTCAAGAATTTCGCATCCATCAGATAGATTTTTCCCGGGACAGGATATAAAAGTTATAATAAAAAGCATTGAAAAAGGCAGAATATGGCTTTCTCACAAAGAACTACTCGGTACATGGGAAGAAAACGCCGCCATGTTCAAATGCGGCGAAACAGTTGCCGGAATAATACGCTCAGTAGAAGATTATGGGATATTTGTTGAACTCTCCCCAAATCTTGCCGGACTTGCCGAGATTAAAGAAAATGTGCATCCCGGCCAGCATGCCAGCGTCTACATAAAAGCAATCATTCCGGAAAAAATGAAGGTAAAACTGATTATAGTTGATGTATTTGATGAAATTTATCCATTCCCTCCAAAAGAAATCCATTATTTCATAAATGAAGGGCATATTTCATCATGGAGATATTCTACTCCATCTGCCGCAAAAATAATTGAAAGCTGCTTTTAACATGGCCATAAATTCGGTTGATAAAATATCAACCGAATTTATTTTTTCTTTTTTATATTCTTCCAGTATGCCAAAGAGGCCTGTTCAATCTTGTTGTTACCAAAGTGATAATAAATTCTGTCTTTTATCTTATCAGGCAAATATTGCTGTTCCACATAAGAATCCGGAAAATTATGCGGATATTTATATCCATTGGCTCTTCCAAGTTTTTGTGCACCGGAATAATGCCCGTCTTTTAAATATTGAGGTATTTCACCGTAATCCAACGTTTTTAAATCCTCAATAGCGGCATCTATTGCACAAATTGCGCTATTTGATTTTGGCAATGTCGCAAGAAAAATTACAGCCTGTGCAAGAGGAATTCTCCCCTCAGGAAGTCCAAGCTGCATGGCGCTGTCAATGCAAGCTTTTACAACAGTTATTGCCGATGGATAGGCAAGCCCTATGTCCTCACATGCAATAACAAGCAAACGCCTTGAAAGAGATATTATGTCCCCTGCCTCAATAAGCCTTGCCGCATAATGCAAAGCTGCATTTTCATCTGATCCCCTTATTGACTTTTGCAGGGCGGAAAGAATATCGTAATGCTCATCACCATCGCGGTCATACCTCATATTGCTGCGTTGCGTAAGTTCCTTTGCCGTTTCAAGAGAAATTTTAACCACGTCAGGTTTAATTTCACTTGAAAGCACACAAAGCTCTACTGTGTTTATTGATTTCCTTACATCTCCTCCGCAGCCCTTTGCTATATGTGAAATGACACCATCCTCTATTTCAAAAGTGCAGCCAAGTTCTTTTTCCATAAAAGCAAATGCTCTTTTAACCGCATTTTCTATTTCATCGGATGATACGGGTTTGAATTCAAAAACAGTACAACGGCTTATTATTGCATTGTAAATATAAAAATAAGGATTTTCAGTGGTAGAAGCAATTAAAGTGATTTGGCCGTTCTCAATATATTCCAACAAACTCTGCTGCTGTTTTTTATTAAGATACTGGATTTCATCTAAGTAAAGCAAAATTCCTTTATAGCCATCAATTGAAGCAGTATCTTCAATTACTTCTTTTATATCTGAAATTGAAGTGGAGGTTCCGTTTAATTTATGCAATTTCTTTTTTGCGTTTCCGGCAATAATTCCGGCGACGGTTGTTTTTCCGACGCCGGAAGGGCCGTAAAAGATCATATTTGGAATTTCTCCGTGTTCAATAATCCGGTTAAGCGGTCTGCCTTTACCTAAAATGTGCTTTTGACCAACGACTTCTTCAATAGTCTTAGGTCTTATCCTATCCGCAAGAGGAGCCGACAAAGCACATACCTCCGTTAAAATTATTCATAAAGAGGGTACTTTTTGCAAATTTCATTTACGCCGTTTTTAATTTTTTCAGCACTGTTTTCAAAATCCTTTGCAGCAAGATAAATATATTCTGCAATTTGTTCCATTTCTTCTCTGCCAAGTCCTCTGCTTGTTACTGCAGGAGTCCCTATGCGGACACCGCTCGTTACAAACGGACTTTGTGGATCATTAGGAATGGCATTTTTATTTACAGTAATATAAACTTCATCCAAACGCTTTTCAAGTTCTTTTCCCGTAATATCAAACGGACGCAGGTCAACAAGCATTAAATGGTTGTCCGTACCGCCGGACACAAGATTAAATCCTCTCTTTAAAAGCCCATCTGCAAGAGTTTTAGCATTATCAATTACATTTTGGGCATATACTTTCCATTCCGGCTTTAAAGCCTCGCCAAAGCATACTGCTTTTGCAGCAATAACATGCATAAGAGGTCCGCCTTGAATTCCAGGGAAAACAGCTTTGTTTATTTTTGCTGCAATTTCTTCATTATTTGTAAGAATAAGTCCCCCTCTTGGGCCCCTTAAAGTTTTATGTGTTGTAGAAGTCACAACATCCGCATACGGAACAGGAGATTGATGCAATCCAGCGGCAACAAGTCCAGCAATATGTGCCATATCGACCATAAAGTATGCTCCTACTTCTTTTGCAATAGCAGAAAGCCTTGCAAAATCAATTGCCCTTGGATACGCGCTTGCACCGGCAACTATGAGCTTTGGCTTATGTTCCTTTGCAAGTGACTCAACCTTTTCATAATTTATTTTTTCATCCTCGCCAAGACCATAAGGCACAAAATTAAAATATTTCCCAGACATATTTACAGGAGAACCATGCGTCAAATGTCCGCCATGTGCAAGGCTCATGCCCATCACAGTATCACCAGGATTTAAAAGAGCAAAATAAACAGCCGTATTTGCCTGTGCTCCGGAATGGGTCTGAACATTTGCAAAAGCCGCTCCAAAAAGCTTTTTAGCTCTTTCTATTGCAATAGTTTCAACTATGTCAACAGCCTCGCATCCGCCATAGTATCTTTTGCCCGGATATCCTTCTGCATATTTATTTGTAAGGACAGACCCCATTGCCGCCATTACTGCGGGAGAAACAAGGTTTTCACTGGCTATAAGCTCAAGATTTCTTCTTTGTCTTGAAAGCTCCTTATCCATTGCCGCACCGACTTCGGGATCAAACTGAGAAACAAAGCCAATTGTATCCATCATATTTCCGTACATAGCAAAACTCCTCTACTTATAATATATAATTATATACTTTTAAATATTAAATTTCAACAATAAAATTGAATTTATTCATGAGAAAATAAAAACACCGCTGAATTTTTCTCAGCGGTGCAAATTTGGAGGCGCCACCCGGATTTGAACCGGGGATCAAGGTGTTGCAGACCTATGCCTTACCACTTGGCTATAGCGCCTAATGAATTGGAGCGGATTACGAGGCTCGAACTCGCTACCTCCACCTTGGCAAGGTGGCGCTCTACCAGATGAGCTAAATCCGCATTGAAAATTTGGTGCCTCCGGACGGAATCGAACCATCGACACGAGGATTTTCAGTCCTCTGCTCTACCGACTGAGCTACAGAGGCAAAAATGGCGACCTGAATGGGGCTCGAACCCACGACCTCCGCCGTGACAGGGCGGCGTTCTAACCAACTGAACTACCAGGCCACATGGTGGGAGCTATAGGGCTCGAACCTATGACCCTCTGCTTGTAAGGCAGATGCTCTCCCAGCTGAGCTAAGCTCCCGTTTTCGTCGTTCTTATCAAGCGACGAAATTTATTATACACTAAACATCAATCTTTGTCAAGCGTTTTTTGAAAAAAGTCAAGAAAAATTATTTTCTGCAAATTGCAATATTAAATGCAACACTGAGTGAAATAGTCAGAACAACATAATAACCGTTACATAATTTTTTATAGTTCTTTTTCAAAAATAAATTCTTCAATAGCTTTAATAACTCCGTTTTCTTTATTGCTTTTTGCACGATAATTTCCATACTGGAACATATCTTCATTGGCGTTTTCCATTACAAAGCTATATTTTGCACGTTTAAGCAATTCTATATCATTATAAAAATCTCCAAAAGCCATTGTTTCATCATAAGAAATCCCTAAATCCTTTTGGATTTTTTCAAGGGCCATCCCCTTATTTACACCTTTATTCATAACATCCATCCAATAGCTGCCTGAAATCTGCAAAGCCAATTCGTTGCCAAAAGCTTCATAAAGTCTTGGAAACGAATTATTTTCCGGGCCTTTAAGGTCGCAAATTGCAATTTTAAAAATATCATCTTTTACATCAAGTAAATCTTTTTCTATTTTTCTGTTTATATAATATGCTTTTATGTGCTCGTCAAATTCCTCATCTGAACTTAAATGATAAGTACCTTTTACGCCACAAAGCAAAAGGCGTATATTTTCTATTTCTGCACACAAGTTTATTATTTCATGTACTTTATTTGGATTTATTATGTCAAGATTAGTTATCCCGCCATTTATAACAACAAACGCACCATTATCACAAATAAAATCAAGACTGTCAGAATATGGCCTGAAATTTTCATACAATGTCACATATGATCGGCCGCTTGCAACAACAAAAGCAATCCCTTTTTCTTTAAGTCTATTCAACACATCAAAAAATCCATGCGGAATATTTTTATCTTCATCAAGCAAAGTTCCGTCCATATCAGTTGCAATAAGTTTTATCATAAATCCTCCATTTTTCACATCTTTGTGCATATGTTGTAAAGATTATAATATATTCCTTTTCTTTCCATCAATTCGAGATGGGTTCCCTCTTCCTCTATACCGTTTTCAGTAAGAACGACTATCTTTGTAGCATTGCGTATCGTAGTCAAACGATGCGCTATTGTAAATGTCGTCCTTCCGTAAGAAAGCTTTTCAAGTGATTGTTGAACAAGTTGTTCACTTTCATTATCCAGAGAAGAAGTCGCCTCATCCAATATTATTATCGGAGGATTTTTTAAAAACACCCTTGCTATGCTTATACGCTGTTTTTGCCCTCCTGAAAGTTTTACTCCTCTTTCACCTACATATGTGTCATATCCGTTTGGAAATAGGCTGATAAATTCATCCGCACCAGCAAGTTTTGCTGCATTTATTACCTCTTCTCTTGAAGCTCCGGGTTTTCCATATTCTATATTTTCATATATTGTACCGGCAAACAAGTATACATCTTGTGCCACAACCCCTATGTTTTCTCTAAGTGACTTTAAAGTATAAATCCTCGAATCTTTGTTATCAATAAGTATTCTTCCTGAAGTAGGTTCATAAAAACGTGGAATAAGGCTGCAAAGCGTAGATTTTCCGCTGCCGGAAGGGCCGACTATTGCAATATTATCACCCGGTCTTGCATGCAGCATTATATCCTTTAAAACTTTTACATTGCCGTCTGAGTACCCAAAACTCACATGTTCAAACTTTATATCCCCCATTACATTTTTAAGCTCAATTGCTCCCCTCTTATCTACAATATCGGGTATTTCGTCCATAATTTCACAAAATCTTTCTATTCCAGTCATTCCGCGCTGGAACTGTTCTGCAAACTCAACTATTCTTCTTATCGAAGCCAAAAGAGTAGTTACATAAAGTAAATATGCAATTAAATCTCCGGGAGTAAGCTTACGCTCAATCATAAGCAAAGCTCCGAAAATCACAACAAGGATATACATAATACCGTCAAAAACTCTTGTTGTTGTCTGAAATCCGGCCATATATCTGTAAGCCATCTTTTTAATTTTCAAAAAAGCAAGATTTCCTTCATTGAATTTTTCTTTTTCAATTTCTTCATTGGCAAATGACTTAACAACGCGTATTCCAAGCAAGCTGTCCTCAACTTGAGAATTTATATCTCCAACTTTATTTCTGGATTCCTTAAAAGCCGCCCTCATTTTTCTGTTGAAGCTCATTGAAAAAACAAGCATAAATGGAAGCACGGCAAAAATAATAAGAGTCAGCTTTACATTCATTGAAAGAAGTATGCAAAAAGACATTACAATTTTTATTCCTGCAATGAAGAATTCTTCCGGACAATGATGTGCAAATTCCGTAACCTCAAACAAATCGTTTGTAATTCTGCTCATTATTTGCCCTATTTTTGTATTGTCATAAAAAGAAAAGGATAATTTTTGAAGATGATCAAATAAATCCCTCCTCATATCCGTTTCTATTTTTGCTCCCATAACGTGCCCTACGTTTGCCATAAAATAATTTGCAGCAGCATCAACAAGCCTTAATGCAATATAAAGTCCTCCAAGCCTAAAAATCATTTCTGCAGTTAAGGAACTTAAATCATTTATTCCCGTATTTGTTATATATCTGACTATTAAAGGAAGAACAAGCTCGCAAACAGTAGTTAGTGCAGCACAAAACAAATCAAATACCAAAACGCCCCTGTACTTTTTAAAATAAGGTGCAAATCTTGATATAAGCTCTGAATTTTTCATTGTTCTTGCATTTTTATTACTCATTTATACCGCTCCTTTTTTATGTTAACCCAGCGGAATGCTGTTATCGTACATTACTATGATAAAATTCTTTTTACAATTTGTCAATAACACAAAAGAAAAAAACAAAAAATGTGCAAATGCAACAATTTAGGCAACAAATAATCAAAATTAAAAGTATAAAACGCAAATGCGTACGGGCAAATTCATTGCCCGTACGCATAATCACAAATCATTTCTTATCAAATCATCAAGAGTTTCTCTTTTTATAATTACTTTTGAACTACCCTTGCTCACCATAACCACAGGCGGTTTTGCAATCCTGTTATAATTTGAGGACATTGAATAGTTATAAGCTCCCGTTGCCAAAACTGCGACTATATCACCCGGTTCCGCCTTTTGCAGAGAAAGATTTTCACCTATAAGGTCGCCGCTTTCACAGCATTTTCCCGCAATTGTAACGACACTGTCCTTTTCTTCAGAAGCTTTATTTGCCAAAATAGCTTCATATTTCGAGCGATAGAGCACATATCTTGGATTATCGCACATTCCTCCGTCAACAGAAACATAAGTGCGAATTCCCGGGATTTCCTTTACTGCACCAACAGTATAAAGGGTTATTCCTGCCGGACCCACAATGGAACGTCCAGGCTCTATCATTATAAACGGCTGAGGTATATCAAGTTCTTTGCAGGTTTGCTTTATCACCTTCGATACCTTTTCCATATAAGCCTCATAAGGCACAGGATCGTGTTCGGGCAGATATTTTATGCCAAATCCTCCGCCCAAATTTAGTTCTGAAATGCCATATGAAAGCTCTTTGCTTATTTTTGCTATAAATTCGAGCATAACCTTTGCCGCAAGCTCAAAAGGCTCAATATCAAAAATCTGTGAACCTATATGGCAATGCAGCCCTTTTAAAACAACATTTTCAAGAGATATGGCATATTTTACAGCTTCAAATGCCTCCCCTGTTTCAAGGGCAAGTCCGAATTTGCTGTCTATTTGTCCTGTTTTTACGAAATCATGAGTATGAGCATCAATTCCCGGCTTTACTCTAAGCATAATATTTGCTTTTTTACGCAGTTTTGAAGAAAGCATTTCAAGCCTTCTAAGTTCGTTGAAGTTATCGACGATTATTCTCCCGACACCGTGGGAAAGCGCAAGGGTAAGTTCATCATCGGTTTTATTATTGCCGTGAAAACATATTTTTGCAGCAGGAAACCCAACGCTTAAGGCCGTAAAAAGTTCCCCTCCTGAAACAACATCAAGCCCCATGTCTTCTTCTTTCATTATCCTGCATATTTCTTTGCAGCAAAAAGCTTTGCTCGCATAGCAGACAAGTCCATTTTTATCATAAAATTTCTCAATTGACGACTTGAAATTTCTGCAATTTTCCCTTATAAGTGCCTCATCCATAACATAAACCGGAGTGCCGTATTCTTTTGCAAGCTTTACACAATCAACTCCAGCTATTGTAAGATGGCCTTCCTCATTTATATCAAGATTTTTCGACAAAAACATTTGCTTCTCTCCTATACTTTCCCAAGCTGTACTTAATCCTCATTAGAAACTTCATTGATTATTTCACGAAGTTCATTAACACCTTCACCCGTTATCGAGGAAAACTCAATCATTCTAATTTGATCAGAATACGGAATTTCTTTTTTAAAATTTTCAAGACGGCCCTGCCTTTCAGAATATGAAAGCTTATCAGCCTTTGTTAAAACCACAACAAAAGGCAATTCATTTTGAACCAGAAAATCAATCATAAGCAAATCATCTTCTGTAGGAGGATGCCTCATATCAATTAACTGAAAAATAAGAGCTATATCCCTTTCTGACATAAGATACCCTTCTATCAAATCAGACCAACGCTTTTTTTCAGCTTTTGATACCTTAGCATAACCATACCCGGGTAAATCGACAAAGTAAACTCCATCAACGCTGAAAAAATTTATTGTTGCAGTTTTTCCGGGCATTGATGAAACTCTTGCCAACGATTTACGGTTTAAAATTTTGTTTATCAAAGATGATTTGCCCACATTTGACCTCCCCGCAAAAGCTATTTCAAGCCTTTGCGGTGGAGGTATTTGCGAAAAATCCCCA
The DNA here is from genome assembly GCA_029267825.1 of Oscillospiraceae bacterium. GTDB lineage: Bacteria > Bacillota > Clostridia > Oscillospirales > Ruminococcaceae > JAIHAL01. The sequence goes on from JAJUHO010000024.1 coordinate 8,879, forward strand.
TACGAAGCGGCAAATTCAGCTTTATTAAAATTCATGAAAAAACCTCTTTAAGAATGTATTTGTACGCTTTGTCTTTCATCCGGTGGAATTGAAAGTATCATTTCCTTCGAGTCCTCGTTTTTGTCAAAAGCAAGGGCCGTATCAAGCACTTCTGAAAGATTTTCGGCGCACACAAAATTTATGCTTGATTTTACCGTATCGTCAACATCTTCAAGGTCGGCTTTATTAAGTTTTGGAATAATCACAGTTTTTATTCCTGCCTTATAAGCAGCCATAGTTTTTTCTTTAAGCCCGCCTATTGGCAAAACCTTTCCGTGAAGCGTAATTTCACCAGTCATTGCCACATCTTTCCTAACAGGAATTCCTGAAAGAGCAGAAACCAATGAAGTCACAAGTGTTACACCTGCGGAAGGACCATCTTTTGGTACGGCTCCTTCCGGAGCATGGATATGAATATCCTTATCTTTGTAAAAATCTTTGTCTATTGAATATTTGTCGGCAACAGAACGCACATAGCTTACTGCTATTTTTGCACTTTCTTTCATAACTTCGCCAAGGCTTCCGGTAAGTTCAATGCTTCCTTTGCCGTCAAGTATCAAAACTTCAAGCGGCATCAAAACTCCGCCAACTGATGTCCAAGCAAGTCCGTTTGCTATTCCAACTTCATTTTTATCACTTAAAAGGTCAGGAAGATATTTTTTAGGCCCAAGATATTTTTCTATATTTTCAGCTGTAAAAATAACTTTTTTCTTATTTTCTTCCACAATTTCTTTTGCAGCCTTTCTGCAAAGCGAAGAAACTTCACGTTCAAGATTTCTTACTCCGGCCTCCTTTGTATAGCCGTCAATAAGCTCATAAATGCAGTCATCAGTAATTTTTATGTTTGAAGCTTTAAGTCCATTTTTCTTAATTTGTTTTGGAATAAGGTGTTCTTTTGCAATGTGAAATTTTTCTTCTCTTGTATAACTGTTAAGTTCAATTACTTCCATTCTGTCAAGAAGCGGTGGATCTATCGTTTGAGTCGTGTTTGCTGTTGTTACAAACATTACTTTACTCAAATCAAATGGCACTTCTATGTAATGGTCGCGGAACTCAACATTTTGCTCACTGTCAAGCACTTCAAGCATTGCCGATGAAGGGTCGCCGCGGAAATCATTTCCCATTTTATCTATTTCATCAAGCAATATCAACGGATTATTCGTGCCGGCAGTTTTTAATGCCGTTATAATTCTTCCGGGCATTGAGCCTATATAAGTTTTTCTATGTCCCCTTATATCAGATTCATCTTTTATTCCGCCAAGCGAAATTCTTGCATACTTCCTGCCAAGCGATTTTGCAATGGACTTCCCTATTGAAGTTTTTCCAACCCCAGGAGGTCCCACAAGGCAAATTATCTGTCCTTTTATGTCAGGAGAAAGTTCCCTTACAGCAATAGTTTCAAGAATTCTTTCTTTTACCTTTTTAAGTCCATAATGGTCCTTGTCAAGTATAGCCTTTGCTTTTTTTATATCTGCACGTTCCTTTGATGAAGTATTCCATGGCAATTCAAGGCAAGTATCAAGATAATTTCTTATCACAAAAGCCTCCTGCGATGCAGGCGACATCTTTAAAAGTCTTTCAGCCTCTTTTATAAGTTTTGAAGAAACTTCTTCCGGAAGCTTTAAAGATTCTATTTTTTCAATATAGTTGTATGATTCATCCTGCAAAGTATCATCTTCGCCAAGTTGACTGGAAATAGCTTTAAGCTGCTCCCTAAGATAATAATCCCTTTGCCCCTTGTCAATTTGCTCTCTTACCTGTTCTTGTATCTGGCGTTCAATTGTCAGTATTTCAACTTCACGGGAGAGCATTGCCACCAAAAGACTAAGTTTCGCCACAATATTTGGCGCTTCAAGAAGCTGCTGCTTATCTTCAGCCTGCATAGCAACGTTAAAAACAATATTTTCAAAAAGCTTATACGGATCATCTTGATTCATTATAGATGATATAAGTTCCTTTGGCATCTTTGGCATATTGTAACAATATTGCTCAAAAACATCTTTTATAGACCTCATCAATGCAGTAATTTCAACTTCATCAATTTTAGTTTTTGCATAAGTCGGAAGTTTCTTTACCTCCGCAATAAAATATGGATCCTGCGAAACAATATCAACAAGCTTTGCCTTATAGAGCCCTTCTACAAGGACTCTTGTGACATTGTCAGGAGTCCTCAAAACTTGGCGTATTTCAGAAACAACCCCAACAGAATACAAATCCTTCTTTTCTGGGTTATCAACCGAAACATCCTTTTGTGTCACAAGAAATATTTTTCTATCAGCTGAAAGAGCTGCCTTTAAAGCTTCATTTGACTTTTCTCTTGCTACATCAAAGTGCATTACAATATTTGGAAAAACAACAAGCCCGCGCATTGCAAGAGCCGGCATTATGTTGTTTTGTGTTACTTTTATTTTTTCGCTCATTTTCAATCCTTCCTTTCCATCAGCGAATTAAAAGTGTTAAAATATAAGTGTATAAAAATTAACAATAAATTGAAACTGCCTTGTATACCATGTAAATCTATTATAAAATAAAAACGTAAATAATGCAAGAAACATTTTTGAGCAATTTTAATGGATACAAAAAACCTCCTAAGAAAATCTTAAGAGGTTTTAAAAAAATTATGCAAAATTCTGTTGCTTTTTTACAGATTTCTTCTTTCCCCGTTCAATAATTGGAGGAGCATTTTCCAAAACGCATTCCTTATTGACAATAATTTTATTTATATCACTTTCGGAAGGCGCAGTAAACATAACGTTCATCAAAATGCCCTCGACTATTGCACGCAAACCTCTTGCTCCGGTTTTTTGAGCAATGGCTTTTTTGGCTATTTCTCTCAAAGCTTCTTCTTCAATGACAAGTTCTATGCCGTCATATTCAAAAAGCTTTGAATATTGCTTTGTAAGAGCATTCTTAGGTTCTACAAGAATTTTTACAAGAGCATCTTCATCAAGTTCATCAAGTACAGTTATAATAGGCAAACGCCCTATAAGTTCAGGAAGCATTCCAAACTTGACTAAATCCTGCGGGATAACCTTTCTGAATATATTATCCTTTTCATGCCCTTTTGATTTAAGTTCTGAACCAAAACCAAGGCTTGAAGAATCGGTACGCTTTTTTATTGCATTTTCAAGGCCGTCAAATGCTCCGCCACAAATAAATAAAATATTTTTTGTATCTATTTGTATAAATTCCTGATTAGGATGCTTTCTTCCACCCTGCGGCGGAACATTGGAAACCGTACCTTCAATAATCTTCAAAAGCGCCTGCTGTACTCCTTCGCCGCTTACATCCCTTGTTATTGAAGTGTTCTCGGATTTTCTTGCTATTTTATCAATTTCATCAATATAAATTATGCCTCTTTGTGCAGCTTCAATATTGTAATCCGCAGCTTGAATGAGCCTCAACAGCACGTTTTCAACATCATCGCCAACATAACCGGCTTCGGTAAGAGTTGTTGCATCCGCAATTGCAAATGGCACATCAAGAATTTTAGCAAGCGTCTGAGCAAGATAAGTTTTTCCCACACCGGTAGGCCCCAAAAGAAGAACGTTGCTCTTTTGAATTTCTACTTCGCTATCTGATTCAGATTGGCTAAGAATTCTTTTATAATGATTGTAAACCGAAACCGAAAGTGAAATCTTAGCGCTTTCCTGTCCGATTACATATTCGTCAAGGATTGCTTTTATTTCGGCAGGCTTAATAAGCTTAAACTGCGACGCTGCTCCGGCACGCTGTTTTTTTCTTGACGTGCTGTTCACATAAGAAATCGGATCATTTTTTATCAGCAGTTCATAACAATAAATTACACATTCATCGCAAATATTTGCATTTCCAGCCGAAAAAAGATTTCTCACCTTGCTTTCGCTTTTGCCGCAAAAGCTGCATCTTTTATATTCATTATCCACAGCCATTGAACACCATTCCTATCGCTTTGTAATAACCTTATCAATCAATCCGTATTCAACGGCTTCATATGCCGACATGAAATTATCCCTTTCGGTATCCCTTTCAATAACTTCAATAGGCTTTCCGGTATTTTCAGAAAGCATTCTATTAAGGTTTCTTTTCATTTTCAAGAGCCATTCGGCCTGAATTTGGAGATCCGTAACCTGTCCCCTTGTTCCTCCGCCAGAGGGCTGATGAATCATGATTTCGCTGTTTGGAAGTGCAAAACGCTTACCTTTAGCTCCAGACGAAAGCAAAAACGCACCCATGGAAGCAGCCATGCCAAGGCAAATTGTGGATACATCACACTTTATATACTGCATAGTGTCATAAATAGCAAGACCTGCAGTAACGGATCCCCCAGGGCTGTTAATATATAAATTGATATCCTTGTCAGGATCTTGACCTTCAAGATACAAAAGCTGAGCCACAACAAGACTTGCGGTAACATCATTAACTTCATCGCAAAGCATTATTATGCGGTCATTTAAAAGACGCGAATAAATGTCATAAGAACGTTCGCCTCTATTTGTCTGCTCAACAACCATTGGCACAAGACTCATTTTAAAACCCCCTTGCAAAATCATATTTAAAATACAAAAAATTATTCAGAAATTTTTGCGGAAGAACGCACAATTTCAGCGGCCTTTCCAACTATGATGTCAAGCCTGAAATCTTCCGGATGAACAATTTGCTTTACCCTTGCAACATCCATCTTATGAGCATCGGCAAGCTTTTTGAATTCTTCTTCAAGTTCTTCATCAGAAACAGAAACATTTTCCAGCTTTGCTATCTTTTCAAGGGCAAGCCTCAATGTAACTTCATTCTTTGCGCGTTCCTCAAAAGTCTTCTTAAAGGAATCCATAGTCATTCCCATGTATTGGAGATACAAATCAAGCTTTATTCCCTGTGTGGAAAGACGATATGCAAAATCATTAACCATTTCGTTTATTCTGTTGTCAAACATAACCTGAGGAATTTCAGCCGAAGTATTTGCAATAACCGTTTCAAAAATTTTATCCTCAACTTCACTGTCAGCTTTTTTAATTGCATTTTCTTCAAGCTTTTTCCTTATGTCATCTTTGAGTTCAGCAAGAGTTTCAAATTCAGTCAAATCCTTTACGAACTCATCATCAAGGGCAGGAAGTTCCTTTGTCTTTATTTCATGAAGCTTTATCTTAAATACGGCAGGCTTTCCCGCAATGTCTTCCATATGATAGTTTTCAGGGAAAGTTACATTTATTTCAAACTCCTCGCCTGCATTATGACCTACAAGCTGATCTTCAAAGCCCGGAATAAACTGGCCTGAACCCAATGTCAATTCAAAGTTTTCAGCTTTTCCGCCATCAAATGCAACCCCGTCAATAAATCCTTCAAAGTCAAAGATAACATCGTCGCCAGACTGTGCAGCCCTATCTTCAACAGCAACAAGCCTTGCACCTTTTTCTCTTATCTTTTCAACTTGATTATCAACATCGGCATCAGTTACAGCATTGACAACTTTTTTAACTTCTATTCCTTTATAATCCTTAACTTCAACTTCAGGCTTTAAAATGCAGGTGGCCTTAAAAAGAACCCCCGTTTCCTTATCAACCGAAACAACTTCTATTTCAGGCCTATCAACAATTTCAAGATTGGATTCGGTTACAGCCTTTGCTGTTTCAACGGGAACAATAGCATTTATTGCATCCTCGTAAAAAGAACCCTCTCCATAAAGCTTTTCAATCATTTTTCTGGGAGCTTTGCCTTTTCTAAATCCAGGAATAGAAATATTCTTCCTTGCTTTCATATAAGCCGCCTGAACAGCGTTTTCAAAAGCCTCGGCATCAATTTCAATTTCCAAAACAATCTTATTTGTTTCAACTTTATTACTTGATTTCAAACCCATTGCAGCGTCCTCCATTTATTTAGCAACATATCCTTATCATTATATCATAAAAATTTTTATCTTTCCATACAATTTATAACATTTTACACTTTAAACAAATTAAAGTATTTTAAGCGGTTTAAATTGTAGGAAATCACCTGATATTAAAGCAAATTTTATTCCTTCACGCTCACCATTTATAGCATAAGCAGAACTTTTTCCATGAATATGTCCATAAAAGCACTGTTTTATATTATATTTAAAAAGCACTTCCAGTATGTTGTAATTGTAGTTCCCAGCATAGATAGGCGGATAATGCAGAAAAACAAGCGGCTTTAATCCAGCCTTTTGAGCACTTTGTATTGACGCTTCAAGCCTTGCGGCCTCCCTTGCAAGGACCTTAGCGTCCGAAGGTTCATCGACTTCATTTATCCAACCTCTTGTGCCGCAAATTCCAAATTCTTCGTATTGGTAATGATTATTATGGAGAATATTAAAACTATCAAGAGCATTTTTTTTAAAAAAATCCTCCATTTTCTTTCTTGTGTTCCACCAATAATCATGATTGCCTTTAAGCAATATTTTCTTCCCAGGAAGGGCATTAACAAATTTAAAATCTTCAAGAGACTGTTCAAGCGACATTCCCCAGGAAAAATCTCCGGCAAGCACAATAACATCATTACTTTTTATATTTTCAAGCCAATTTGCCTTTATCCTGTCAACATAATTTTCCCAGCCCTCAAAAATATCCATAGGTTTTTGAGAAGAAAGCGACAAATGCAAATCTGCAATAGCATAAAGCGCCAATATTTCACCGTCCTCTATAAACGGATTTTAATTTTATATTCCAAGTGCCTTTAAAACAAAATCTTTCATTTCAGATTTTCCAATTGAAGTTTTAAATCTTTCTTCCTTATTTTTAAGTTCCAAAAGCTCCTTTGGAACATCATAATTTGACAGCTCATGAAGCTTGTCAACCATTCCATATTCATCTGTTTCGGGAACTTTGCCTTCAATAGCCTTCAACACACTTGCACTGAATTTATACGGACTTGCTGTTGAAGCAATTAAAGTTTTAGTGGTATCACCGGTTGATTTTCTGTACTCCTCATAAACCTTTACTGCAACGGCCGTATGGGTATCGCAGGTGTAAGAATACTTATCAAAAATATTTTTGATTGTTTGCTCAGTTTCTTCATCTGTACAAAATCCTGCACTGAAATCGGCTTTAAGCTGAGCTTTTACCTCATCGCTTACCTCATACTTTCCATTTTGAGCAAGCTCGCCGAACCATTTCCTTATTTGCGCATCGTCTTCTCCACAAAGCATATAAAGAAGTCTTTCCAAATTGCTTGAAATAAGTATATCCATTGAAGGTGAAATTGTGGTCATAAACTTGCGGTTTCTATCATAAATTCCTGTATTTATGAAATCGGTAAGCACATTGTTTGAATTTGAAGCACATATAAGCTTAGCTACCGGAAGCCCCATTTTTTTTGCATAATATGCGGCAAGAATGTTTCCGAAATTACCAGTAGGAACAACTATGTTTATTTTTTCGCCAAGTGAAATTTCTTCATTCTTTACAAGTTCTGAATAGCTTGAAATGTAATAGATTATCTGCGGTGCAAGCCTGCCCCAGTTTATTGAATTTGCACTTGAAAACATCATTGAATTTTTGTCAAGCAGTTCTTTTATTTCCTCGTTGGTAAAAATGCTTTTTACGCCATTCTGAGCATCATCAAAATTGCCCTTAATTGCACAAACAGATACATTGCTGCCATCTTGAGTTGTCATTTGTCTTTTTTGCATTGGACTTACGCCCTGCTGCGGATAAAAAACCATTATTTGTGTACCGGGAACATCCTTAAAGCCTTCAAGCGCGGCTTTACCGGTATCTCCGGAAGTGGCAACCAAAATTACAATTTTTTTATTGCAGTTTATTTTTTTAACAGAAGTTGTCAAAAGAAACGGCAAAATTTGCAATGCCATATCTTTAAAAGCGCAAGTTGGGCCATGCCAGAGTTCAAGCATATATGTTCCGTCAAAAAGGTGTGATATTTCAACTATATTTTCGCTGGAAAACTTTTGAGAATTATACGCGTTTTCGGTACAATATCTTATTTCCGCCTCAGAAAAATCGGTGAGATATTTTGAAAAAATATAAGCAGCTCTGTCGCTATATTTCATTTCTCCCAATTTTGCAATTTCATCAAGCGAAATTGAAGGGATTTCTGACGGCACAAAAAGCCCTCCGTCAACGGAAATGCCCTGTGCTATCGCCTGTGCCGAAGTAACCTTCAAATTGCTGTTTCTGGTGCTCTTGTAAAACATCAAAACCCATTCCTTTCGTTATAAAAAGCTAAACAATAAAACCTGCCGCTTCAAAGGCATTTTCTATGTAATCTATATTTATTGCTTTCCCCTCATGAAAAACAACCAAAGCAGCATCAAATCTTGGCTGCAAAACACTTGGATGTTTTAAAAGATATTTTTGCGCCGTTAAAATTATCAGCCTTTGCTTTGACTTTGTAACAGATTCAAAACCGTTAAGCATTGAATCTGCCTTGCGCGTTTTTACTTCAACAAAAGCTATTATTTCATCGGATTCAGCTATAATGTCAATTTCTCCGCCTTTTACTGTAAAATTCCTTGAAACAACTTTAAATCCTTTACGAGAAAGCAATCTGCAAACCGCTTCCTCTCCAAACCTACCCATTTCCTTTTTATCCATTTTTAAACAGCTTCTTTAAAAATGATTTCCTATGGACTTCACAAGGCCCATACTTCAATATAAGTTCCCTATGCAATGCAGTTCCGTAGCCTTTGTGTCTTGAAAATTCATATTGCGGATACTTTTCTGCAAGCATTTTCATATATTTGTCACGGCTTACTTTTGCAAGAATCGATGCCGCAGCAATGCTTGCAGAAAGAGAATCCCCTTTTATTACCGTTTCAACAGGACAATGCAACGGCGGTTTTCTGTTTCCATCCACAAGCGCAAGTCCCAAATCAAGGTTAAGTTCGTCTACAGCCCTCTTCATTGCAAGAAATGTTGCGCCTAAAATGTTAAAATTTTCTATCTCATCGACAGATGCAACTGCAATAGAATATGCCCTTGCCTTTTTTGTTATCTCATCAAAAAGTACTTCACGTTTTTTGGCTGAAAGTTTTTTGCTGTCATTTAAGCCTTCAATTATTGCCCCTTCATCAAAAACAACTGCCGCCGCATAAACATCACCGGCAAGAGGTCCTCTACCAGCCTCATCAACACCACAAATCAAACCGAATTTATCCCTATAAGCCTTATCAAATTCAAACAACGACATAAATCAAGCCCTTTCAGGAGGTGCTTCAAGAGTAATTTTGCCAAGCTTTCCTCCCCTGAATTCATCCAAAACCATAATAGAGGCACGTTCGGTATTCGTTTCTCCGCCAGACAAAAGCATTCCTCTTTTTCTGGCGATTTTTTGCAAAATTTCAAATCCTGCGTCCTCATCGGAAAGTTCAATATTATATCTTTCAATAATATTGCTTTTATATTTTTCTTTCATAAATTCTAAAAACCTTGAGGCAAGAGCTTCAATATCAACAATTTCATCTTTTACAGCTCCGGTAAAGGCAAGCCTTTCTCCAACAAGTTTATCCTCAAATTTAGGCCAAAGCACGCCAGGCATATCCAGCAATTCAACTTCTTTGTCAATTTTTACCCATTGCTTATCCCTTGTAACTCCGGGCCTGTCCTCTACTTTGGCTTTTTTTGCATTTGCCATGCGATTTATAAAAGATGACTTGCCTACATTTGGAATTCCAACAACCATAAGGCGTATGGCTCTTCCAGACATATTTTTTGCTCTTCGCCTTTCAAGCAATTCCTTTAATACTTCCTTTGCAAGAGGAAGAAAATTCTTAAGGCCTTTTCCTGTTTTGCAATCTGCTGCAAAAGCGGCAATCCCATTAGACCTATAATATTCAATCCATTTTGCAGTGACAAATTCATCCGCATTATCGCATTTATTTAAAACAACAATTCTCGGCTTATTTCCAATCAGCTTATCCAGTTCCGGATTTCTGCTGCTTTGAGGGATTCTTGCGTCGGTAATTTCGACAACAGCGTCCACCAGCGGCAAGCATTGCTTTATAATCCTTCTTGTCTTTGCCATATGCCCCGGGAACCACTGAACCGAAGAAACTTCCGTCATCAGGCAAACCTCCTATTCCAATCCTCCAAAAGCATTAAATGGGTAAAATCTAAACACCACATGCCCTATTATATCATCTTCATTTACAAAACCCACATAAGTAGTACGGCTGTCAACAGAATTATTTCTATTATCTCCAAGGACAAAGACATATCCTTTTGGCACTGTAACAGGATATTTAAAAGCAGCTATCCCTTCATCCTCATAGCTTCTTGTAGTAATATCATTTATATAAGGCTCATATTGCTCAACACCGTCAATATATACCTTTCCCTCATCAAAATCTATATCAACCTGCTGACCCTCTGTAGCAATAACTCTTTTTACAATAGCCTCATTCAAGTTTCGGCAATTTATAACCACAATATCCCTAGCTTTTGGTTTATAAAACCAATTTGACATTATAAGCTTATCTTGATCATGCAACGTAGGAATCATTGAATCGCCCTTAACTTGAGCAGGCCTCAATATAAAAGTAAATATCAGAGAAACAGTAAAAATTGAAAAAAGTATTGATTCTATCCAATCAAGTATTTCCTCAACGGCATTGTTTTTTTTCGCGCTGTCCATAATAACCTCCGGATAAAAATAGCAAAAAAGGGACTTTACGTCCCTTTTAAACTAAATGATTTGCTCTTTAACCTTAGCGGATTTGCCAAGACGACCACGCAAATAATAAAGCTTTGCACGGCGTGCCTTACCTTTTCTCACTACCTCTATCTTATCAATAACAGGTGAGTGAACAGGGAAAACCCTTTCAATTCCGCAGCCGTGAGCAACACGCCTTACGGTAAAGGTTTCAGAAACACCTTCGTGCTTCTTGGCAATAATTGTGCCTTCAAAAACTTGAATTCTGTACTTGTCGCCTTCCTTAATTTTTACGTGAACCTTTACGGTATCACCGATGACAAGTTCAGGCACTTCGCTTTTTAAGCTGCTTTCGCTTATAAGCTTCAAAGCGTCCATTTGATTTCCTCCTTAATTTTCAGATATTCTTACCCTTATGCAAAAGCATAAGACAGAGGACTATCCTTTTTAATGTCTTGCCCTATAAAAAAGGCCGGCATTAAATCTCGCCCTCTAAAGGGCGGGTTTTTAAATGCTTTAATACTATAACATATTGCAGAAAAAAAAGCAAGTATTTTTAGAAAAATTTTTTCCCATCAAAACAAAGAATCTCCGTACGGCAAACAAAAACATCATTTATTTCAGTTTTTATAAAATCCTGAAAAGCTTCAAGCACCAAATTAACATTTAAATTTTCCTGCGTTCCTGCCGGAAGCTTTAATTTGATTATGGCTTGTCCATCTTTAAACATCATATCCAAGACTTCTATTTGAGGTTTTATATCAATTTGAATGGGAACTTTTTTCTTGTTAAGTTTTTGGATTTCTATTTTATCCTGTTTCATAAATTGATTAAAAAGCGAAAAGATATCATTATTGTTATCGGAAATTTTAATTTCATAAACTGCGGCTGCAATTTCCGTATGCTTTTTAACAGGAGCTCCTACATTTAAAATTCTAATCCCATCAGGCAAAACAGAATTCAACTTATCCTTTGCTTCATCATAATCCACATCCTCAACAAAGGTAAAATCCATGACTTCGCATATGCTGCCAATACCAAGCGAAAGAGGCAATGGAAACATCAAGTACGCTCTCGGATTAAACCCCTGCGAATACCAAAGCGGCAGTCCTGCACGTTTAAAAGCTCTTTGCATACACCTTGACAAATCAAGATGTGAAATAAACCTTGCTCTATCAAGCTTTTCAAAAACAGCCCTTACATCATTCAAAACAAGCACCGCCAATCGCTTTATTTATTCCACATCCGGAACAAGAAATCCTGCAATTAGGCGTTGGAATGCCATCATGTGCCTTTTTATTTTCCCTTATAAGAAACTCTTTTGACACAAAGTAATCAAGATGATCCCAAGGCTGAATCTCATCATAACTTCGTTTTCTATTTGCATAAAAATTTATATCTATACCAAGCTCTTCAAAAACCCTTTTCCATTTTGAAAAATCATAACATTCATCCCAGCCATCAAAAACACATCCGCTTTTCCAAGCTTTATATAAAGCATCACAAAGCCTTCTGTCTCCCCTTGCAAGGACTGCTTCAAGGATGCTTATATCGGTTTTATGCCAGCTTAGCGAAACAACCTTTGGATTTGTTTTTGAAATTAAAATGCTTTGTTTCCTTTTAATTTCTTCAGGCAAAGCCTGTGGTTCAAACTGAAACGGAGTAAATGGTTTAGGCACAAAAGTCGCCGCACTTATTGAAATTGAAAGCCTTCCCTTGGAACGGTTTGGAAGAGAATAAAAAAGTTTTTCTATTTTTTCGGCAAGAACGGCTATACCTTCTACATCCTCATCAGTTTCTGTTGGAAGTCCAAGCATAAAATAAAGCTTTACACTTGTATATCCTCCCTCAAAGGCTGTTTTGCACGCCGAAAGTATTTCATCTTCCGTTATATTTTTGTTTATGACATCCCTAAGCCTTTGCGTTCCAGCTTCCGGCGCAAAAGTAAGCCCGCTTTTTCTTACTGTTCTTATTTTTTCAAGAAGCTCTTTTGAAAAATTATCAATTCTTGTAGACGGTAGAGAAAGATTTATCTTTTCTTTTTCGGTATAATCAACCAATTCGTTAAGCATAAGATTTATTTGCGAATAATCGCTTGTACTTAAAGACGAAAGAGAAACTTCTTCATAGCCTGTAGATTCGCAAAGCGATTTTGTTTCGTTTACAATTGTCCCTATTGATTTTTCTCTGAAAGGCCTATAAATAAATCCTGCCTGGCAAAATCTGCATCCTCGTATGCATCCCCTTAAAACTTCAACAACTGCTCTGTCGTGCACTGTTTCCGTAAATGGAACCACAAAGGTTTCCGGATAGAAAACATTATCAAAATCCTTTATTATCCTCTTTTTTACCCTTTGCGGGGCACCATTTTTAGGGATTACAGACTTTATTGTTCCATCCTGATTATAATTGACATCATAAAATGCAGGAACATAAATCCCCTCAATTTTTACAGCCTCTTTTAAAAATTCTTCCTTAGAAGCGCCTTCTTTTTTCATTTTGGCATACAAATCCAAGAGTTCAAGGTTTACCTCTTCACCCTCACCAAGAA
>JAJUHO010000054.1 GCA_029267825.1 Oscillospiraceae bacterium
CTATCGGCGACAGGCACAATATGGTATACTCAGGCTGTTCGGTTGCATACGGCCGCGCAAAAGCCGTCATAACCGCAACAGGAATGAACACCGAAATAGGAAAAATAGCAAATCTGCTCTCGGAAGAACAAAAAGAGCAGACTCCTTTGCAGCAAAGGCTTGCCGCTCTTGGAAAATACCTTGGAATAACCGCTCTTGCCGCTTGCGCCGTAGTGTTTGTTGTGGGGCTGCTCGATGGAATGGAGCTTCTGGAAATCTTCATGACATCCGTTTCACTTGCCGTTTCAGCAATACCGGAGGGCCTTCCCGCCATTGTGACAGTGGTTCTTGCTCTTGGCGTCCAGCGCATGGTTAAAAGGAATGCCATCATAAGAAAGCTTCCCGCGGTAGAAACCTTGGGCAGTGCTTCGGTGATATGCTCCGACAAGACCGGAACCCTTACACAAAACAGAATGACGCTTGTAAAGGCTTTTTCGGCAAAATCGGAACTATTTGAAGATATAAGCGAAAAAAATTCGGAGGAAATAAAAAAGCTTTTGCTTTATGCGGCGCTTTGCTGCGACGGCAAAGTGATTTTTGAAAACGGCAAAGAAAAGCATATCGGCGACCCGACAGAAACCGCAATAGTGCTTGCCGCCCATAAAAACGGATTGCCAAAAGACGAAATAGACAGAAATTATCCGCGTCTTGCAGAAATACCATTTGATTCCGAACGCAAGCTTATGACTACCGTAAACCGCATAGACGGCAAAAATGTTGTTATCGTAAAAGGCGCATTTGACATGCTTTCATCAAAGTGCATTTCGGGAGACATGGAAAAAATCAAACGCCATGTTGACGAATTAAGTTCGCAGGCTTTGCGCATACTTGCGGTGGCATGCAAGGAAATTGATGAAATCCCCGCTGAAATTTCTCCGGATTTGCTTGAAAGCGGACTTGATTTTATGGGACTTGTGGGCATGATAGACCCTGCCCGTCCGGAAGCAAAAGAGGCTGTCGGAATATGCAGAAAAGCCGGAATTAAGCCGGTAATGATAACCGGCGACAATATCCTGACCGCATGTGCAATAGCAAAGGAGCTTGGCATAATGAACGACGGCGACGAGGCTCTCACCGGAAGCGAGCTTGCTGAAATGCCGGAAGAAGAACTTGAAAGGCGCGTAAGAAACATTTCCGTCTATGCCCGCGTTTCACCATCCGACAAGATAAGGATTGTTAAGGCTTGGCAGAAGCAGGGCGAAGTAGTTGCCATGACGGGTGATGGTGTAAATGATGCTCCGGCCCTCAAAGCCGCCGACATAGGCTGTGCAATGGGAATAACCGGAACTGATGCCGCAAAAAGTGCAGCCGACATGACGCTTACGGATGACAATTTCGCAACAATAGTCGAAGCCGTGCATGAGGGGCGCGGGATTTATGACAACATTAAAAAAGTTGTTGGATTTTTGCTTGGAACCAATATAGGTGAAATCCTGACCGTATTTTTTGCAATGCTTTTCTGGCGCCAATCTCCGTTGCTTTCGGTGCAGCTTTTATGGATAAACCTTGTTACCGACAGTCTTCCCGCAATAGCACTTGGAACTGAACCCGTTGAAAAAGACATCATGGAACGCAAGCCTAAACCCAAAAACGAAAATATTTTTGCAAACGGCTTTGGGTTTCGAATTGTCCTTCAAGGAATAATGTTTGCCATGCTCACTCTTGCCGGATTTTTAATAGGCTGGAAAAGCACAAATGATATTTCCTCCGGCCGGACAATGGCTTTCTTCATTCTTTCGCTCACGCAAATCGTTCATTCGTTCAATATGCGTTCAAACCATTCCCTCTTTAAAATAGGCATTTTTACAAACAGGAATCTATCTCTTGCCGCTTTAATATCAATACTGATGATTGCCTTTGTTCTTTTCATCCCGCCGGTCACGGCAGCTTTCGGGCTTGCATCACTTCCGGCAAATCTATACCTATATGCGGTAATTCTTGCTTTCGTACCTGTTTTAATGCTTGAGCTTTTTAAAAAACAGCAAGAATTAAAGCAAAGGCTTAATGCAAAAAAATAAAAAATACCACAAAAAATCCCTTTCCTTATAAAAGGAAGGGATTTTTTTAAACAAAATTATTTCTTCTTAACCGGTATCCAAATTTCGCAATAATAATTTTCGTCGTTTGCTCCGTTTTTATAATTTTCCGGCGGAAAATACATTTCTATATTATATCCTGCGGCAATTTCATAATCCTTGCAATTCGGGAACCATTCGGAGTAAATTTTTTTATTTACATCCTGCAAGGATTTAGGCAAAGGTCCTCTGCAAGAAAACACCGCCCAAGTGAATTTCGGGATTGTAATTGCTTTAAATCCCTCCGGTATCTCGTTCCAAGGAATATAATTATCCGCGATAAGGTACTCAAATTCTTTTGAAACATCATCCATATCGACGCATACCCCATACATCCCGCACACTACCTTGCATTTGTCGCCCTGATAATGTTCCGCCCAAAACTTAGGGATTTCCGCAAAAGATGTTTCATACGAAAATTTGCGTGAAACTCCCATTACGGTAAATGCCTCTTTTTCAACAATTTTGTACTCCATAACAGAACCGCCCTCCAATGAAAATTTAATTTTTAGCGGAGCAAAGGATTTTACCATTGCTCCATCCTTTCGCACAGCAGACGGAGCCGAACCATGAAAACGCACGAACGCTTTTGTAAAACTATCAGGAGAATCATAGCCGTATTTCAAAGCTATATCGATTATTTTTTCATCAGTTGAAACAAGCTCAATTCCGGCAAGTGTCAGCCTTCTGCGGCGTATATATTCCCCCACCGTAAACCCGCAAAGCATTGCAAACGCTCTTTGAAAATAAAAGCTTGAAACACACGCGCATTTGGCAATATCCTCAATTTCCAAATCATCCGCCAAATGCTCCTCAATATAATCAATAGCGTTGCGCATTCCATCAATCCAGTCCATGCCATTATCCTCTCCGCATCTATATAATACCAAAATTTAAAAGGGCGTTCCCGATTTTTTATGTCCGGTTTTGTCAAGTATTTAAAAACACCTCAAAATTTTGTTACCTAATTTTAGCATAAAAAAATGTTCTTGTCAGCATTTATTTGATTTTTTTCTTAAATACCGCCTTGACTTTAAAAAATTACATGTTAAAATAATAACAATAGTAAACATGATTTACTATTGTAATAAAATCTTTTTATTTTTTTAATATGGAGGGGTTTAAATGCCAGATTTAACAAAAGGAAAACTTTCCACAAAATCTCTTGCCGAGGCAGGCATGATGATTGCGCTTACTCTTGTTCTCGCCTTTACGCCCATTGGAATGATACGTCTTCCGATAGTCAGCATTACCATAGCTCATGTGCCAGCAATTATAACCGCACTGGTGCTCGGCCTTCCGGAAGGATTTATCGTTGCCTTGTCTTTTGGCTGCGCAAGCCTTTTTCTTGCCGCAACCTCGCCATCATCTATTTTAGACCCGTTTTTTGTAAATCCGCTGGTTTCAATTTTGCCAAGAATTCTTATACCTATAACTACATATTTTGTTTATCATGGATTATGCAAGGCTTTTAAAAATTCAAAACATAAAGAAACTTTGTCTATTTTAATTGCCACGGCAGTAGGAAACCTTACAAATACTTTTGGCGTATATACGATGCTTTATATTTTATATGCCAAGGAAATTTTAGAAAAATCCGGAAAACCTGCCCTTACTTTAATAATCGGAGCAATTTCTACAACAACGCTTTATAAATGCATAGGCATAATGATAATCGTTCTGCCGATTGTAAAAGCCGTTAAAAAATTTGCTTTAAGTGATAAAAAATAAAACTTCCGGCGCTTTTGGTTTCTTACCGGCGCCGGAAGTTTTTTATGCAAATTTCATTTGAAAATCAAATCAATTTATACTCTTTTAATAAATCTTCTATAACAGTTCCAGAAATCTTTTCGGTTATCTTTTTAATTATTTCCTTTTTAGCTATTGCATTTCCTATTTTACCTTTGCCAAAATCAAAATCCATTTCCGAAAGCTTTTTGCCATCCATAAGTTTTACGGTTGAATCAAGCAAAACACGAATATCATAAACGCTGCCCCAAACCTCTGGCACGCCCCTGTCAACATCAAGCAAGGTATAAACGGCCTCCATTGCAGTGCGCACAGAATATTCTGTCGTAAAAATAGTATCGCGTTTTGTTTGAGCAAATTGCCCCAAAAAAGCAAAGTTTACAGACCCCTCCGGAACCACATCAGGGCGGTCACCTTTTCTGCGCGGCATGAAAAATGCTGTAATATACGGCATCATGCACGGTATGCAGTTTGCCGAATTTTCTGCCATATCTTCTATTTCATTTTCAGGAACGCCGAGATGGTAAAGCCATTCCATAGTTATTTCTTTGCCGGTGCAGTCTTTCATAGGCTTTTTTACATAATTGCCCGGAACATCCGTAAAAAGCCCATAAATCCATCCGACAAGCTGATGCTTAGGCTGATTTTTAAAATGCGGCTGGCGGTTAAATGTATAGCTCATAAGCCAATTTGAATCTTTAATTGTTACTATTCCACCAGTTACTACCTTCCCGCTAAAAGGGTCCCTTTTGCATATTTTTTGAATATATGGCGGAATTCGATCATCCAAGGTAGTAATCGTTGCCGATTCCCAATTTGTAGCTTTTGTATTTGTGCAGAATTTTTCCGGTCTTCCAAAAGAAGGATCCTGTACGGCAATGTTTTTCCAAAGTTCCCAACATCCGCCTTTCCCCGGTTCGGATTTGAATTCAGCCGGATGGTGATGGTCGCCAAGTGACGAATTTTCAGTGCAGCTTCCGTTTGTTACAAATACAAGGTCATTTTCCGTAAGATTTATAATTTTCTCATTTCCTTTGCAATCGCAAACAATTTGTTTTGCCATTTTTTTATTTCCGGAAATTTCAAAAATAACATTTACCACCCTAGTATTGTAAACAAAATCAACATTATTGGCTTCAAGATATTTTATCATGGGAAGAATAAGCGACTCATACTGGTTATATTTTGTAAACTTTAAGGCTTTAAAATCAGGAAGTCCTCCTATATGATGAATAAAACGCTGTATGTAAAGCTTCATTTCCAATGCGCTGTGCCAGTTTTCAAAAGCAAACATCGTACGCCAATACAACCAAAAATTAGAATTGAAAACTTCGTCGTCAAATACTTCATCTATTCTTTTGTCATATAAATCCTCATCTTTTGTAAAAAAAAGCTTCATTATCTGCATTGCGCCTTTTTCAGAAAGACCGAATTTACCATCTGTATGGGCATCTTCACCGCAATTTTGGGTTGCCCGCATAAGAGAATAATTCGGATCATGCTTATTGAGCCAATAATATTCGTCAAGAACAGATACCCCATCGGTTTCTATAGATGGTATTGAACGGAAAAGGTCCCAGAGACATTCAAAATGATTTTCCATTTCCCTTCCACCGCGAATGACAAAGCCAAGGTCTTCATATTTATAACCATCACAAGCTCCACCCGGCATTGGGCCTTCCTCTAAAATATGAATTTTTTCGCCGGACATCTGACCATCTCTTATGAGAAAACAAGCCGCTGACAAACCGGCAAGCCCCGTTCCTACAATATAGGCAGATTTTTTCTCGACATCTTTTGGTTTTTCAGGCCGTGCAAAAGCTTCGTAATTGCCGCTTGAATAATACATAAAAGCCACCGTTTTAAAAACGAACGCTATAACATTCGTTTTTAATTTCCTTTCTTTAAATTTTTAGAATATCTTTTGGGTTGCATGCATTTCTTTTTGGCAATTACATTTTAGCTCTTATAACATTAAAAAGAAATATACATAAAAAACCTTGTGTAACAAAATATTACATACAGTCTAAAGTATCTAAAAATAAGACATTATTGCTGTTTTGTATAGATATGATTTTTTAATCGTTTACTTTTTATTTTAATAAAACTTTCTTTCAATTATTTTTGTTGAAATTTGTTGGTATTTATGTTAATATAAATAAAGAAAAGAAAAAAGTTGGAACTAAAATTAAAAAATAATTTAATTTTGTCTAAAAAAAGGAAGAGGGGAAACCAATGAAAACAAAAATGACCAAAAAGATAGCTTTTAAAATTCCGGCAAAACTGGCAATTATCATTTCCGCCGTAATGACATTGATATGCGTTGTTCTGGTCTTTACCCTTACGGACTTAACAACTAAATTTACCGAAAGACAAATCCAACTTTTAGCGCAAGAAAATGCTCAAATCGCAGGAGAATACTTTGATGCCATGCAAATCCAAGCGCAAAGCCTTGCAAAAGAAGTTTCTCGGTATAAAGCCCTCGGCAGGGAACAAGGCGAAAATTTTATAAAAAACGCACTTTATTCAATCCTTGAAGATGACAGAATTTTCTCCGCTTATGTTGCGCTTGAACCAAATATGTACTTCGACGACACTCCAAAAGGGCTTTCTTATTATGCATACAGGGATGGAAATTCCATAAAAACCGATATTTTAAATGATTATGACGTATACAACGAAGGCGAATATTATGCTGTTTCAAAAAAGACTTTAAAGCCGCATATAACAGAACCTTATTCTTATGAACTTTCAAACGGCGAAACGGTTTGGCTTATAACCATAAGCAATCCCATTTTTGACGATTCCGGAAAGTTTATAGGCGTTGCAAACACAGATATTTTAACAGATAAAATAAACAACCTTGAATATGACCTCAACGGATACAAAACCGCATATGCCTGCATTATTACAAACAATGCAAACTTTGTCACACATACAGCTGACAAATCACTGTTCGGCACGCAGTTCAATCCGGATGACAAAAAAATACTCGACGCCATATCAGCAGGTACAGAACTTGAAGCAGAGGGCGCAAATGAAATTTTCGGAGGAAACGCTTATAAAATCTTTGTCCCGCTTAAAATTCAAGGAATTGAACAAAAATGGCTAAGCGCTTTCGTTGTTGGAAAAGATGAGGTCCTTAAATCCTCAAAGACAATAATTTATGTGGTAATTGCCTCCGCCTTTGTTGCCCTTATTTTTATGGTGGCATTTATAAGCTTATCTTTGCGCAAAGCTTTAAAACCTGTCAATGAAATAGTCAATTTTGCAAAAGATTTGGGAGAGGGAAATCTTTCTTCCGAAATAAACATTTCCTCCGATGATGAGCTGGGCGAAATTGCGGCAAGCCTTAAAAGTACAGTTTATTCCTTAAATACATACATTAAGGAAATATCGGATATTTTGAATGAAATCTCAAACCGCAACCTTGACATTTCAGTTGAGCGTGATTATACCGGAGATTTTTCACCAATTAAGGACTCTCTCACCCACATAATAAAATCCCTTAACAAAACCATTTCAAGAATTGAAACTGCATCAGGCCAAGTATCAACCGGCTCAAGCCAGGTTTCCGACAGCGCACAGGCGCTCTCGCAAGGCGCAACTGAACAGGCAAGCGTAATAGAAGAACTTACTGCCTCTATCAACGAAATTTCCGACGGAATAACACAAAATGCCAAAAACGTAAAGCAAGCCTCCGAATACATAAAAGACGCCGTTGAAAAAATAGAGGAGAGCAATTCCTCAATGGAAAAAATGCTCTCCTCCATGGAAGACATCAAGCAATCCTCTGCCGAAATTAAAAAAATTATAAACGTAATCGATGAAATAGCTTTCCAGACAAACATGCTTGCACTTAATGCCGCAGTTGAGGCGGCTCGTGCCGGAACGGCAGGAAAAGGCTTTGCAGTCGTTGCCGATGAGGTGCGCAATCTTGCAAGCAAATCCGCCGATGCGGCAAAGCAAACGGCAATCTTGATTGAAAACTCAATAAAGGCTGTTTCAGAAGGCTCAAAAACAGCCGAAAATACCGCTGCTTCCCTTGAAGAAGCAACCCAAAAATCTCTGCTTATAAGGGATGCAATTGAAAAAATCGACAATGCCTCCTCATCGCAGGCAATGGCAATAACGCAAATCAATCAGGGCATAGAGCAAATCGCAGTAGTTGTTCAAACAAACTCCGCCACTGCCGAAGAAAGCGCCGCCACAAGCGAAGAACTTTCCGCCCAAGCAAATATGCTGTACAAGGAAGTAAAGAAATTCATTCTTAAAAAACAGCAAGACTAAAAAAATCCCCTCCCCGTTCAATGCGTGGGAGGGGATTTTTATATTCGGTTATTTGCATTGTCCAAGGCAGCCTTACCCTGCTTAAATTATTGTCAATCTTAAGAATTTTTAGTGTACGAACCATATTTTAAGTACTTAAATACATTTAATGATGCAAGCGGATGCCCGTTAAAATCAAACATTGCTTGATTATCCCATGAACAACCACCGTAAAACAAGCCCGCATCCGTCGGGTCATAGCCAGCTGAATAGCTGCTTGCCCAACCGCTTCCGTACTTTTCCCAAATAGGAGAATTATCCTCTGTGGCTTTTCCAACGGGAATCCATGTCCCTTCCCAGTAGAACACGCCTATAACGCCAGCTTCATTTGCAGCTGCACAGACATCACGAATCATGCTAGCCTGTCCCTGTACGGTTGCAGGGTAACCTTCAACCAAGTCATTTATGCCGACCAAGCTATTCCCGAAGCCGTCACCATCTTCAGAAGTATAGCAATATGAGGTTTCTGCAATCATAACTTTTTTACCGTATTTCTCCTGAATGTTTTTTGCAACAGTCTGCATATTTTTCATTGTGCCATCCCAAAAAGGATAATAAGACAATGCAAAAATATCATAATCAAGACCAGCCTCCGACAGGTCCGAAGCTATACTATCTATTTCCTGATTATTCTTAATATTTGTATAATGTACAACGACCTGAATATCTTTTTTGTAGGTTTTGGATATTTCACGGACTGCTCGACTTCCTGATTGCAAAAGTTTTATTACCGCAGGCCGGGATACTTCACCGGACATACCTTTATTGATTTCATTGCCGATTTGCACCATCCCCACATTTACACCTGCATCAAGCATTTTTGCAAGGCTTTCTTTTGTAAATTCATATAGCGCGTCACATTTTTCTTCAACACTCATGCCCTTCCATGCCTTTGGTGCATGTTGTCTTTTAGGGTCTGCCCAAAAGTCGGAATAATGGAAATCAATACATACCTTCATACCATATTTGGTTGCCCTCTTTCCAAGTGCAATAGCAGTTGGAACATCATTATTGCCGCCGCCATATCCGTTTCCGTTTTCATCATATGGGTCATTCCATACTCGCAGACGTATGTAATTTACACCAGACTGTGCCAAAGTCATAAAGACATCTTGCTCTTTTCCTTCATAGTTATAATAAGTAACTCCACTGTTTTCAAGAGCAAGTACTGAAGATGCATCCATGCCCCTGATAAAATCATCGGAGATGTTTGCAACCGGCTCAACATCTACATCAGCTTCTTCGGGGCCATCCGGAAGTGGAAATGTAATTACTTCACCAATAGTTTCTTTCGTAGACATTTTATTTATCCCTCCGCATCCAAATAAAAAAGCAGAACAAAGGCCGGCCATTATCCATAATGCTCCAAGTTTGATATTATATTTCTTCATAACAAGCCACCTATATCTTATTAAATATTTAATATTCTCATGTCATTAATAATATTTACCACAAAATCAAGCACTTGGTTCCATAATAGGATTTTAGTTAATTAAAATTACTTTGAGAAGTTATAATATCGTTGGATATACCGCCACTCCTTATTATTACAGTCGCATTGTCCAATACAGCCTCTCCGGCAGAAAGCAAATTGGCCGGTTTGCTTGTATAAACCAAAGCATATTTTGATGCGTGTGAGAATTCAAGTTCAACATACCCTTTTTCATCAACAAGATAGCTGCCGATAAATTCAAATTTGGAATTATCATTGTTGTAATAATAAAGGTTTGCATACTTTCCTGAATATTTCTTGCCGGCAAAGAGATTTAATTTTGCATTAAAGCCAAATTTTCCGTCATGGGCAAGCTGCATTTGCTCGTATTCATTGCCTTTGGCAAGCTCTTGAACCATTTCCGGAACAAAAATATCGTCATCGCCGTAATTAACTCTTAAATTGGTATCTCCAAAACCACTGCCGATATCTTTGCCGTTTACCGTCCAACTGTAGCCGTCAAATTTAAACACAAGCTCTATACTCCTGCCCTTTGCGCTTTCAAAAATTTCCTTTGGAACCTTTGAAGTGTTTTCCATTTTAAATTCAGCAGTCTTGCCATCGTTAGTA
Source organism: Oscillospiraceae bacterium (assembly GCA_029267825.1). Taxonomy (GTDB): domain Bacteria; phylum Bacillota; class Clostridia; order Oscillospirales; family Ruminococcaceae; genus JAIHAL01. The sequence continues at coordinate 10,255 of JAJUHO010000054.1, forward strand.
TTGCTTAATGTTTCTTTTGCATTATCCCAAAACTTTTCATACTGTGTCTTTGAAGAATTCGATGAAGGATTTGAAGAATTATTTACGCTGCCTCCATTGCTTCCACTGTTATTTTCTCCCCCGTTTGAATTTCCGCCGCCAGTGGTTTTTCCTATATAATTAAGCACAAAGTCGTCAAGTGCACCCCACGCCCCGGCGGTAGCGATTTCAACATGTGCGCCTATTGTAACAGTTCCTCCGGAAACGTAAACTTTTGAAATTTTTGGATTCTTCCACTCTTTCCACTTGGTAACGCTCATTGCGGCAGTTGTTTTTTTGCCGTTTGACTCAATATAGATATAGTTGCTTTGCTCATCGGCACTTCCCCCATGCATAAAGGCCGAAAAATCATAGTATCCGTCTTCAAGGCCTGTTATAGTTTGTGAAACGTCAAAATTTACATTTCCAGAAGCAGAATAAAAATGCACAACATAGCTGCCTGTATAAGCATTATTAGCATCAGATTTAATTGAAACCGAACCTGAACCGTTATTTGTCAGTGTCCATTCCGCACCGCCGTTTTCAAAACTATAATCTTTTACATAATTATAAGCAAGCACGGTAACCTTGCAATAAACCGTTTTACCACCAGCTGTTCCGGAAATTGTATATACTCCTGCACCGCCTTTTTGCGCTGCTTGAAGCTGTGAGGAATTCCATGAAACCGCAACATCGCTTTCTGTGCCGTCATTATATACTGCCGTCACTGTATCCGGCAAAACAATCGTATCGCCATAATTAAAAGTAAGGCTTATTTCTTCAAAATGGTCGATTTCAAGTGCAGCCTCTGCTCCAGTATAAACATATTTAAAAACTTTAAGCGAAGGCAGGGGCTTGCCGTCAAAGTCAAAAAGTCCCTGATTATCCCAAGAGCTTCCGCCATACCATACTCCCGCATCATCGGGGTCATATTCGCTCGAATAGCTTGATGCCCAGCCGGAGCCGTATTGTTCCCAGAGCGCTTGCCTTGCAGAAAGCGTTGAGCCCGGAACGGGAATCCATGCAGGTTCCCAATAAAATACACCAAGTCCTTTTTGTCCAACTTGAGCAACCGCATTCATCACGTCGCGCAAAGAATTTGCCTGTCCCTGAACGCTTATGGAGTAATCAAGCTGCTGCCCGCTTTTGGGAACGCTATTCTCCCAGCCATCACCATCCTCAGAAGTATAAGAGTATGATGTTTCCGCAACCATTACATATTTGCCGTAAGTATCGGCTATATTTTTAAGCACGCTTGTAAGATTAGAAAGTGTTCCATGCCAAAACGGATAATACGATGTTGCAAACACATCATAGTCAACATTGTTGGCATTTAATGATGCCGCAAGGTTTGCGTACCTGCCGGAAGTTTCAGGATTGGTGAAATGCAGGGCGGTAAGAATTTCTTTTCCGCTTTCGCTTTCAACATCGTGAACGGCCTCTATTCCTTTTTTGAAAAGCTGGCACATATTAGAAAAACTTGTTTCACCAGCTATGCCATTGTTGGTTTCGTTTCCTATTTGAACCATTCCAACGTCAACACCTTGGGCAATCAAGGCTTCAAGGCTGATTTTTGTGTAATTGTAAAGAGCATCCTTTTTTTGTTCAAGCGTCATTCCGCTCCATGCCTTCGGAGCCTTTTGCTTTCCGGGGTCTGCCCAAAAATCCGAATAATGGAAATCAACCAAAAGTTTCAGCCCGTTGGCAGTCGCTCTTTTCCCTATTTCTATTGCCTTATCAAGGTCACAGTTTCCACCGCCATAGCCGTTTCCATTTGAATCATAGGGATTATTCCACACTCTTACGCGAATATAATTAACTCCAGATTCGGAAAGGGTTTTAAAAATATCCTGCTTATTGCCGTCATAATTATAAAACTTGACTCCGCTGTTTTCAAGTGAAATTACGCTGGAAACATCCACTCCACGGATAAAATTAGAACCAAGCCCTGATATTTTCTTTACAAATATATCTGCCTGAACAGGAGTATCAGTATTTTCAACAAGCTTATAAAGTTTTATATTGTCAACATCACCCCATTGCGAAGCTGAAATGGCACCGGAAATTTGAATTGCAAGGCTCCCGCCGCTAACATTAAAATTAGCGGTTTCAAATGTTGTCCAGTTGTTCCAGCCGGACGCCGTTCCCTGAATGCTTGCGCTTCCTGCTGTAAGCGTAATGGATGTACCGCTTTCGCCATCCATTGAAAATGATGCCTTATAAGTTCCGTCTTCAAGTCCGGTCACGGTCTGGCTTAAAGACATATTTACAGTCGATGAGCTTCCGTTCCAAAAATTAAACATTTTAGTAGAATTGTTTGTTGCCCATTGGTC
>JAJUHO010000151.1 GCA_029267825.1 Oscillospiraceae bacterium
ATTATGATTGAAACTCCGGCTGCGGTCATGATAAGCGATATTCTTGCAAGGGAAGCTGATTTTTTCAGCATAGGCACAAATGATTTAATGCAGTACACTTTTGCATCAGGAATGCAAAGTACAACTTTCCACAAAACTTACGACCCGGATTGCAAAGCAATCCTGAGAATGATTAAAATGGCTGTAGACAACGCTCATGCAAACGGCATAAAGGTTGGCATATGCGGCGAACTTGCATCTGATTTATCCCTTACGGAAACTTTTTTAAGCATGGGAATAGACGAGCTTTCGGTAGCGCCTGTTTACGTTCAAGCGCTTAGAAAAAAAGTCTTGGAAACAAATGTTGCAAATGTTAAAAACATAATAATTGACGCAATCGCAAGTTGAATGATTTTTTATGTTGTAGTTTGGATTGGCGCGATACACAATATTGTGTGTATGTGAGATTTATCTTTTATATAAGAAAAAAATTTGAACTTTTGGATGCGGTCAAAACAGGTTGTTTTGGCTGCATTTTTATTAAATTGCGAATTAAGCTGTGACCATTTCTTGTTAATATTTTATCATTTTGTATTCACATATATAAAATTTTTTTGAAATAAATCAAAAAATTACAAAAAGCTATTTTATTTTTTATAGAAATTTGTTATAATATAAATGCAGGCAGAAAAGAGGTATTTTATGGAGAAATTTATTTCTTCGATGAAGTATTTTGCCATTGGATTGCAGCTTGTTTTTGCCGCAGTGCTGCCATTCGTAATTTGCATATTTGCGGCGGGAGTGTTAAAGGAAAAATTCGGGCTTGGCGATGGGATTTTTGTTCTTTTTATTCTTTTGGCCCTGCTTTGGTCTGGTGTTGATGTTTTTGCATACGCAAGAAATATTTTAAGGGATATAAATAAAAATAATACGGCGAAAGGGGAAAATCCGGATGGACAGAGAGATAAAGAATGAAATCCTGATGCTTGTTCCTTTTGCCGTTTTTTTTGATTTTATTGTATATATTGTTTCTGCGGCCTTTGTGGGATTTACATTAAGGATGGCTCTTGGACTTCTTTTGGGCACACTTGTGCTTTTTGCAAACCTTTATCTGCTTGGAACTTTTTCCGGAAATGCGGTGAGAAGGTATCTTGCCGGAAGGAGTGAGAAAAACGCAAAGGCACATATGCTTTCGGGATATCTTTTAAGGTATTTGATTATTGCGGCCGCGTTTGTTCTTTCTTTTAGGTTTAAATCATGCTTGAGTGTTTTTGGAGTGGCAATTCCGCTCTTTTACCCCAAGCTGATTTATTTTATAAAAGGAATTTTTCCAAGTTTCTTGACATTTAAAAGAAAGGGGGATAAGAATGGGTGATGTAACCGGGCCAAAAATAGCCTTTACCATTCCTATATTTGGTGGGCTTAATGTTACGGAAAGCACTATTATCGGCTGGATGATTATTGCTGGCGTTACAATTCTTGTCCTGTGGATGACGCATGACATGAAGAAAATTCCAACCAAAAAGCAGCTTGTTGCCGAAATGATTGTGACTACCGTAAACAACCTTGTAAAAAGCACCATGGGCAAAAAGCACTTGAATTATGCTCCGTATATTGCCGCATTATTTACGCTTTCAATATGCGGAAGCCTTGTAAGCCTTTTGGGACTTCGTTCCATGACTGCCGATATAAATGTTACAATGTCTTGGGCGCTGATAACATTTATTCTGATTACTTACAACAAATTCAAGTACAACGGCTTTTTGGGCTATTTTAAAGGCTATACCGAACCTATTGCGTTTATGACGCCGCTTAACATAATAAGCGAATTTGCAACACCGCTTTCAATGGGATTCCGTCATTTTGGAAATATTGCAGGCGGTATGGTTATAACTTCGCTGCTGTATTATGCACTTGGCTCAATAAGCAAGGCGATAGGTATAGGGATACCGATAACTACAATCGGGATACCTGCTGTGCTTTCTGTTTATTTTGACCTTTTTTCAAGCTTTATGCAGGCATTTATTTTTATCATGCTGACCATGGCTAACGTTGGCAATGCCATGCCTGACAGCAGAGATGAGTGAGTTTTTAATTTTTTTATTTCAACAAAATATTACATTGGAGGATTTAAGTTATGGAACTTGAAAGAGCAATAGTATTGGGAGCATCCGCAATAGGAGCAGGACTTGCAATGATAGCCGGAATAGGCCCTGGTATCGGTGAAGGTTTTGCAGTAGGAAAGGCTTGCGAGGCAATAGGCCGCCAGCCGGAATCTCAAGGAGATGTTACAAGAACAATGTTCATAGGCTGCGCAATTGCGGAATCAACCGGTATTTACGGTTTCGTGGTGGCTCTTATCCTTTTGTTCGGAAATCCGTTTATCGGGAAAATTTCAGGCTAAGGTCTTAAAATTTTCCGGCGCCCAATGGCGCTGAGAGCGGCAGAATCCGCGGGAGGCAAAAATGCATTTGGATTTTCTCTCTATCGATAAAGGCACCATAGTGTTTACACTATGCAATACCTTGATTTTATTTTTGATTTTAAGGCATTTTCTTTTCGGAAGGGTAAACGAATTTCTTGAAAAACGCCAAAAGGAGATTTCTTCTACCTATGAAGAGGCTGATAAGGCAAAGGAACATGCTCTTGCCCTTGAAGCCGATTATTCAAAGAAACTGCTTGAAGCTAAGGAAGAATCCGCCGAAATCATAAAAAATGCCACAAAAAAAGCGCAGTCGCGCTCGGATGAAATTATTTTTGCCGCCAAGAGCGAGGCTGAAAATATAATTTCAAAGGCAAATAGTGAAATTGAACGCGAAAAGAAAAGGGCGGCAAATCAAATTAAGGATGAAATTTCCGAAATTGCCATTGCCGTTGCCTCTAAAGTAGTTGAAAAAGAGCTTAAAGCCGATGACAACGATAAGCTTATAGAGGATTTTATTGCGAATTTGGGTGAAGAAAAATGACGGGTACTGTTGAAAATGTTTATTCCAAGGCGCTGTTTGAAATAGGCTTGGAAGAAAATTCCCTTAATTTGCTTGCTGATGAGCTTGAAGGACTTGATGAGGTTTTTAAGTCAAATCCTGAGCTGGTAAAGCTGTTTTCTTCGCCTTCGCTTGCCACAGGTGAAAAAATGGCGGCGCTTGAAAGGATTTTTAAGGGCAGGATTTCGGATACGGTATTCAATTTCTTGTGCGTGCTTGTTTCAAAGAACAGGATACGTAATTTTTCCGGAATTTTAAGGGCTTTTAAAGATGCCATAAATGAACACAGCGGAATAATTGAAGTTGCCGCCGTGGTTGCCATGCCTTTGAAACCGGAAGTAAAGGCAAGACTTTGCCAAAAACTTGAGGCCGTTACGGGAAGAAAAATAAATCTTGTCGAAAAAGTCGAGCCTTCGATTTTAGGCGGGATAATTTTAAATTACGGCAATATGCAGATGGATTCAAGCGTAAAGTCAAAGCTTGAAGCATTTGGCAGGCAGTTAAAGTCCGTTGTTGTTTAAATAATCATAAAGGAAGGTGTAAAAATTGAATTTACGCCCAGATGAAATAGCAGGTTTGATTAAACAGGAAATAAAAAATTTCAGTTCTAAGATTGAGCTTGCGGATGTGGGCACCGTTGTTACAATCGGCGACGGAATAGCCAATATCCACGGGCTTGAAAAGTGCATGTCCGGCGAGCTGCTTGAATTTGAAGGCGGCATTTACGGCATGGCTTTGAACCTTGAACAGGATTTTGTCGGAGCCGTTATGCTTGGCTCCGATAAGGATATAAAAGAAGGGGATACCGTAAAGCGTACCGGCAGGATTGTTTCCGTTCCGGTCGGAGAGGAAATGCTTGGCAGGGTTGTAAATGCTCTCGGACAACCCATAGACGGCAAGGGACCTATCTACACAAAGGAAACATATCCTATTGAGAGGATAGCCCCCGGAATAATTACAAGACAGTCTGTAAACAGACCTTTGCAAACGGGAATTAAGGCAATTGACTCAATGATTCCCATAGGCAGGGGCCAGCGTGAGCTTATCATAGGCGACCGTCAGACTGGAAAAACCGCAATAGCGCTTGATACCATAATCAACCAGCATGACAAGGATGTAATATGCATTTATGTTGCAATAGGGCAAAAACGTTCTACCGTTGCAAACGTTGTTGATATTTTGGAAAAG
>JAJUHO010000033.1 GCA_029267825.1 Oscillospiraceae bacterium
AAATGTATGCCTTGACAGTACAACTGTCAAGGTTCACCCCGATGGCACGGGGGTTTTAAAAAAGAAGGCAGACAAAGCATCGGAAGATCAAGAGGCGGACTTACCACCAAAATTCATATGGTTACCGCATCTGACCGTTCGTTTGTAGCTTTTTCTCTTTCTGGCGGAAATGCACACGATGCACCTGAGGGAGAATTGCTTCTTGAACGTTTTATGCGTTTGGCAGAACAACAATACATACTTATGGATAGAGCTTATGAAGGGGATTCAATGCGCGCCAAAGCCGTTGAAAAAGGTTTTATTCCTGTTGTTCCTCCGAAAAGAAACCGTAAGGATCCCTGGGATTATGATAAGGAGCGTTATAAGAAAAGAAATGAAATTGAACGTTATTTCCTTCGATTAAAGCGCTTCAGGAGAATTTTTACGCGTTATGATAAGCTCGATGTTATGTTTTCTGGTTACATCTATTTCGCTATGATTATAGATGCAATATTAGTGTGAACATGATCTAATTATCATCATGACATTCGGACTTAAAGATTTTTTCGCTAATCCGACAGTTGCAGGACTTATCGGACTATTTGGCGGTGCTTCCATTGCATGGATGTGGTATGGAATGATAAAATCTGGTATATATAAATCAGTTTCTTTGGAGAGCCAAAGAGCAGGGAATAGTGCAGGCATGAGTAATCTTGTATTGGCGGGAGCACTTGTAAGTACTACTAATCCCTACTTCATTCTCTGGTGAGCATCAACTGGGATGGAATCAATACCACAGTCGTATGTTTAGGTTTAAGTGGTGTTTTGTTCTTTTTCATGTGGCACATTTTTTTGGACTTCGTGTGGTATTCAGCAATATCAACAGCATTTTCCAGAGGCAAGAAACTTATAAGTGATGCAGTGTATCGCTGGATTATTTTGTTGTTAGGTATATTTATTACAGCATTTTTAATCTACTTTATAAGCATCGGATGGAAGATGTTTCAAACTCTATGATATAATTTTAATATGGACAAGATGAAAAAAGTTATTAACTCGTAATAGATTTAAAATTTAGACTGGAGGTTAAACTCTATGAAATTAATTATTTTTGAAATTAATAAGAAAAGGTGGTTGACGCTATTTTTAGTAGCATTATCAGCAACAATATTTAGATTGATACTGCAGGCTTTTATCCCTTCAAGCGGTAGTAATCCTTTTCCTCCGAGTGCAATAGTCAAAGCAGGATTATTAATCCCCTCTTTTACGATTTACGCACTAATAACCTATTTTCTATTAGCGGTAGTATTCGTCATAATTCAGGGTCGTCTACCAGGAACAAAAATTAAGAAAGGTTTAATGTTCGGTTTTTTATTCTGCGTGATGTGGGGCATATACTTATTTGAGCCTTTACCTCATGTTTCAAGCACATCGCTGGCCGAACTTTTTGCTTATCCAATAGTGGATGGAATATCACTTGTATTTTTAGGATTGCTGTTAGGAAAATTTGTTGCTGCAGATACCCAATTGTCATGGAAAGTGCACATTAATTTTAACATTGCGCCATTAATGGCAATACCTGTATGCTTCCTGTCACTGAGAGTATTTTGTTATAGTATAGTTCATATTTATTCCTCTTTTACTGCTAATCCGTTAGGAACAATGATATGGGCAGTTGCATTAGGCATCTGGATAGGGGTTTTGTATTTATTTCTTGGGCAAGGCATTAAGATAGAATCTCCTATAGTGAAATCACTATTTTTTGGAATTATAGTCTTTGGAATTAACCTTTTTCTTTTCAATTTTTTCATTACTTTGGTCTTCGAATCAGATATTGCTGATTTAATCATAAGAACTATGGCAGACATCATATCTGTAACGATAGGAGTCTATATTTATGAAAAAATTTGAAATTGTCAAGAAATGTGCAGTCGAAAAACACCCAAAATCCAACGGCATATTTTTAGATTTTCCGAGCCTAAAGCAAACCAGTACCGCCGAAGGCGGCTTGCCCTTTACAGGTTGCCGTAAAAAATGCTATAATGCAGCTTTTCGAGGGCAAATACTCGGCATATTTTTGAGTTCCCTTCGCCCTCTACGATTTGTGCCGGCATTTTTTACGGCGTTCTGTCAAAGGTGCGGCAATATCACGCTGCCAATTTGCAGATAAGCTTTCTCTTTCTATAAGCCAAAGGCGGCAATCCGCCCGGATTAAAGCTTGTGATTCGCCGGGTATTGTAATATCCGAATTCTTTTACGGTATACTTTTATTTAAATTTCTGTACAAATAGATGCCGCTCTGCTGTTTTTACTTCTTCCGGTCTTTTGCGAAAAAACCAAGTGCATCCTTTAAAATATCATTTGCACACTGCAGTTCGGCAATCTCGCGTTCAAGTTCTCTGTTACGTATTTGCAGTTTATCATCAGTGAGAACCGGCTTTAATGCCGCCTCTGCAGTTTTGCGTTTTTTTCTCTGCTGTCTAAAGTCCATTAAGAAGATTTTTCTTTTTTATATTTGACGCAACTGACCGTCCATTCTTATATTTAACCATATTTTACACATTACATCATTGTTCACCATTTGTTAATTAAAAATTATAAAAATAACAAAAACCTGCAAAGCATTTTAAATGATGGCTTTACAGGTTTTTTTATTTTTTTAACTGTCAAAGATTGAATATCATGAATTTCGGACATCTCAATAAAAATCGCAAATATTATTGACTCCTTAAAATTAGCTAATGAATAAAAACATATGCCGTACTATTGCAACATAAAATTTAGCAGTTAATTCAAAGGGGAGTTTTAATGAATTTTAAAAATAATTCCGGCATTAAAAGGGATACGGCAATTCTTGCCGCCGTATCAATTTTTCTTCAAGCAATGTCGCTGCTGCTTAACATTTTTATAACAAAAAAACTCGGCTCACAAGCAATGGGAATAGCTTCGCTGATTTACTCTTTTTACGCATTTATAATAACTCTTTCAAACGGCAATGTATTTACGGCAACAAGTAGGTTTGTTTCCGAGGAAATAGGCAAAAAAAATGGCAACCCAAACAAAATAGCCTTTTATTCACTTTGGTTTGGTTTGGGACTTAGCTTTACCTTTGCCCTTTCAATTTTTGCCTTTGCTTCCAGAATAGGTGCAAAGTACCTTGACGGCGAATCTTCAGCCACCGCAATAAAACTTATGGCACTTTCCCTGCCGATAGCAACAGCAGGCTCATGTCTTAAAGGTTTTTTTCACGCAAAAAGAATGGTAAAAAAACCTTGTTTATCTGATTTAATGGAATTTTCAGCAAAAGCCCTTGTGATTTTCCTGTGCGCCGAATTCTTGATACCAAACCGCAAAACCGATATTTTAAATGCAATTGCCGCAAGCATTGTAATCGGTGAAATAATAAGCTGCTCATATCTTTGCATTTCATTTCTGATTTATATAAAATCAAATCCATGCAAAAACAAAGCAAGCATAATATCCTTGCCGAAATATCTAAAAGCGATTTTGCCAATTGTATTGAACGCATATATTTTTGTTGTTCTAAGCAGCACCAATGAAGCTATTGTTCCTCTTGCTCTTAAAAATTACAGTGGTTCAACCGAAAAGGCCCTTGCCGAATACGGTATTTTGGAGGGGATAATATTCCCTGTGATATTTTTCCCATCGGTCATTTTGCAAAGCCTTTCATGCATTTTGGTTCCTGAAATCGCAAGGCATAATTCGGCACACAACAATGACAAAATTCAAAACCTTGCACAAAACGCCATGCAAAAAAGCTTTTCATGGGCAGTACTTGTGGCATTCGCCATTTTTGCCTGTGGAGAACGTATAGGAAATCTTGCTTGCAGCGACCCGCTTGCAGGCAACACCCTAAAAATCATGTGCCCTGTAATACCATTTATCTACATGGAAATAATATTTGAAAGCATTTTAAAAGGCCTTGGAATGCAGAATTTTTCAACCGTAAATTCCGCAATTGAATATATAATAAGAATTACGGCAGTTGCAATATTCGTCCCTATTTTTGGCTTTAACGGAATAATAATCTCATATTTTTCAAGCAACATCATCTGCAATTTGGTTAGAGTTATAGCCGTAACAAAAGCGACAGGAATTAAATTTGATTTTTGCGGATTTATACTCATCCCTATCTTCTGCGGAGCAGCAAGCTGGCAATTTTCAAATCTGGCAATATATTTTTTAAACCCGCAAAACGATTTCTTCTATGCCTCAATTTACATAATAATATTGTCAATCCTTTTTATATCAATGCAATCACTTACCGAAAAATTTTCACCCATAAAATTTAAGGCATAACACAAGACCGCCGTATATTTTGCACGGCGGCCTTTAATCTGAAAGCGCATCTAAAATATCCTCTGGCTTTTTGGAGCGTGCCTCAATAAAATTTACAGGCTCATTTATATCTCCAAGAAAATGTGCATCTGAATTTGAAATTATTTTGCATTTTCTCAAATATTCATGCTTCTCCAAAAGTCTGCTCAATTTGCTTAAATCACTTAACTCCGCACATTTAAACCGACTTTCGGGAGGTATAAATCCCAAATTTGACAAAAGACTATTCGAGCCTTTATCTATATGTGCAGGAATCATTATTCCGCCAAAGCCGCTGACAAGCGTATAAACTTCATCAAATGATATATTTGAAGCATTTATAAGCAAAAAAGGTTCCCTGCCTTTTTCGTTGTCATCTTCGTCTACTATAAGCTGATGGCCAAATATTTTTTCATTGTTCTTTATCGGAGGGATTTCTTTTTCCACATATCTATCAAATGCCATTGCCTTTTCCAAAACAGGAAAAAGGCACAGCACATGCACTTCCTCGGATGTGCAAAGCTCCATTCCCGGAATGAATGATATCCCCTGCCTTTCTGCCGCCGCTAATGCGGCAGGACAATTTTTGCAGGAATTATGGTCGGTCAAGGCTATAACATCCAATCCTTTTACAAATGCCATGCCTGCTATATTTGACGGGAGCATTTCATCATCGCCGCATGGTGAAAGGCATGAATGTATGTGGAAATCATATGACAGCCTAACCATTTAATAAATTATGGGCAATAAGCCCGGTATCAAATATCGGCGAACTGCTTTTAAGTACGGTTACACCTTGCTCCTTGGCTTTTGCAAACGCCGTTTCATCAAGATTTGCATCCTCAGCAAGAATTATGCAGCCAATTTCCGCCAAAACGCTTACCGCTATCGCATTAACATTCCCCATCACAGTTATCCAAACCGAACCGGACGGGGCTTTTGACATGGCTATGCTCAAAAGGTCGCAGCAAAAGACCTTTGTAAGCTCCCTATCCAAATCCTTGCCCTCATTAAGTACTGCAAATATCTTTTTGTCTAAAAAATCCTTTAAAAGCATAATTTGTACCTCATCATTCCTTTTTATTGTCAAGCATCGAAATTTCATCCGAAAGCTTGTGTATATACTGCCTTAAAAGATGCACGCAATCGCTTTCCCTTGCAACTCCCCTAACTATATCCTCGGCAAGAGCTTTACAGCTTGGAGCTCCGCACGACCCGCAGTCAAGGCCGGGAAATTTTTCGCAAAGCTCCTCAACCCTTGCCATAAGAGCAATGCTTTCCTTTACATCCGAACCAAGTTTGAAAACAGGCTGGTATTCTATTGTTGTATCCCAATATTCCCCATGAAGTTCAGTATCCCCTTGATGAAATTTTGCCACAGGGAGATACTTTCTAAGCCTTTTGAGCTTTGCCTTTGCCACATAAGGATTTTCAACCGTAAGCACTCCGCCAACGCATCCGCCGCTGCAAGCATTAAGCTCAATAAAATCAAGGGATGAAAATTTTTGGTCCTCCAAGTCTTCAAGCACTTTTATTACGTTTTCAATCCCATCTGCGGCAAGGTAGCTGTCTGTCAGAAGCCCGCCGGCTTCTCCGCCGCTTCCTCCCCAGCCGACTCCTATTTTACCTGAAAAAGAAAGCTCCTCGCCGCCTTGTGCGGCATTTTTCATATGCCCCAACAACACCGGATAAACATCTTTTATTGCAACAACAGCATCAATATTGGTAAAATCAAGTCCTAATGGAGATTTTGCCGCCGAAACCTTAGCAGGACACGGAGAAATAAAAACTATCCCTATTTTTTCTGATGGCAACCCCGTTTTTTCCATTGCCCTTTCCCTTGCAATTTTTGCCGCAAGGTCTACCGGTGCGGCTATCGGCAAAAGATGCTCAATCAGATTCGGGAACCTAACCCTTATAAGTCTTACAACAGACGGGCAGGCAGATGAAATAAAAGGCTTTTTCTCCGGATGAGTCTCAACATATTCCCTTGATGTTGCCGAAACTATTTCGGCAGCGGCGCTGACTTCAAAAACATCGTCAAAGCCGATTTCTTTAAGCGCCCTTAAAATTATATTGACATCATCCAAATTATTGAATTGTCCGTAAAGCGAAGGTGCCGGAAGCGCAACCGTGTATTCATAATTTTTAATCACTTCAAGGGAATCATAAACAGCAAGCTTTGCATGATGCGGGCAAATCCTTATGCATTCCCCGCAGTCTATGCAAAATTCTTTTATAATTGCGGCCTTTCCATTTCTTACACGAATCGCCTGTGTCGGGCAGCGCTTAATGCAGTTTATACAGCCCTTGCAGCGTTCTTTATCCAACTGGACAGAATTAAAAAATGGCCCTTCCACAGGAAAGCCTCCTTTTTACGCAATATTGTTAATAAGGTTTTATTTGATGTAAACTTTCATGGTAACCGTTGTGCCTACGCCTATTTGAGTTTGTATATCCATTTCATCGGAATATTTTTTCATATTCGGAAGGCCCATCCCAGCTCCAAAACCAAGGGAACGCACATTGTCAGGCGCTGTTGAAAAGCCTTCCTGCATAGCCTGTTCAATATCTTTTATCCCGGGGCCGGTATCAGCCAAAACCATTGTTATTTCCGAAGGAGTAATTTCAACGTCAATCGTTCCGCCGTTTGCATGTATGACCATATTTATTTCGCCCTCGTACATTGCTATGGCAACTTTTCTTACAATTTCGGGCTCAATCCCCATTTTTTTAAGTTTTCCTTTTACGTCGCTGGACGCCTCTCCTGCGCGTGTAAAATCATCCGGTGAAACTATGTATTTAAGTTTTATTGCATCCGTCAACTGTTCACACCCCCGTGCAGACCTTTTTCATATAAAATTCCGCAGGCCTTGAACATTCCCATTTTGCTTGAAAGCAAAACTATTCCTCTTTCGCGCGCAAGTTCAATTACTGATTGGTCCGGAATTTTTCCCCTGACAAAAACCACGCATACTATATCCATCATCTCGGCGGTTCGTATCACTTGGGGATTGCAAAGTCCTGTAAGAAGGACGGATTGGTCTTTTACAAAAGCAAGAACGTCGCTCATCATATCGCAGCCGCAAGCCGTATGCACTTCGTGCGAAAGCAATTCCTCGCCGCAGAGCACATTTGCTTCAAGATAATTTTTAATATCATTGACGGTCATGCAAAAGCAGCCTCCCCTTTCGTTGGTATTTTTAATTATAACACTTAATCTCAAATAATTCAAACAGCAAAACATAAACACTTCATTTTTATCTATAATATATACCAAAACGATGTCGTTTTGTGTAAAATATACAAAAGAATATCTGGTTGTTAGTAAGATATTTTTATAGCTTTTTTTTAAGGCTTGTGATATAATGTTAATATTGTAACAAAGTAAAAAGCTCTTAGTTAATAAGGTTTTTTGCCGAATTTTAACGCACAATTTCAAGGAGGTTCTAAAATGGGCTTGCAGAAAAAAACGGTTCCCTTTACGGGCACGGAAGAGCAAAAGGCAAAGCTTTTAAAAGTAATTGCCGAAATGAAAGAAGATAAAGGCGCTTTAATGCCCATACTTCAAAAAGCACAGGAAATTTATGGCTATCTTCCCATTGAGGTTCAAACCATAATTGCGGAAGAACTTGACATCCCGCTTGAAAAAGTATATGGAGTTGTTACGTTTTACTCTCAGTTCTCGCTTTATCCAAAGGGAAAATACAAGATTTCGGTTTGCCTTGGCACAGCTTGCTATGTTAAAGGCTCCGGCGACATTTACAACAAGCTTATGGAAAAGCTCGGCATTGTAGGTGGAGAATGCACTCCCGACGGAAAATTTTCTCTTGAAGCTTGCCGCTGCATAGGCGCTTGCGGTCTTGCCCCCGTACTTACTATAAATGAGGATGTTTACGGCCGTCTTACTGTTGACGATATTGACGGAATCCTTGCAAAATATCAAGACTGATGCTGCCGGAAATTTCCCTTAACATCCTTGATGTAGCGCAAAATTCCATTCGCGCCGAAGCGGAGCTAATTGAAATAAGCATAGCCATCAGCACAAAGTCAGATATTCTTGAAGTTATTATAAAAGACGATGGCTGCGGGATGACGCAAGAACAATTAAAAAAAGTTACAGATCCCTTCTTCACTACAAGAACAACAAGGAAAATAGGTCTTGGAATACCATTTTTTAAATTTGCCGCGGAAAGTACCGGAGGCAGCTTTGAAATACAATCAGCGCCAAATTCCGGAACAATCGTCCGCGCGGTTTTTATGCTTTCAAGCATAGACAGGATGCCGCTTGGCGACATCTCTGCTACAATTCATGCTCTTGTGACCTTGAACGAAGAAAAGGAGTTTGTTTTCACTTATTCAGTTGACGGCAGGAGTTTTTGCCTTGACACAAGGGAACTTAAAAAAATATTAGGGAACATTTCTTTTAATGAGCCGGAAGTTTCAAAATATATTAAAGATTTTCTTTGTGAAAATAAAAATGAAATTGACGGCGGCGCTGTTTTTTAAAACCCAAAAGCAAAAAGGAGGAAAATGTATGAAATCATTGGATGAACTTAAAGCCATTAGAGATAAAATGCAAAACCAAGTAAAGCTTCGCGGGGAAAATTCAAATTCCATACGCGTAGTGGTGGGAATGGCAACCTGCGGTATCGCCGCCGGAGCAAGACCGGTGCTTAACGCTTTTGCTGCCGGAGTTCAGGAAAAAGGACTTGACAACGTAACAGTTGTACAAACAGGATGCATAGGCCTTTGCCAGTACGAGCCTATTGTTGAGGTAATCACCCCGGACGGAGAAAAGGTTACTTATATTAAGATGACCGAAGAAAAAGCGCATGAAGTTATTGACCAACACCTTGTAAAAGGAAAAGTCGTAACAAAGTATACGCTCTCTCCCGATATGCTCAAACAATAATATAGGAGGATTTCAAAAGTATGTATCGTTCACACGTATTGATTTGCGGCGGAACAGGCTGTACTTCTTCCGGAAGCAACAAAATAGCCGAAAAGCTGCAAGAAGAAATTGACAAAAACGGTCTTTCAAAAGAAGTCCAGGTTGTAAAGACGGGATGCTTTGGTCTTTGCGCTCTTGGACCGATTATGATAATATACCCAGAAGGCAGCTTTTACTCCATGGTAAAAGAAGAAGATATCCCGGAAATTGTTTCTGAGCATCTTTTAAAGGGAAGAGTTGTTACACGTCTTCTTTACAATGAAACAGTTACCGAAAACGGCGTAAAATCACTTAATGAAACTAATTTTTACAAAAAGCAGCACCGTGTGGCTTTGCGCAATTGCGGTGTAATCAATCCTGAAAACATCGAAGAATATATCGGAACAGGAGGATATGAGGCTCTTGGAAAAGTGCTCACCGAATATACTCCTGATGATGTTATAAAAATAATTACCGACAGCGGACTTCGTGGAAGAGGCGGCGGAGGATTCCCCACCGGACTTAAATGGAAGCTTGCAAAAGAAAACCATGCAGACCAAAAGTATGTATGCTGCAACGCCGACGAAGGCGACCCGGGAGCATTTATGGACCGTTCGGTGCTTGAAGGCGACCCGCATGCAGTGCTTGAAGCGATGGCCATTGCAGGATATGCAATCGGAGCAAATCAAGGCTACATTTATGTGCGTGCCGAATACCCTATCGCAGTTCAAAGGCTTGAAATTGCAATCAAGCAGGCTCGTGAATACGGTTTGCTCGGCAACAATATATTCGGAACAGGATTTTCTTTTGACATAGGATTAAGACTCGGTGCCGGCGCATTTGTATGCGGAGAGGAAACCGCTCTTATGACTTCAATTGAAGGCAACCGTGGAGAACCGCGTCCAAGACCTCCGTTCCCTGCTCAAAAGGGTCTTTTCGGAAAGCCTACAATACTCAACAACGTTGAAACTTATGCAAACATACCGCAAATAATCCTTAACGGTCCGGAATGGTTTGCTTCAATGGGTACCGAAAAATCAAAAGGAACAAAGGTATTTGCCCTCGGCGGAAAAATCCACAACACAGGACTTGTGGAAGTTCCTATGGGAACGACTCTCCGCGAAATAGTTGAAGAAATCGGCGGCGGAATTCCTAACGGTAAAAAGTTTAAGGCGGCACAAACCGGAGGTCCTTCCGGCGGATGCATTCCTGCCGAACATTTTGACATACCGATAGACTATGATAACCTTACGGCAATTGGCTCAATGATGGGTTCGGGCGGTCTTATCGTAATGGATGAAGATACATGCATGGTTGACATTGCAAAGTTCTTCCTTGAATTTACGGTGGATGAATCCTGCGGAAAGTGTACTCCTTGCCGTATAGGAACAAAAAGACTTTATGAAATTCTTGACAAAATAACAAAGGGACAAGGCACCCTTGAAGACATAGACAAGCTTGAAGAGCTTTGCTATTACATTAAGTCAAACAGCCTCTGCGGTCTCGGACAAACTGCTCCGAATCCGGTGCTTTCAACGCTTCGCTACTTTAAGGATGAATATATAGCACACGTTGTTGACAAAAAATGTCCTGCCGGAGTCTGCAAGTCGCTTCTCAGCTATGAAATCATTGCCGACAAGTGCAAAGGCTGTACGCTTTGCGCAAGGGTATGCCCGGTCGGCGCTATTTCCGGAGAAGTTAAAAATCCGCACGTTATTGACAAGTCAAAATGCATCAAGTGCGGGGCTTGTATGGAAAAATGCCGCTTTGGCGCTATCGTCAAGAAATAGGTTGGAGGAAAAAGCAGCATGGAAAATGTTAATATTAAAATCAACGGTGTGGATGTCTGCGCACCTAAGGGTTCTACCATTCTTCAAGCGGCAAGAATTGCTGGCA
Source organism: Oscillospiraceae bacterium (assembly GCA_029267825.1). Taxonomy (GTDB): domain Bacteria; phylum Bacillota; class Clostridia; order Oscillospirales; family Ruminococcaceae; genus JAIHAL01. The sequence continues at coordinate 11,147 of JAJUHO010000033.1, forward strand.
TTGAAATCCCTACGCTTTGCTACTTGAAGGAAATAAATGAAATAGGCGCTTGCCGCATATGCGTCGTTGAGGTTAAAGGTGCAAGGAGCTTTGTGGCATCTTGCGTTTACCCTATAAATGAGGGAATGGAAATATACACAAATACTCCCCAAATCCTTGAATCAAGGAAAAAAACGCTTGAACTTATCCTTTCCACTCACGACAGGAAATGCCTTTCCTGCGTGAGAAGCGGAAACTGTGAGCTTCAAAAGCTTTCGCACGACCTTAAGGTTGAGGATGAGGGAAAATATGACGGCGAAAATCCGCAATATGAAATAGATTATTCCGCAGCCCATATGTACCGTGACAACAACAAGTGCATACTTTGCAGAAGATGTACTGCAGTATGTGACAAGGTTCAGGCGGTTGGAGTTATCGGTGCAAATGAGCGTGGATTTAGAACAAATATTGCAAGCCCGTTTGAAATGGGGCTTGGTGATACATCATGCGTATCATGCGGACAGTGCATCGCAGTTTGTCCGACTGGTGCGCTTTCCGAAAAAGATAATACTGACCAAGTATTTGCTGCCCTTGCTGACAAGAGCAAGCATGTTATCGTACAGACAGCTCCTGCTGTTCGTGCAGCTTTGGGAGAAGCTTTCGGCATGCCTATCGGCACCAATGTTGAAGGCAAAATGGTTGCGGCTCTCCGCAGGCTTGGATTTGCAAAGGTATTTGATACTGATTTTGCAGCAGACCTCACAATCATGGAAGAAGCAAACGAATTCCTCGACAGGGTTAAAAATGGTGGCGTTCTGCCTATGATTACCTCCTGCTCGCCGGGATGGATCAAGTACTGCGAACACTACTTCCCTGACATGACAGAAAACCTCTCTTCATGCAAATCGCCAATGCAAATGTTCGGGGCCGTTGCAAAAACTTACTATGCTCAAAAAATGGGTATAGATCCTAAGGATATCGTAATGGTTGCTGTAATGCCCTGCACAGCAAAGAAATTTGAAATAGGTAGAGATGATGAGGCTGCCGCAGGTGTTCCTGACGTTGATATAGCAATTACAACAAGAGAACTTGCAAGGATGATTGACCGTGCCGGCATTAAATTTGCCGATTTGCCGGATGAAAAATTCGATGCTCCTCTTGGAATTTCAACCGGAGCCGGAGTAATATTCGGCGCAAGCGGCGGCGTTATGGAAGCAGCTCTTAGAACGGCAGTTGAAAAGCTCAGCGGACAAAAGCTTGAAAAGCTTGATTTCACCGATGTCCGCGGAATGCAAGGCATAAAGGAAGCTACCTACAACGTTGCAGGAATGGAAATTAAAGTTGCGGTTGCATCCGGCCTTGCAAATGCAAAAGAACTCCTCAACAAGGTTAAAAGAGGAGAAGCAAATTACCACTTCATTGAAATCATGGGCTGCCCGGGCGGCTGTGTAAACGGAGGAGGACAACCTCAACAGCCTGCTTCCGTACGCAATTTTGAAGATATCCGCTCACTTAGGGCAAAGGCTCTTTATGATATTGATGCGGCAATGCCGGTTAGAAAATCCCATGAAAACGAAGCAATTCAACAGCTTTACAAAGAATTCTTCGGCGAACCGGGAAGCCACAAGGCTCATGAAATACTCCATACCTCTTATGTTAAGAGAGGTCTTTACTAATACCCCTTTTTATTCAAAACAGACTGCTTTAAGTTGTATAGACTTATCCCCCTTTGAAAACTTCAAAGGGGGAATTTTTTTGCCAAAACTAATGGCTCTGCCAAAAACAGCAGAGCCATTAGTTTTATAAAATCAAACAGCTTTAAAAGCTTCTTCAAGGTCAAAAAGTATATCATCAATGTGTTCAATGCCTATTGAAAGCCTTACTGTATTAGGCTTTATACCTGAGTCAAGAAGTTCCTTTTCGCTGAGTTGGGAATGAGTTGTGCTTGCCGGATGTATCACAAGTGACTTTGCATCGGCAACATTTGCAAGCAATGAAAATACTTCAAGGCTATCAATAAATTTCTTTGCCTCCTCTGCCCCACCTTTAATTTCAAAGGTAAATATCGAGCCGGCCCCTTTAGGAAAATACTTCTTGTAAAGGCTATGATATGGGCTATCCGGCAAGGATGGATGATTTACTTTTTCAACTTTTGGATGCTTTGAAAGGTACTCAACGACTTTAAGGGCATTTTCAACGTGACGCTCCACCCTGAGTGAAAGAGTTTCAAGTCCTTGGAGGAAAAGAAAAGCATTAAACGGGCTGAGAGCTGCTCCGGTATCCCTTAAAAGTGTTACTCTTGCTTTAATGATATAAGCAAGGTTTCCTGCTACTTGTGTAAATACCGCTCCATGATAGCTTGGATTGGGTTTTGAAAGGCCCGGGAATTTATCATTTTGCGCCCAGTTAAATTTCCCGCCGTCTATAATCACTCCTCCTATTGAGGTTCCATGTCCGCCTATGAATTTCGTCGCAGAATGAACAACTATGTCTGCTCCATGCTCCAAAGGTCTTAAAAGATACGGTGTCGCAAAGGTGTTGTCCACTATAAGCGGTATTCCGTTTTTATGTGCAATTTTTGCAAGTTCCTCAATATCGACAACATTTGAATTAGGGTTTCCAAGGCTCTCAATAAATATTGCTTTGGTATTTGGACGGATGGCATTTTCAAAGTTTTCAAGCTTATCATCATCCACAAAAGTTGTTTCTATGCCAAAATCTTTAAGTGTATTTGCAAAAAGGTTATATGTCCCGCCATAAATCGACTTTGCCGAAACTATATGGTCTCCGCTGCGGGCAATATTTTGAACAGCATATGTTATTGCCGCTGCTCCGGAAGAAACCGCAAGTGCAGCAGCTCCACCTTCAAGAGCCGCTATCCTTTTTTCAAACACATCAGAGGTCGGATTCATAATTCTTGTATAGATATTTCCGCCTTCGGAAAGACCAAAGCGGTTTGCGGCTTGAGCGCAGTTTGCAAATACGTATGAAGAAGTCTGATATATAGGAACGGCACGCGAATCTGTTGCCGAATCTGGTTTTTCCTGTCCAACATGGAGTTGAAGTGTTTCAAATCTATAATTTCTGCTCATAAAATTTTACCTCTTTCTTTTTTATCATTATTTGTCTTTAAAAATAACATTTCAGAACAGAAATATACATTCGTCCGTTTCTCCAATTATTCCTAATCATTTTAAGCATACGCATTTGCATCACCTCTCGATATATTATTATTCATATCTTAACAGTATGATATTATGATAGCATACCGCATTTAACGTGTCAATTATTTTTGTAACTATATTTAATATATATATTTGCTATGATTTAATTATAGCTTCTATTTTAAATTTTGTCAATTATAAAAAATCACAAAAAGCGCCTTTGCAAAGTATTAAAAACATATATAAAAAGTATACTTTCGCTGCCTCAGTCGAAAATCTATAAAAAATTTAAGTTGAAAATATTAACTTTCTGTTGTATAATAAAAATAAAAAGGCTGGTGTTTGATTGAATATTTGTGCTATTATTCCATCCCTTGACCCGGATGAAAAATTGCTTGAGGTCGTTTCTTCCCTTAAAGAAAAGGGTTTTGAACATATAATAGTTGTCGATGATGGAAGTTTAGATAAACATTATTTTAATATTATAAGCAAAGAATGCGATGTTTTGCATCATGCCAAAAACCTTGGAAAAGGAAGAGCAATGAAAACAGCATTAAATTATTATTTAAATAATTACAGCAATGAGTGTTCTGGCATCGTTTTTGCCGATTCAGATAATCAGCATGCTATTGAAGACATATATGCTTGCGCTTTGGAAATTTTAAATTCCAATCAATTTGTGCTTGGGACAAGAGATTTCTCCCTTGAAGGAATTCCTTTAAGAAGCCGTTTGGGCAACAAGATAACGGCATTTGTTTTTCGCGCCTTATGCGGAATTGACATATCTGATACCCAAACCGGACTTCGTGCGCTTTCAAACGAGTGCGCCATGCTTTTCCTTGACACTCCCGGTGAGCGCTTTGAATATGAAACAAACATGCTGCTTGAAGCTAAAAAGCATGGGGTTGAAATAAAACAAGTTCCTATACGCACAATTTATCTTGAAGAAAATAAAAAAAGCCATTTCAATCCCCTTTTGGATTCAATAAGCATATACAAAATACTTTTAAAATTTTTATGGGCTTCGCTTTTTTCAACTGTTATTGATTTTACCGTTTTTGCACTTCTGATTTTCATTTTAAAAGACATTGAAAAATCTTTGCAAATTTTTGCTTCCACGGTTATTGCAAGAAGTATTTCTTCGTTTTTAAATTTTCTTGCAAATAAAAACCTTGTTTTTAAATCTAAAAACGGATTAAAAGCTTCTATGGCAAAATATTATACACTCTGCATAGCTCAAATGCTTTGTTCATATGGAGGAGTTTATGGTTTAACCTTACTTCTTGGATTTAAGCCTTTGGTTTTAAAAATTATAGTTGATTTTATACTCTTTTTAATAAGTTTTCAAATTCAACGAGAATGGGTTTTTAAAAATGGAAAGAAAATTTGATATTAAAGCTTTTTTGAAAAATATTGCAGTTAAATTTTTAATTACTTTAGGTGTGGTTCTTGCTTTTTTTATATTTTTCATTTTCAGCGCCATGACAATAATTTGTTATGGCCCGTCAAAAGCTGCAAGAGATTTATTTGTTACAACGGTAATGGAAACGAGTGCGGCAAAATTTCTTGCAAAAATTTATTTTACCGATGATGAAATAAATTCAATAATTTTAAAAAATTCCACAAAAACAACTACCGAAATCACCGATGAAAAGCTGATTGATATTCCAAAAGATACAACTGCTTCCGAAGAAAAAAAAGATATTGAAATAATTGACATCAAAGGTGCCGGCTTTAAAGGCAAAATGATGATTGTTAAAGACCCGTCAAGAATTCATGTTGCTGTTCCGCCGGCATTTGGAGAAGAGGCTGAGGGACTTAAAATTGATGAAATGGTGAAAAAGGAAAATGCCATAGCCGGAATAAATGCCGGAGGCTTTATGGATACAAATGGAACAGGAAATGGCGGGCAGCCAAAAGGAATTATTATAAAAGATGGAAAAATTCTTTCCGATACCGGCGGAACATCTTGCGTAATCGGATTTGACGGCGACAACAAGTTGATTGTGGGACTTATGACGGCAAAACAAGCTATTGAAAAAAATATTCGCGATGCTGTAAGCTTTGGGCCTGTATTTATTGTGAACGGGAAAAGGACCGAAGTCCAAGGCAGCGGAGGCGGACTTAATCCAAGAACCTGCATAGGGCAAAGAAAAGACGGAGCGGTATTGCTTTTAGTTATAGACGGCAGGCAGGCGGATAGTCTTGGCGCTACCTATGAGGACTGCATAAATATTATGGAGGAATATGGAGCGGTAAACGCCGCAAACCTTGACGGAGGTTCTTCGACCATAATGTACTATAACGGAGAAGTAATAAACGTATGTGCTTCCGTTTACGGCCCGCGAAAGCTTCCATCTGCGTTTGTCGTAAAATAATTAGCCTTAAAGGAGCGTTTCTATTTATGCCAAAAAAAAATAAAATAAGCATATTTTCAATTTTTTTGCTTATTTTGACGACTTCCCTTTCAGTTATAACGGTCTTTTCTTTAAATTATTTATGGAATTACCTTGAAGCTTATGAAAAACAAAATCCCACAAGGATATCTGAAAATTATGCGCAAAAACTTTTAGATGGAGATTTTTCGCAAATAATTGCAACCGGCGGCTTTCAGACAAACGAATTCAACGATGAGAAAGCTTTATCAAAATACATAAACCTTCTTGCAAACGGAGACATTTCCAGCATAAGGGTTTTTAAAACCGGAAACAACGGAAAAACTTTAAATTATGGAATATTTTGCGGCGAAAAGGAAATACTTTCATTTTCTCTTTCCCCGGACGGCAAAAAAGACAAGTTTGGACTTGAAAGCTGGAAAATTTCAACGCAAAAAATAACCGGCAAAAAACATGCAAAAATAATTGCCCCAAAAGGGGCAAAAGTATACATTGATAAAAAAATAGTTTCAGATAAATACTTAAAAGAAAATTTATACTCAATAAATGCGTATTCGGTCTTGCTGCAAAAAGAGCTTGCGCCGCAGTTTTCCACATACGAAGTTTCAGGGCTTTTAAATGAACCTGAAATATCAGCTGTTTTGGAAAATGGGGAGAAATGCAAAATTTCAAACCAAGACGGAAGCTTTTTGGCATACCCGGAAATAAGCAAGGATTTTGAAAACGAGGCAAAAAAAATCGTACAAAACACAGCAATAAAATATGCCACATATACCACCCAGGACACAAGTTTTGATGAGCTCTCCACTTACCTTTTCAAAGAATCGGAATTTTACAAAAAAATTAAGGATTTTAAAAACGAATGGCAGCCTGAGCATACCTTTGAATACACAAACGTAGCTGTAACAAACATAATAAAATATGATGAATCCCATTTTACCGCCGATATTTCATTTAAATATACGCTAAAAAGAAAATATCGCGAAAATTCATATGATGTAAATTACAGCACAGCTTTTATAAAATCAAATGGGCAATGGAAGCTTGTCTGCATTTTATAATTATTTCACTTTCTTTATTTTGCTTCTTATTTGAATAAGACGCTTAACATCATCAAGTACCTGTTCATCTGTTACATGAATCATCAGCCAGCGTGCACCCATTACTCTGCCTGCGGTTTTCATCAAGCCTTGCACATAATCAGTGAGAGTCGGTGCGATAAGCTCCGCTTCAGTTTCCTCTTTAGAACCTATGGTGACCAATGCGATAAAAAATCCTGACATAGGATAAAGAGTACAAAGCGAGCGTCCGCCTTTTTTGTATTTTACATTCCATCCAGGCTGGCCACTGCATGTGCTATAGTCATAGCTTGGCTGTACACCATAATTTTCACGCAAAAAATCATTCATGCTTATCCACAACGGGGATGCTATGTATTCTGCAATCTGT
>JAJUHO010000176.1 GCA_029267825.1 Oscillospiraceae bacterium
ATCATCAGACGAAGAAGAAACTGCACTGCTTAATTCAAGCGTGTCATAATTCGAGCTTGTGCTTGAAGAAGACGAGGTGGAGTCTGAATCAGAAGTTTTGCTTGCAGTTGAACTTGAAGAAATCGAACTTGCTGCACTTGTATAATAATTGTAATATGAACTTATAGAGCTAACCATATTTTGTCCTCCTTTTGTCAAACAAATCAAAATTCTTCCTGCACAAGCATAGAATATTCCTATTTTGTGTCAAAATTATGGCAAAATAAGAAAATCGCGGAATTTTGCTTGACAATAGAGAAGGTTTGTTGTATTATATATATGAACAATTATTCATATGAACAAACTTAAAAATAAGCAGGTGATATTATGGAAGAAAATGAAACTTTGGAATGCTGCAATGAAATCCATAATGAAGTTGTTGAAAAGGTTTCATCGCAAATGCCGCCTGATGAAATTCTTTATGACTTGGCGGAACTGTTTAAGGTTTTCGGCGATTCCACAAGGGTTAAGATAATCTGTGCACTTTTTGAAAGCGAAATGTGCGTGTGCGATATAGCACAGGTTTTGGGAATGAATCAATCGGCAATATCCCACCAGCTCAGGGTATTAAAACAGTCAAGGCTTGTAAAATACCGCCGCGAGGGGAAAACGGTCTACTATTCCCTTGCGGACAGCCATGTGCAGGCAATATTCAACCAGGGATTTGAACATATTACGGAATAGGAGGGGTTTTATGGAGGCGGTTTTGATTTTAAACGGGCTTAATTGCCCTGACTGCGCCGAAAAAATACGCCGCAGGGCGCAAAATGTCGAAGGCGTAAAGGGCGCTGAAATGAATTTTATGTCAAAGGAATTAAGGCTTACACTTGAAGCCGAAAGTTCAAAAGAAAATATAATAGAAGAAGTTAAAAAAATCATCTCCGATGTTGAGCCGGATGTAAAGATTCTGCTTGACGGTGAAAGAGAAGAATCCGAAGATGAATTCGATAATGCTTCATTTAAAACTGAAATAATAAAGCTTAGTTTGGCTTTTGGCCTTTTTCTTGCGGGGGAACTGCTCCCTCTGCCGTTTTGGTGGAAGGTTTCGTTCTTTGTCGCCGCATATTTCCTTTCCGGCTGGGAAGTGCTTGTAAGGGCGGCAAAAAATATACTCAAAGGAGAAGTTTTTGACGAAAACTTCCTTATGGGGCTTGCAACGGTGGGGGCCTTTGCAATAAAGGAATTTCCCGAAGCGGCAGCGGTTATGATTTTTTATCAGGCCGGCGAGCTTTTTCAGGATTACGCCGTAAACCGTTCAAGAAAATCCATATCAAAGCTGATGGACATCCGTCCCGAAAGCGCAAATTTAAAGACTTCCGATGGAATCAAATCCGTTTCTCCGGACAAGGTTGCAATAGGTGATATTATTATAGTAAAGCCCGGCGAAAAAATCCCTTTGGATGGAGTGATTGAAAACGGAACGGCCCTGCTTGATACTTCGGCAATGACGGGAGAAAGCGTTCCAAGGGCGGCAAAAAAAGGCGATGAGGTCATAAGCGGCTGCATAAGCCTTGACGGAGCATTGGAAATAAAGGTTTCAAAACCGTTTGGTGAATCGGCGGTGTCAAAAATCCTTGAAATGGTGCAAAGGGCGGGCGAAAAAAAATCCCGTCCGGAAAAGTTCATCACAAGGTTTGCAAGAATCTACACTCCCATTGTGGTTGTTGCGGCGGTTTTGCTTGCATTTATACCCCCTCTTGCCTTTGGGCTGGAACTTAGGGATTGGGTTTACAGGGCGCTTTCGTTCCTTGTTGTTTCTTGCCCGTGCGCCTTGGTGATTTCAATACCGCTCAGCTTTTTCGGCGGAATCGGCGGAGCCTCCGCAAAAGGCATACTCGTAAAGGGCGGAATCAGCCTTGAAGCACTTTCAAAATGCAAGGCTGTGGCCTTTGACAAGACGGGAACTCTTACAAAAGGCGTTTTTGAAGTTGACGGAATTTATCCTGAAAATATCTCAAAGGAAGAGCTTTTAAGGTTTGCCGCCATGGCAGAAAGCTTTTCAAACCACCCAATAGCGCTTTCGATTAAAAAAGCCGCCGGGGATGGTTTTTCGGGCGAGGGCATTTTAGCAAGGGAAATTGCCGGAAAAGGCGTTGAAGCAAGCTTTGACGGATATAAGGTGCTTGCCGGAAATGCCGCTCTCATGCTTGAAAATGGGATAACCCCGCCTCCCGCTACGGGGACATCGGTTCACGTAGCATTAAACGGCAAATACGCCGGATACATTTCGCTTTCCGACAGTATAAGAAATGATGCAAAGGATGCTGTGAAAAAGCTCAAATCCGCGGGAGTGGAAAAGGTATTCATGCTAACGGGCGACGGCGCCGAAAACGCTGAAAAAATTGCAGGCCTTGCCGGAATAGACAAATTTTATGCAAATCTTTTGCCGCATGAAAAGGTTGAAAAGGTCGAGGAAATCATGTCTAATCTTACCCCCGGGGAAAAGCTTGCCTTTGCCGGCGACGGAATAAACGACGCTCCGGTGCTTGCAAGGGCGGACATAGGGATTGCCATGGGAGGGCTTGGCTCCGATGCGGCAATTGAGGCTGCTGACGTTGTCCTTATGACCGACGAGCCATCCAAAATAGCGGACGGCATAAGAATCTCCAAAAAGACCATACGGATTGTAAAGCAAAACATTGTTTTTGCAATAAGTATAAAAATTTTAGTGCTAATCCTTGCGGCGTTTGGGCTTGCGCCAATGTGGCTGGCGGTTTTTGCCGATGTGGGAGTGGCATTCTTGGCAATACTCAACGCTTTAAGGGCAATAAGAGCATAATTTTAAAGCCGGACTTTTAGTGGTCCGGCTTTTATTTCGGCGCAAATTATTACAAAATGATTTCAATTAGGTTACAGAATGGGTGGATTTATTGACATTAAAAAAGCCGAATGATATAATATGGAAACACAGGGGATAATTGCATCTTAACATTAAGAGGTGTCATTATGAAAAAAATCTTTTACTTTTTAATATCGGCAATTATAATATTTGCTTTTTCATCTTGCAAACCGGCTGAAAAAGCAAGCGGTCAAATTGATGATTCAAAAGCGCAGGAAATTGATGCGACAATGCCGGAGCCCTTTGACAAGCAGTCAGAAGAATCCGGAGGAGATGAGCGTGAGCAGTATTTTGCGCTATGCAATGAAGTGCTGACTTCAATTTCAAATGAATTTATACAAGAAGTTGGGGCTGACAATTTTGATAAATGGCTTAAAGAATTG
>JAJUHO010000136.1 GCA_029267825.1 Oscillospiraceae bacterium
ATATCAGCAGCTTGAGCACGACGGCTTTATATATTCTTTGGCGGGAAGAGGGAGCTTTATAGCCAACATAAACAGCAATGCCGCAAGGGAAAAGGCTCTTTCCGACTTTGACAGATGCGCAAGGGAAGCTTTAAATGCAGGCTTTTCAAAAGAGGAGCTTTCCGCCAGAATACTTGATATGGAAATGAGGGATTTTAATGATTGAACTTAAAGGTCTTGTTAAAAAATTTGACGATTTTGCCGCTCTTGACGGTATAGACCTTGATGTGCCGGATGGAACCGCATTTGGATTGCTTGGCTCAAACGGCGCGGGGAAATCAAGCCTGCTTAGAATTTTGTCGGGGGTTTATAAACAGGATGGCGGCAGCGCAAAAATCGATGGCGAGGATATTTTTGACAATGTTGCCGTAAAAGAACGCGTTTTTTTCATAAATGACGAAACGATACAGTATTCAAGATTTACCTTGGAGGAGCTTAAAGACTTTTATAAGGGCTTTTACCCGAAATTTTCGGAGGAAATTTTTACAAGGCTCTGCGATACCGTAAAGCTTCCGCTTAAAAAGAGGATTGATACATTTTCAAAGGGGATGAAACGTCAGGCAGTCGTAATAATAGGAATTTCATGCCAGACGGATTATCTGCTTTTGGACGAAGCCTTTGACGGGCTTGACCCCACAATGAGGATAATAGTTAAGCGTATGCTTGTGGATGCAATGCTTGACAGAAACCTTACCGTAATAATTTCCAGCCATAATTTAAAGGAAATAAATGAGCTTTGTGATACGGCGGCCCTTTTGCACCGCGGCAAGGTGGTGTTCTGCCGTGACCTTGACAGCATAAAGGGCAATATCCATAAAATACAAGCTGCTTTTGCAACCAACTATGACAGGGAGGACTTTTCCGATATGGAAGTGCTGCATTTTGAGCGCAGCGCAAGCATAACCTACCTTATAGCCAAGGGCGGCGAAGATGAGCTTAAAGAAAAATTAAAAGAAAAAAGGCCCCTTGTGCTTGATATTATACCCTTAACCCTTGAAGAAATCTTTATTTACGAAATGGAGGGATTGGGCTATGACTGCCAAGGCATTGACAAGTAATTTCTTTACGAATTTTAAATACAAGGTAAAAAGCAGCATAAGGTTTATGATTGTGCTTTTAGTGCTGCATATTTGTGCCGCACCGCTTAATTTGTTCAATGTGATTATTTTTCTTTCAAAATCGCAAAAACATAGCGGTGCCAATTACAACGAGCTTTATTTGGTAATAGGCGTAATAAGCACAGCAATTGCAGTGGGAGCCGGGCTTGTTATTGCCCTTAATGTTTTTAATTATCTTTATAAAAAATCCCTTGTGGATATGACGTTTTCACTTCCTCTTACCACAAGGCAAAGATTTTTCAGCGACTTTCTTGCGGGAGCGTTTATATACCTTGCACCGTATTTAATCTCATGCGTGATTTCGCTTATTCTAAACGCAATAGGCTCAGCGCTTTTTGCTAAATGGCAATATTACAGCATGGATATAACTTCAAATCTTTTAACGCTTATCGTTTCAGGATTTTTTATCATGCTGATGCTTTATGTGCTTTCCGTTTTGGCAATAACCTGCTGCGGAAGCATTTTTGAGGCTGTTTCGTATGCGGGGCTTGTTCAAATCCTTATACCTTCAACCATTGCGGTTTTCGGATACATCTTCATGGGCAACCTTTACGGGATAGACCTTTCACCTAAAATTATGCCAGTAATAAAAGCCACCAGCCCTATTGGCGCAGTTATAGGCTTGATTTCAAATGTTAATGGCACAATAAATTTTTATTTGGACCCGTATTGGCTTGTGCCGTTTGTAATTTTAACGCTTGTTTATTTTGTCGCGGCATATGTGCTTTATATGAAAAGAAAGGCCGAACAGGTATCAAAGCCTTTTGTCTACAAACTTTTTTACTATATAATCTTAACCTCAATAACCTTTTGCATAGGAACAATATTCACCCTTGAAAGCTTTGAAAGCAATCTTGTGCCGCTTATAATAATTACGGCAATAGTTTATCTGCTCTTTGAGGTAATTACAAACCGCGGATTTAAAAAATTTTATATGAGTGCCATAAGATACGCTGCAACAATTGGGGCCGTGGTGGGAATTACTTTGCTTTTCAAGAATACCGATGGCTTTGGCGCTGTTACAAAAATTCCAAGCGCCCAGAGTGTCGCTTCTGTGGAAACGGATTATGGCGGAATTTTTGGAATTTTTGACAATGACACAATGCAAACCTATTCAGACCCAAAAACGATAGAGGCAATAATAAAAGCCCATTCCTCTGTAATCCAAAGGTATGAAAAAGAAAAAAATACGGATGGTTCAATTGCGTATGACGCATATTCAAACCTTTCAAATATAAAGATAAAATACAACCTTAAAAATGGTTCAAGTTTTTCAAGGACCTATACTTTTAATCTTGAAGACGCCTTGTTTTTGAAATCAATAGACAGAACGCCGGAATTTAAAGAAAAATGCCTGCAAACGTTGAAAAGCAGCTATGAAGCTTACAAGAAGATAAGCGATGAAAAAGAATTTATATACCTTAACAATATCTTGAATACAAATTCAACGCAAATCAACTCAAAATATGCGGATGAACTTTTTGAGGCAATTGCAGAGGATATTGCTCAAATTCCCGAAAGCGAATATTTTGCGCCGTCAAAAGATTTGATTGGATATTTGAATATCGCAAGCATAAGGATTCCTTTAAACGAAAACTTTTCAAACACATTGCTGCTTTTCAAAAAGTACAATATAAAAATTCCTGTATTAGATATAAATGTTGATTTGTTTGAAAACAAGGACTTTTCTCTGGCGCTTCCGGAAGATTTTAAAATAAGCGCAGACGGGAAAAATTATTGGTATTCGACGACGAATTATTATTTTTATCCTGACGGAACTTTAATGGCCTATCTTTCAAACACTCCCGAAGCAATGGAACTTATACGCCATGCTCAGCCGAGTTTTTTGACGGATGAGCCGTGCTATTCGCTTTATATTTACGGCGAAAGATATATAATTCCGCCAAAATATTCCTCTATTGCCGAAAAGGTTTATAATGATGCAAAACAATGAATTTTTTGGGGCTTATAGTCTTTGTAAAAATGGGAACAATAAGCTTATCCTGAAAAGTCAGGACTAAATTCCGGGAGGGAATGAAAATATGAAAAAAATTGCCGCATTTTCGGCGGGAATAGCTCTTTCGCTGGCGCTTTTTACAGCCTGCGGCACTCAAAACCGCAGCTCTTCCCAAACCGAAACAACGACAACTTCTTCGGCAACAGGCACAACAACAAACGAAAACACAAGCGTTTCGCAAACTTCCGCCCGTTAGCTGACAGCCGCACGTTTTTGCGTGCGGCTGTTTTTTTAAAAAAACTCTTGACTTAAAGTCAACTCTAAGTAGTATAATGTTTTTAAAAAGCAAGGAGGCGTTTTTTTAATGGATTCTTTTGTATTTCAAAACGCAACAAAAATAATTTTTGGCAAAGATACCGAAAAACTTGTCGGAAGCGAACTGAAAAAAGAGGGCGCAAAAAACATACTTTTAATTTACGGCGGCGGCTCAATTAAAAAAAGCGGGCTTTTTGGAAGGGTGGAGGCTTCGCTTAAAGAAAACGGCATAGGATTCACCGAACTTGGCGGGGTTGTGCCAAATCCGCGCATAGGGCTTGTCAGGGAAGGCTCAAAGCTTTGCCGCGAAAAAAATATTGATTTTATCCTTGCCGTCGGCGGAGGAAGTGTGATAGATTCCGCAAAGGCAATTTCATTTGGCGCCTGCTATGATGGCGACCCGTGGGATTTCTTTTCCGGAAAGGCCGAACCGGGAGAAAATCGCATACCGCTTGCAACAATACTTACAATTCCCGCCGCAGGAAGCGAAGCAAGCGACAGCTGCGTAATAACAAACGAAGAACTTAACATAAAGACCCATTTTGCATCTCCTCTTATGAGGCCGGTTTTTTCTATAATGAATCCGGAGCTTACCTTTTCCTTGCCGCCGTATCAAACCGCGTGCGGTTGCATGGATATAATGGCGCATGTTATGGAAAGGTATTTTACCAAAACATCCCATGTGGAGCTTGCAGACAGGCTTTGTGAAAGTGTGTTGAAAACGGTTATCCACAATCTTCCGATAGTATTGAAAGAACCGGAAAATTACGACGCAAGGGCAGAAATTATGTGGGCGGGAACCATTGCCCACAATGACCTTATAGGGATGGGACGCAGCCATTGCTGGTTCAACCATGCACTTGAACATCAAATAAGCGGGTATTATGATATACCGCATGGCGCAGGGCTTGCTATAACATTTCCGGCATGGATGAAGCACCTTTCATCAAAACCGGAATGTCAAAGGAGGCTTTGCCAGTTTGCAACAAACGTATGGGGCGTTGAGTACAATTATGACAATCCCTTGGATACGATAATGCAGGGCATAGAAAGGCTTTATTCGTTTGAAAAGGCATGCGGGCTGCCGGTGAGCCTTAATGAAGTTTCCATAGGCAGTGAAAAGTTTGAGCTTATGGCCGACAATTTGACCGGCGGCGGAAAACATCCCGCATGGGGCTTTTACCCGCTTGAAAAGTCGGATATAATTGAAATTTTAAAACTTGCTTCAAAGTAAAAAACAGCTCCGTTTGAAACTCAAACGGAGCCTTTTTTTATTTTACTTTAAATGCGGAAACAAGGTCTTTGAGGATATGGGCTTGACTTGAAAGTTCTTCGCTTGTTGCGGCACTTTCCTGTGCGGTGGCGGAAGTCGTTTGGATTACAAGCGAAACTTGGTCTATGCCCTCTGTTATTTGGGAAATTGAAAGCGCCTGTGCATCTGATGCGTCCGCTATTTTTGTAACAAGCTCGGCGGACTGCTCGGTGCTTTCTATAATCGTGCGGAAGGTCTGCGCCGTTTCATTGGCTATTTTTGTTCCATGTCCGACAAGGTCTATGGTGTTTTGTATGAGAACCGTG
>JAJUHO010000091.1 GCA_029267825.1 Oscillospiraceae bacterium
ACTGTATTAGTACAAATAATACAGATAAATTTTTCTTGACATAATGAACAGATTATAATATCATTTAAATAAATGTTTATGAATGGATACCATTTTGTTAAAGAGGGGCGTTTTTCGCTTGAAAATAATGGTTATTTCGTCTAATTATACTGGAAGCGGACATAAAAGCGTTTATGAAGCTTTAAGCCAAAAGTTTTCCGGTGAGGACGGAGTTGAAATAAAATTTGTAGAAGGCTTTGCGTTAAGCGGGCCGATAGGCCCCAAAGTGGCAAAATCCTACGGCTTTTTGTCAAGAAGGGCAAAGCTGATATGGAAAACGGTTTGGCTTATGGCGGAGCATACATCTTTGCCGGTGGCGCTGACAAGAGCAACTATGGAAAAAAGGTTTATTGATGAGGTGGAGGCTTTTCAGCCTGATTTAATACTTTCGCTGCATCCAAATTATAATAAATCCGTAATAGATGTGCTTGAAAAGCATGGCAAGAAAATCCCGCTGGCTACGGTAATAAGCGATATTGTGACCATTTCAAGCCTGTGGACGGACAAGCGGGCGGATGTCATTTTCTGCCCTACAAAAGAATGCGCCGAAGCCTGCCAAAAAAGAGGAATAAGCCTTTCAAGGATAAAATATCGCGGACTGCCGGTAAGGCAGGAGTTTTTTTGCATAAAACATTCGCGCGAGCTTGATGAAAACAGTACCCTTGAATACCTTATCATAAGCGGGGCCGAGGGTGTCGGAAGCCTTGACAAAATTGCAAAGGAAATCCTTGAAAGCTTTCCTTCAAGAGTGACAATCATAGCCGGACGAAATGAAAGGCTGAAAAAAAAGCTTGAAAAAAGCTTTGAAGATAAATATGCCGGCAGGATAACCGTTCTCGGATATGTAAATAATATCTATGAAATAATGGCAAAAACCGATGTTATTATCACACGGTGCAGCCCTAATACAATAATGGAAGCATCGGTTATGAACATACCGTTCATAGCTTTTGGGAAACCATTGCCGCAGGAAAAGGGCAATACCGAATTTGTTGAAAAAAACAGGCTTGGCCTTGTCTGCAAAAGCGAAAGGGATGTTCCTCAAAAGGTCAGAGAACTTGTTGCTGACAATTTGAAGCTTTATAAAAGTATACAGCAGAGCCAAAGGGAATACATAAAGAAAAATCCCGCCGACGATATTGCAAATGAAATAAAAAATCGTTTTGGCACAAAATATATGTCTTGAAATTTTTTAAAAAAGCAGGGATAGTATGAGTTTAAATCCTAAAATAAGCGTTATAGTCCCGATTTATAATGTTGAGCAATATTTGGAAAAATGCCTTTTGTCCATAGCATACCAGACATTTAAGGATTTTGAGGTGATAATGGTAAACGACGGTTCGCCGGATTCGTCAGTTTTTATTGCCGAAAAATTTGCGGAAAGGTACTCTAATTTCAAGCTTGTTTCACAGCCAAACATGGGACTTGGCAGTGCAAGAAACAGAGGGCTTGAACTTGCAAAAGGAGAATATGTGGCCTTTGTTGACAGCGATGACTGCGTAAAGCCTGATTATCTTGAAAAGCTTTATAATGCCGCGGTTGAAAACGGGGCGGATATTGCTATATGCGGCTTTGAAATGCACTGGCTCAAAACGGATATAAAAATCAAAAACTTCATAAAAAAGCGTCCCGGAGTTTATGATGCAAAGGAAATCATGAAATGCCTGATAAGGGATTGGAGCGTGCAGTTTTATGTTTGGAACAAGCTTTTCAAGCGCTCGCTTTTTTCCGAAAACGGGATTTGGTATCCTCGAATGAGGTTTGAGGATATAGGCACTCTGCCAAGGGTTTTTTACAATGCAAATAGGGTTGCTGTTATACCGGATTACCTTTATGTTTATTCCAAACGCAAGAACAGCATTATAAGCCAGCTAAGCGAACAGAATTTGAATGATTATGTGCGCTCGCTTTGCATGCTTAGGCTTTTTCTTGAAGAACAGGGCTGCTATGAGGAATACGAATTTTCATTTAAGATGTTGAAAGCCAAGGCCGGAATTGCCGTTTACCCATGGACTGTGCTTTTGCATCGCAGAGGCGGCAGTTTTGACGGGTTTTGGAGCAACTGCAAAAGCCTTAAAATGAGGCTTAAAGAATATTCACGCCCGCAGCTTCCGGAAAATGCGGAAGAAAAATATCTTTTCCCGGCGGTTTTAGTTCCAAAGGCGTTGCCAAACAACAAAAAGGCGGAAAAAAGAAGAAGATATGAATTCTAAAAGAAAAAACGTTTTGGGCGCTGTTTATATTGCGGTAACCGTGGGGATAGTGCTGTTTATAGGCTTTAAAAGCCACAACCTTCATGCCGCTTTCCATGTGCTTTCAAAGCTTAAAAAGGCGTGGATACTTGCGGCGCTGCTTTCAATGGCGATTTTTGTTCTGCTGGAAGGATATATACTGCATTATTTTTTTAAAAAGCAAAATATAAAGGTTGGATTCTGGCGCACGCTAAAAATAGCCGCAATAGGGCTTTATTATTCGTGCATTACCCCAAGCTCCACGGGCGGACAACCTGTTCAGGTGTATTATTTTAAAAAGTATGGCGTTCCGGCGGGAGCATCCACGTCGGCGCTTGCAATAAAGCTTATATGCTATCAGCTTTCTGCTGTTTTTGGCTCAATTTTTTCGTTTTTTATGTTTCACGGATATATAAGGCGCAATTTATGGGCCTCAATGCCGTTTATTGTCACAGGGATTATAGTAAACCTTCTGCCGGTGATAATACTTTTGCTGCTTGCATTTAAGAAAGCCCTGCTGCAAAAAATTGCAGGCGGGATAGTTTTGTTTCTGCATAAAATAAAAATAATCAAGGACAAGGAAAAAACCTTGCAGAAAAGCCGTGAATTTGCAGACGAATATTGCGGGCAGCTTTTGTATATAAAGCAAAACCCGCGGATTTTTGCCTCTATGATGCTTCTTACGGCAGTGCAGATAACTGTGCTGATGGCGGTTGTATTTTTCGTTTACAGCGCTTTTGGGCTTAAAAAATACTCGCTGTTTCTTTTGCTTGCATTGCAGTTTATACTTTACACATCCGTTTCGTTCGCGCCGCTTCCGGGAGCATCGGGGGCGCAGGAAACAGGGTTTTATTTCTACTTCAATTCAATCTTTCCCGGAAAGGAGCTTTATTTTGCCCTTTTGCTGTGGAGGTTTTTCACTTATTATCTTACGCTGTTGTTTGGAGGTTCGCTTGTCGCCTTTGACGGAATAGCCGCTTTCTTTAAAAGAAAAAGAAATCCCGCCGGATAAAAAACGGCGGGATTTTGCTTGACAAAAGGGCTTTTTAATGTTACACTTTAAAGCGATGAATTGAAAAGGATGTTGCAAAATGATTGTATCGGTAATAGGACTTGGACTTATAGGAGGTTCTTTTTGCAAGGCGGTAAAAGAAAAGACTTCCCATAAATGCCTTGGATTTGATATAAACGAAAAAGTTTTAGAAAGGGCCCTCTCTCTCGGCGCAATAGATGGGATTGCAAACAATCTGACAGAGGCGGATTTAACGATAATCTGCCTTTATCCGGAGGCGGCTGTTTCTTTTATGCTTGAAAATGCAGGAAAATTTAAAAAGGGCTCGCTGGTAATGGACGCCTGCGGGATTAAATCTGAAATTGTAAAAAAGGCGCATCCAGCGCTTTTAAAAGAAGGAGTTTTTTTTATCGGGGCACATCCCATGGCGGGAAAGGAATTCTCCGGATTTGAATATTCAAGCGGCGGCCTTTTTGAAAACGCAAGCTTTATTATTACACCGGATAAGGATATCCCCGAAGAAAAAATTGAGCTTGCAAAGGAATTTGCGGCGGAGCTTGGGTTTAAAAGGACTGTGGTTTCTACCCCGGAAGAGCATGATGCGATAATAGCCTATACTTCACAGCTTGCGCATGTGGTTTCAAATGCGTATATAAAAAGCCCTACCCTTTCAAGGGAGCTGGGATTCAGCGCGGGAAGCTTTAAGGATTTAACAAGAGTTGCAAAGCTTAATGAGGATATGTGGACATCCCTTTTTATGCTGAATAAAAAGCCTTTGCTGTTTGAGCTTGATACTATAATAGAAAATCTGAAAAAATACAAGGACGCACTTGAAAAAGAAGATTATGAAAAACTTAAAGAACTTTTGCGCGAAGGAAGGATTTTAAAAGAAAATTCGCTTGAACGCGAAAAAAAGGATTGACGAACGAATAAAAAAAATATATAATAATAGTCAGATGCAAAGGAGCATACCGTTTTTTCGGTATGCTCCTTTATTTTTTTAAAAAAAGAGGGATTGGTTATGGATTATATAGACGCTCTTGTGCTTTCGCTTTTGCAAAAAAACGCACGCTTTCCTTTAAAACAACTTGCCCAAAAGGTCTTTTTGTCGGCTCCCGCCGTTTCCGCAAGAATAGAAAAGCTTGAAAAGCAGGGCATAATAACAGGCTATATGGCAACGGTTGACCAGATAAAGCTTGGGTACCATATTACGGCATTTATAAGCCTTGAAATGTCGCCCTCCAAAAAGCCGGAATTTTATCCGTTTATAACCGCCTGCCCAAATGTGCTTGAATGCAACTGCGTTACGGGAATGTATTCCATGCTCATAAAGGTTGCTTTTCCAAGCACAATGGAGCTTGACACCTTTATAGGCCAGCTTCAGAAATTCGGCTCAACCCAAACGCAGATTGTTTTTTCAACCCCTGTCCCTCCACGCGGAATAGATGTCTTTGCAAACCATGAGTTCAAAGAAAAGGAAAGAGAACCAAAAAAAGAAAAACCATCAGGAAAAGGTTGACTTTTTATGTTTTGGTATGTAAAATTTAAAGTATACTAAAACAAAGGGGTTTTGATTATGAGATATGAAATTATGGGCACCCCACTTCCGGTTGTGACTTGCTATCTTGCCGCAGGCGAAACCATGATTACCGAACGCGGAGCAATGTGCTGGATGACTCCGAATATGAAAATGGAAACCTCCGCAAACGGCGGCATCGGCAAGGCGTTTGGAAGAATGCTTTCCGGAGATTCGTTTTTTCAAAACCGATATACTGCTATGGGCGGAGAGGGAATGATTTCTTTTGCTTCAAGCTTTCCCGGCTCAATTATTCCTTTTACCATAACCCCCGACAGGCCTATTGTAGTGCAAAAAGCAGGTTTTCTTGCCTCTGAGCAAAGCGTTGAGCTTTCATTGTTTTTCCAGCAAAGGCTTGGAGCCGGATTTTTCGGAGGAGAAGGTTTTATAATGCAGCGCCTTTCAGGAAACGGAATTGCTTTCGTGGAAATTGACGGGCATTGCGTTGAGTATACTCTTGGCCCCGGACAGTCAATGGTCATTGATACGGGTTATCTTGCGGCAATGGATGCCTCTTGCAGTGTTGAAATAAAAAGCGTCGGCGGGCTTAAAAACATGATTTTTGGAGGAGAGGGAATTTTCAACACCATAGTCACCGGCCCGGGAAGAATTTATTTGCAAACCATGCCTATTCCGGCTGTTGCAACTGCTTTAAAGCCATTTTTCCCAACAGCGTCAAATTAGAAGTTAGAAATTAGAGATTAGAGGTTAGAAAAAGAACCCATCCTTAACAAGTAAAAACTTTACACTAATAGACTTGTTAAGACAAGCAAAAGAAAAAGACCTGCTTTTCGTGACAAGATTAGAGTGGTGCATACCAAGGCGAAAAGCAGGTCGTCTACAACGAGCCGTTATTCGCCGTTGCCGGCGAATAGGCGACCGTAGACATATAAAATCAGGCGTTTTTTGGTGACTTTTTGTCGCCGGACAAAAAGTCACCGGGGGTGAGGCAAACTGAATTTGCTTTATACAGATGAGGGGGCCGGCGGCCCCAGCTTAGAAGTAAAAATCCTCTGCTAAAAAATAAAAACCGGCTGCCAGCAGCCAAATCAGAATAATATGCTTAAAAAGCCATAAAATAATGCAAAAACTAACATTTGCGAGGTCGTAAAAATGACTTTTGAAGAACTGTACAAAAGAATTGTAAAGGCTTCGGCGCATAACGAGTTGGAGCTTGAGCTTGAAAAAATACGTTCGGAAGAATATGACGAAAATCATCTTGACTGCCTTTTAAATCCACAAAAACATCCACCCGTTTGGAGAACCGGAAACTGCAACTGTTCCTCGGAAAAAATGGACGAGTGCAAGAGCAGCTGCCCTTTTGGGGCAATTGAAAGGTCCGACGGAGGAATAGAAATAAATCCCGAAAAATGCATCGGATGTTCCGTTTGCATAGACAACTGCAAGAGCGGAAAGCTTACCGACAGCAAGGATATTGTAAACGCAATAAACATAATCCGTTCGGCCTCTGGACCGGTTTATGCCCTTATTGCCCCGGCATTTACCGGCCAGTTCAGTCCGGATGTCACCCCCGGCAAGCTCAGAAGCGCTTTTAAGGCAATGGGCTTTGATGGAATGATTGAGGTTGCGGCATTTGCGGACATTCTTACCTTAAAAGAGGCTCTTGAATTTGATAAAAACATTAAAAAAGAAGAGGATTATCAGCTGACAAGCTGCTGCTGCCCTATGTGGATTGCCATGATAAAGCGTATCTACCATGAGCTTATCCCCCATGTTCCGGCGGCGGTTTCGCCTATGATTGCCTGCGGCAGGGCGGTAAAGGTTTTGCACCCTGACGCCGCAACAATTTTCATAGGCCCTTGCGTTGCAAAAAAAGCAGAGGCAAAAGAACCGGATATTGCTGGCGCAATCGACTGCGTGCTGACCTTTAAGGAAGTTGCGGATATGTTTGAGGCCTTTGGAATAAATCCCGCTGAAATGGAAGAAAGCGACAAAGACCACTCCTCCCGCGCGGGAAGAATTTACGCCCGTGTCGGCGGAGTCAGCGAAGCGGTTAAATCCACCGTCGAAAGGATAAACCCAAGCCGCGAAATTTCAGTAAAGACACGCCATGCGGATGGAGTAGCCGCCTGCAAGGCAATGGTAAACGACATTCTTGCCGGAAAGGGCGGGGCAAACTTCTTTGAGGGAATGGGCTGCGTCGGAGGCTGCGTCGGAGGGCCTAAGGCGCTTATCCCAAAGGAAGAGGGCACTGAAAACGTGAACCGTTACGGAGATGCCGCCACTTACAAAACTCCAATAGACAATCCGTACGTCATAGAGCTTTTAAACCGTCTTGGTTTAAAGACAATAGAGGATTTGCTTGAAAAAAGCGATATCTTCACAAGGGATTTTAATGCCTGAAAATATAAAAATAAACCCCGAGCCTTTTGACTACACGGCTCGGGGCTTTTGTTTTTATTAGTCGTTTGTTTCCTTGTTCCAGCTGTAAAGCTTTCTGAGTTCTGCGCCGACAGCTTCAAGCTGATGCTCTTTGCTTTGTGCCCTGCAAGCATTGAAATGCGGGCGTCCGCACTGGTTTTCAAGAATCCACTTGCGTGCAAAGGTACCGTCTTGAATTTCTGCAAGAACCTTTTTCATTTCCTTTTTGGTTTCTTCGGTGATTATTCTCTTTCCGGTTTCGTAA
>JAJUHO010000211.1 GCA_029267825.1 Oscillospiraceae bacterium
GGACTTTCAACTGCAAACTTTGAAATTTCATTAAGCACAAGTTCAACACCATCGTTTTCAATAACGCTTACCGGAATAATAGCTTCAAATTCATAAAGCTTAGCCATTTCGTCAATTATTTTTAGCAAATTTTCTTTTTCCTCAATTAAATCTATTTTATTTAAAACAAGTATAACCGGAGTTTTGGATTTTTTAAAAGATTCCAAAAATTCAGCTTCATTTTCTCCAAATTTTTTAGTAACATCAGCAACAAAAACAATTATGTCAATATCGCTTACAGAATCCTTTACCGCCTTCATCATATGCTCGCCAAGTTTCGTTTTTACCTTATGAATTCCCGGTGTATCAATAAAAACATATTGTATTCCGTTTTTTGTAAGTATGCCGGTGATTTTAGTTCTTGTAGTTTGAGGCTTATCGCTGACTATGGCAACCTTTTCGCCGACCATTGCATTTAAAAGCGATGATTTTCCGGCATTGGGACGTCCAACTATTGATACGAAGACAGTTTTGGAATCCATTTTACTATACACACCTTTAAGATTTCTTATTTTTAAATTTGCTTGAATTACCGGTATAAATGCCCTTAAAAATAAAAACTAAGCTAAACGCCACACAGAGGGCAAACAAAAGCAACAGAGGAATGTTGCTTGCAAAAAAATAAAAAATTTCAATAAATTTATTTATATCAAAAAACAAAATAAGACCTATCACCGCGGCAAAAAAAGCTGAAACAAAAACGGCCCCCGCAGCAATATCTTTTGCTATTTGAGCAAGTTTATTAAATGATGGTGAAGTCAAATCCACAATGCTCTCAACCGCCGTATTCATCATTTCACAAGAAATTACCGAAGATATAGCCAAAAAGAGCAATACATAATCAGTTTTTGAAAAATCATAAAAAGAGGAAAAAAACAGCACAAAGATTGAAATAACAATATGAATTCTCATATTTCTTTCACTTATAATGCAGTTCTTTATTCCTCTAAAAGCAAAATTAAAGCTCTTTGAAAGACCTTTTAATTCTTTTTTAATTTTCATTTTCCTGTATAAAGCTGCTTGCTCTTGAAAGCCCAAGCTTTTCAAGGATAGCTTCTTCCCTCTCACGCATAATCGCCGCATCAAGGGCGGATTTTTCATGGTCATATCCTAAAAGGTGAAGCATTGAATGCACGGTAAGAAAACCTATTTCACGTTCAAGCGAATGTCCAAACATAGCGGCCTGCTTTACTGCGGTTTCAAGTGAAATTACTATATCGCCAAGCAAAAAAGCGCCGGTTTCGTTATTGACATCATATTCGCCGTTTTCGCCCAAAGGAAATGACAATACATCCGTAGGTTGATCTTTATCCCTATAAAGCTTATTAAGGTTTTTAATTTCTTTGTTGTCCACAAAAGAAACGCTTACTTCCGCATTGCCGTTAAAATTTTCATTCACCAAAACCGCATTGCAGCAGCGCCTTATAAGCAATCTTATTCCCACAGGTATTTTTACTTCATTTTGATTATTTTTAATATATACTTTTATTTTAGCCATGAACCGTCTTCTTCTTTCCTTCCTCATTAAATTTTTCATATGCTTTTATAATTTCTTGCACAAGTTTATGTCTTACAACATCTTTTTCGCTGAATTTTACAATACTTATGTCATCTATGCCTTTTAACACCTTCATTGCTTCAATAAGTCCGGAACGATTTTTATCTGGCAAATCTATTTGAGTTATATCTCCTGTAACAACAATTTTGCTGTTAAACCCAAGGCGGGTAAGAAACATTTTTATTTGTTCGCAAGTAGTATTTTGCGCCTCATCCAAAATAATGAAAGCGTCATCAAGAGTCCTTCCGCGCATATATGCAAGAGGAGCAACCTCAATGCTTCCTTTCTCCATATGCTTTTGAAAAGTTTCGGCTCCAAACATATCAAAAAGCGCATCATACAGCGGTCTTAAATAAGGATCCACCTTGTCCTGCATGTCTCCCGGAAGAAAACCAAGCTTTTCCCCTGCTTCAACAGCCGGGCGTGTAAGTATTATTTTATTTACATCATGCGCTTTAAAAGCTTTAACTGCCATTGCCACAGCAAGATAAGTTTTTCCTGTTCCGGCAGGTCCAATTCCCATTACAATAGTATTTTTTGAAATGGCTTCAACATATTTTTTCTGGTTTATTGTTTTAGGTTTAATTGTTTTCCC
>JAJUHO010000089.1 GCA_029267825.1 Oscillospiraceae bacterium
ATATCTTCAAGTGCTTTGCGGTCATTGTTTAAATATGCTTTACGTATTTTTATTCCAATCCTTGATTTTTTTGAAAGAACATCGGCAAGCTTTGAATACATTTCAAAAAGCGGTTTAAAACTTCCCGCGCGGAAAGATATCTCCGAAAGTTTTTTGCGGCAAATTTCATAATGCTGCTCTATTTCCTCATTTTCAAAATAAACATCAAAAGCGCCAAGCAGTATATCCTGATAAAGAACATGCTTTGATGGATTTTTCGTTTTCAAGTTTGGAAATTCGCATCCCGGCAATAAATCAAGCCTTTCAATTTCAAAAAAATCATAAAGTGAAAGCCCTGTAAGAGTTATACAGCGCTTATTGATTGAGCTTTCGTCAAAAGCTTCTCCATAAAAATGCTCTCCAAAAAGTATAAGTCCGGGTACAATTGCCTCTATTGGCGTTTCTGCGCCATCATCTCCCCAAGCCGTCGCCATAATTTCCTTGACTTTATGCTTTTTACAAGCTTTAAGAGCCGCATTTGTTGCCGCAAAAGTTTTTGAATACATAGGAACATATCCCATCCAGCGCCATATTCCTCCGGCAAAAATTATATCATTTGGGAAAGAATCGCGCATTGAAAGCAGTTTGTCATAATCTTCTTCGTTGTTGTGGTAATAATCCCAGTATACTAAGCTTATATTTTTGGGGATCTTATCCATATCTTCTTTTGATATAACTATATCAGGATTATAATATTCAAGATTTTTATCATGACACCGATAAAACATATCATCCCACATAATCGGCAAAAGACCATGAGAAATAGCAATTTTATTTACTCTTTCCAAATGTTCTGACATTATCTCATGTTGCTGACGCATGCCATTTTTAAAAAAATACTTTCCTTTTCCCAAATTCATTGCTTCGTCCATACCAATATGAATTTTTCTGGTTCGGAAAATCTTTTTTAAAGTTATAAACATACTCTCAATTAAACGATAAGTCTCATCTTCGCCAACAAGCAATATGTCATCGGTATCTTTAATTTTTTCGGCATAATTCCATTTAAGGGTATTTTTAAGATGTGCAAGCGTTTGTATGCACGGCACAACCTCTATTCCAATAGAAAAAGCAAAATCATCAATTTCTTTCAGTTCTTGTGCACAATACCGTCCTCTTAAATATCCGAAATATGGGTATTCGGGAATTTCATAAGTATCCTCCATGTAAAGGTAACAGCGGTTAAGGCCTTCCAAAGCCATAAAGCAAAGCAACCGCTTTATTTCTTCAACCTTATACACAGCATTTCTTGAAAGGTCTATCATTGCAGCACATCCCTCAAAACATGCTGTCTCACACTTTTTAAAATCTCTATTTTCTTTTTGCTGCCATGCAATAGAAACTGCTCTAAAAAAGTCGTTTTTGTATTTGTATCCAATTTTAAATTC
This sequence comes from Oscillospiraceae bacterium, assembly GCA_029267825.1. GTDB lineage: Bacteria > Bacillota > Clostridia > Oscillospirales > Ruminococcaceae > JAIHAL01. The sequence continues at coordinate 1,428 of JAJUHO010000089.1, forward strand.
TTTGCCTGTATTTTCGACTTCAAGAGAAATTTTTTCGTTTTCCCCAAACTTAACAACCCTTGCAAAAATAGGATTTCCATTATCTTCAATAAAACCTGTTGCTTTTAAATTTTCAAAACCGTTTCTTATTTCTTCAATTTCACCATACAATTTTATGTTCACGCTTTTCACCTTCATATCAAAGCAACTTTTTCATTCGGTTTTCCATTTCAAACCTTACTGCCCGTCCATCAAGATTCTGCACATTTAAATTTTCCTTTGCGCAAATTGCGGCACCGATTCCTGCCGCTTCACCGGTTTCTCTGCATGTCGGCTGAATTCTTATGGCTGATTGTGCAATAAAGGTCGATGAAATGCATCTTCCCGCTGCCAGAAGATTTTCAATATCCGCTGAAACCAGACATCTAAAAGGAATTTCAACATATTCGCCTTTACCCATAGATAGGTTCCCGGAACTTTTTTCATCCATTTCTCCGTGAATATCAATGGAATATGACGTTTTTGCAATTCCGTCCTCAAACTTTTTTCTTAATTGGAAATCTTTTTCACTTAAAACATAAAGTCCTTTTAATCTTCTTGATTCTCTAACCCCAAGCATATTTGAAACAGATATTATAAAACTATCTTCAAATCCGGGAAAATCATTTTTTAAAAACGCAAAAAGCCTTTTTATCATTCTCCTGCATTTAATGAGTGTTTTTGAGGACTCTTTGCCATCAAAAATATTTACATCTGAAACTTCAGGGCAATTAAACGAAAGCACTCCCGGCATTCCCGGGACTGCAAAGGCTTGAAAATAAACTATGTCTTCAACTTTTAAAGTCCCGCTATCAACTGCTTTCTTCAAAATATTTGACAAAGGGGTATTAAGGTTGCCTTCGCTTGCCATTTCAAACAATGGATGAGAAAGTATGCACACCTCACCTATTTCACTTATAAAATTCCTCAGCTTATAAAAATCAACGCCTCCAACCATGAATCTCAAAGAAACAGCCTGACTATTTCCTTTTTTGTTTCCGCAAAAGCATTCTGCGCCGGAAAGATATGCAAGTTCGCAATCTCCTGTACAGTCAATAAAAATTTTCCCTTCAATTTTTTGCAAACCGGAACGATTGTGGACAATAATGCTTTTTATTTTGCCGTTTTCAACTTCTGCATCAACAATTTCGCTGTCATATAAAATTCTCCCGCCTGTTTCTAAATAAAAATCCTCTAAAACAAATTTCATCATTTCCGGATTAAACCACCCGTCATTTCCATATCCGTCATCAAGTGCAAACCCGTCTTTTTTCAGCTTTCTTTTTATCAAAGCGTTAATTGAAGAATTATCAATGTTTCCCTCAACCCGATTGCACATCATAGGAGTTACCTGTCCGCCTGTGCAGCTTCCGCCAAGGAAAGAATTTTTTTCGACAAGTAAAGTGTCAACGCCCATCATAGCACAAGAAATTGCCGCGGCGCATCCCGCCGTTCCTCCTCCGACTACAACTACATCCGCCTTATCGACATTTTCTATTTTATTAAAAATCATTCATCTCACCCAAAATTTTATATGCGCCCAAATATGACCGCCAAGGATGAAAACCGAACTGGCCGTAAAAATCCTTTAAAACAGTCCAATCAATGTTTACATTTTTAACGCCCAATTCTTTTAAATGCTTTAAAGAATCATAAAGCAGCCTGTTTCCAAAACCTTTCCCACGCAAATCTTTTGAAATTCCGATAGGGCCAAGCGCACCCCAATTTTCCCCAAGATGAATTCCAAGACCAACATGCGTCTTTCCTGTATTTATTTTACAAAATCCCTTTATTTCCTCCTTGCAGCAAAATATGAGAAGATAATTTAAATTTTTGCCGCCTTTAATAAATTCAGTCATTTCAAACTTCCATCTTCCCGGAAATTCACTGTCAAAAAAGTTCATCAATTCACCAAAGTCTTTTTCTTCAAAAGGCCTTGTAATATATTCAATGCTTTTGTTGTAGGAAACTGCCAAAGAATCAAAATCAATTTTTGAAACATCAGCACAAAGGTCATAATGTTCACAACCGTTTACTTCAAAGCCCTTTGAAACAAAAAATGCTTTTGATATTTCAAAGGGATAAGTAATTCCGGAAAAAAAGTTTCTAATTTCTCCTCCTGCAAATATTTTTTTAACTCCTGCCCGATAAAGTTCATTTTCAACGGCAAAGTATAGTTTTGAGGCTATTCCTTGCCGCCTAAAATCAGGATGTACAAATAAAACACTAATCCATGCGGCATTTTTATATTCTTCAATGCTGCCGTTGCTTATTTTGCATGCTATAAAGCCTATAATTTTGCCTTCATTTGTTTTGCAGACCAAAACGCACGGCCAAAATAAATCAGGGTCATTTAAAAGCTTTTCGTCAAATAAATATTTGTCAATGTTATATCGTTTCAAGAAACAATCATTCCAAAGCTTTATAACTTCATCAGAATCTTGTTTTTCAAATTTAAAAATATTCATAAAAATCTCCATTTTACCCTTTTACCGCACCTGTTACAGCTTCTATGTAATTTTTTTGGAATGCAAGAAAAACAATTATAACCGGTATGATTGATATTATTGTTCCTGCCGCAACATATCCAAACTTATAATTAAACTGTCCTGAAAGGTATTTCAAAGCAGTTGCAATAGGGTATTTCTGCGGGTCCTGCAAAATTATAATAGGCCATAAAAAGTTGTTCCAATGTGCAATGAAATCAAAGATTACAATCGTTGAAATAGCAGGTTTTATACTTGGCAGCATTATTTTTCTCCATATTTTCAAATCTCCTGCGCCATCAATTTTTGCGGCATCCATAAGTTCTTTTGGCACTCCCAAATAAGCTTGATTTAAAAGAATGATGCTGAACACCGTAAGCGAGGAAGGAATAATTACCCCTGCAAAAGTATTTATAAGATGAAGTTTTGTCACTATCATGTAAATTATGACAAGTCCCGCCGCTGCCGGAATTATCATAGAAGCAATAAGCGAGCCAAAAATTATTTTTTTGCCCGGAAAATCCATCAAGGCAAGAGGATAGGCGCAAAGAGAAGCAAAAATTACATCTATAAGTATTGCTCCGGCAGTAATGAAAACGGTGTTAAAAAAATATTTTGGTAGTGACATGAAGTTTATCACCCCGATATAATTTGCAAGTGTTGGATTTTTAAAAAATAAACTTGTGCTGTAAATGTTTTGTCCCGATTTAAATGAAGCACTGAACATCCAGCAAAAAGGCCCCGCACAAATTACTGCAATAAGTAATAAAAGACAATATATTAAAAATATGTAAAAAAATTTTTTAACCAGTTTCTTTCTTTTCTTATCAAGCATTGTAAGTCATTCCTCCTCCCTTTTTGCCATAAACGAACAGTCCTATGCTGAGAATTGTAGTTATAACTGCAAAAACAAGCCCAACCGCCGCAGAGTATCCAAATTCATAATCATTAAAAGCCTTAAAATAAGAATAATAATTTATAACCATGGTAGCATTGTCAGGGCCTCCGGAAGTAAGAACGAAAACCACATCAAAAACCCCTACTGCTGATATTACCGAATTTAAAGAGCAAAACCAAATATAAGGTTTTAAAAGCGGTATTTTTATTTTTACAAATGATATAAATTTGTTTGCCCCGTCAACAAGTGCCGCTTCTTCAAGTTCTGCGGGCATGGATTGCAGTCCGGCAAGATAAAGCATCATATAATATCCAAGCCCTTGCCAAATGGTAATAAACATAATGCAAAGCATAGCAGTTGAAGAACTGTTAAGAAATCCAAGTGGTTCTTTTATCCATCCCCAATCCATAAGCAAAGAATTTATAAGCCCGTTAGGGTCAAATAAAAATCCCCATATAATTGAAACCGCAACCATTGAGGTGACAACCGGAATGTAAAATAAGACTCTAAAAAAGCTTATGCCCGGAAGTTTTCTGTTCACAAGCACAGCAAGCAAAATTGATAGGATTTGAATTGGCGGAACAACTAAAACAAAAGTAACAGAATTTATTATTGCAATTTTAAACTGCGAATCGCTGAAAAGCTTTTTAAAATTGTCAAGTCCTATAAACTTTGTATCGCCCATTACGGAATAATCAAAAAAAGCAAGAGGCAAACTTCCTATAATAGGCACAAATACAAACAATATCAATAAAATAAGGGCCGGGGCCATAAAAGCATATGCAATTAAAGTCTGGCGAAACTTTGATTTCTTTTTAAGCATCAGATGCCACGCCTTTCAAAGTTAAATATTTAAATATAGTGCCAATGTTGCGGGGAAAATCCCGCAACATTGGACAAATAGCTTTAATTTGCTAAAATTTTATTTACTTCCGATTCTGCGCTGCTAAATTTTGTGTTTATGTCGTCATTTCCCATTATGCAGGCTTCATAGATTGCGTTTACCTGTTTTTGAACATCGCTTTGTTTGTCAATGCCAAGAGAAAAGTCTGCCGAATAGCCAAGTGTTTTTGCACAAACGGCTCGAGCTTGTCCTTCAAGCGTTGTGCTATCCTGAGTAAAATAAGAATCATTTGCCGCAGTTTTTGTTGACGGGAAAATAGCGACTTGTTTGCAAAAAGCAAGTTGATTTGCATCATTTGTAATATATGCCGCAAAATCAATAGCCGCCTTGTGGTTTTTGCTTTTTTCCGGAACAACAACATTCATAAGCGGATCAAGAACCACTCCTGCACTTCCTGTCATTGGCTCAGCTATGCCTATTTTTTCATAAATGTCCGGAGCCTCATCTTTAATTCTGCTAATAGATGAACCGGAAGAATTTATAATGGCAAGTTTTCCGGTTTCAAAAAGTTTAAGCTGGTTTTCCCATTGTCCCCAGCTTGTTTTAGGAAGAGAACCTTCTTCCACAAGCTTTCTATATTCGGTTAAAAGATTTTTGGCTTCATCATTATTAAATGCCGCTTTTGTCTTATCGCTGTTTAAAATATCTATTCCATTAAGGAACAAAAGATTTGTAAGCTCTTCAGGAACATAAAGATACGCTCCGGTTTTTTCTTTCATTGTTTTAGCCATGGTGTTTGCTTCTTCAAATGTTTTTGGAGTTGCAGCAAATCCTGACTTTTCAAAAAGTTCCTTATTGTATATCATTACGCTTGGCGAAGCATACCATGGGAATGCATAGACTGAATCACCTATTTTAGCGGAATTATAGAGTGTATCTATGTATATGCTTTTTTGTGCCTCGGTTGCTTCTTTGTTCAAATCAACAAGTGCACCCTTTCCGGCAAGTGAAAGAGCCATTTGCGTGTTAAGGTTCACCACATCCGGCGAGGTATCGCTTGCAGATGCAGTTATAAGTTTCTGCTGGATTGAATCGTAAGGAAGGTCAACCCATTTCACCTTAACGTTCGTATTTTCTTTTTGATATTCGTCAATTAACTTGTTGAAAAAATCCGTAAAAGTTGGTTGAAGTGAAATTGTCCAAAACTCTACCGTAACAGGTTTGCTCTCGGATTCGGTTGCAGACGTTTCCGCTTTGCTTTCGCCGGAGCTTTCACTGCTTGACGCTCCTTTGCCAGCGCATCCGGCAAAAGACATCACTGCGGCACTTAATGCAACAACGAACGCAAGCATTTTTTTGCCTCTCATTTTTATACACTCTCCTATTTTAATATTTTAAAATTTATGAAAGGAGCTAAGCCCCCGTTCATCTGCAAAACATGAAGCACCAAATCATTATCCTTGCATAACTTTTTTGAAATTTGGGTTCTTCGTCAATGTCATTTAGAAAAAATTTTCTTTTTAATTCTAAAACAAATTTAATTTTAGAAAAAATTTTTCTTTGTTTTTTATATAATAACATTCTAAAAATGTTTTGTCAAGATATTTTTATTTATTTTGCTTAAAAAATAAAAAATATTTTTTTATTTTGGTTTTGTCTTTAATTTCTTACTTTAAAATAAATTTTCAAGAGCAAACTTTATTTTTGAATTTTTTTATTTTTTAAATTTCATATTTTCTTTTTCTGTTTTTTTAGATGCCGGCAATTCAATTTGCCTTTAATTAAAAATATAAGTTTGCCTATTTTTTTGCAACATTTTTATTTTTTTCTGTCAAAAATAAAGAAACAAAGTTTTTCTTTTTTTGTATAAATAAAACCCCGGAAGCCTATTAAAAGCCTCCGGGGTTTATTTTTTATTTTCTCAATAAAAATTCCGCTTCAAAGCACGGTTTGCCATCTACGTTTCCGACGATGACTGCGCGGTTTTGTGAAAGCTCGCGCAGGATTTCAATTTTATCGCAAAGCCTTGCCTCGTTTATAAAATTTA
>JAJUHO010000067.1 GCA_029267825.1 Oscillospiraceae bacterium
TCCGACGATACTGATGCAATAGAACGCCTTGAAATTCAAAAGGGTACGGCGCTTGTTTATCCGGTTTCGACAATGGGTGCTCATGTGAGCGATGTGCCAAACCATGTTGTGGGAAGAAGCGCTCCGTTTGAAACAAGGGGCATAGTGGCGCTTTCCGGAACATTCGGATATGAGCTTGATGTGACAAGAATCCCTAAGGAGGACAGGGAAAAAATCCCCGGACAGGTTGAAATGTATCATAAGTACAATCCTCTTGTAAGGACGGGGGATTATTACCGTTTGACTCCATTGTTTAAAAAGCTTCCGTATGAATGTTGGGGATTTGTGGCAAAGGATAAATCGGAGGCCCTTGTCACTTATGTTTGCATAATGGGAGTGCCAAATATCCGCAGCAGGAGGATACGCCTTAAAGGGCTTGATGAAAAAGCCTTCTATAAGGACGAGGAAACCGGAGAGGTATTTTCCGGAGCCGTACTTATGAATGCCGGAATAAACGTGAATGTAAACCATGACTTTAAAGCAAAGCTTTTCCATTTTGTAAGGGTATAAGAGGCATTATTATAAATTTCAGAAAAGATTAAAAAAAACGGCTTGTTTTCCGCCTTGTTGATAAGCGGAAAACAAGCCTGTTTATTTTGCATAAGGGAAATTTTTATTTTATGCCAATCCGTAAGAAGCAAGCAGGAGGGAGAATTCTTTCGAGCTTGAAAAGCCTCCGAGAACCTGTTGTCTTGTGGCACCGCTGTTCAAAAGATTTACCCAGCTGTTAAGTCCGTTTTGGTCATACTCCCTGTTGAGGAAAACTCTATAAAGAACCTTTACAAAATCGGTGTTGGAAAGGTTTTTATTGAGCATTTCCTGTGAGAACATAAAGTTTGATGCAACCTGTTCCGGAGTGAGGTTTTTGTTAAGAAGAAGCTGGCACCAATAATTAAGTCCATTTATGTCGGGTTCCCTGCCAAGGGCTTTGTTGTAGCAGCGGGAAACGAACATTGTTATGCCTGCGTTTTGGTCTCTTGACTCGGTAAGGGAAATGGTACCCTTTGTTATGTCAAAAGAGGAGCAAAGAGTCTTGAATTCATTTGAATCCACAAAGCCCTTGAACACATACTGCCTTGAAAGGCCGGAATTTAAATATCCCAGCCAGTTTGCCTTGCCTGCGGAATCAGCGGCACGGTCAAACATTGTCGCATAAAGGGTGTCAAGGAAAGCTTCGTTTGAAAGGTTTCTGTTTAAAAATTCCTGACTGAAAACGAACCCGTAAGCAACCTGTGCTCCACTGGATCTTCCGCTTGTGAGCTGGTTTGCCCAGTATGAAACCTCAGAGCTTGCCGGAGTACGGCTGAGAGCTTTTTTGTAAAGACGTTCAACAAAAGCATTTACTCCGCTTGCGGCAGTATCTACTTCATAAACATAGGTTATCTGCGAAACACTGGTTGTATATCCGCTTTCAACGGAAATTTTACTGCATGTGAGCTTATAAGTATATCCATCTTGGGTTTTTGAAGATGAACTGAGAGTAGGGCCGCTTGTTTGAGTAAAATCGCTGTCATCGACCACATAATGGTATTTTTCAAAAGCATCTTCAGCCAGCTTGCAAAGCGCCGAAAGAGAAAGTCCGGTCTGACCGTTTTTAACTGTTATAGTGTTCTTTGTAACCACGGTTTTATCGCCGACGTAATAAATATAAGTCAGTCTATCCACGCTGGTTGAATATCCGGATTTTGTCGGGATATCCTCGTCGTCGTTGTCAAAGACAAGGTAATAAACTTCGTCATCTTCGGTTTCATTGTCTTCATTGTCAAGGGGTGCGCTGCTTTTTGATTCGTTGAATTTAAAGTCTTCGTCATAAACCTTATACCCTATTTCCTTAAAAGCGTCGGAGGCAAGGTCCTGCAAATCCGAAAGCGAAAGTCCGGCGGAACCGCCATTCTTTTCAATAGTATCTGTAGTTATTCTTGTGGAGGCAAAAGCGCTTATCCAGCTTGCCGAAACGGAAAAAACAATGGCAAGCGGAACTGCCGCAAGCTTTAAAATCTTCATTAAAATCTCTCCTTTTTTAAATTATGGAATTTATTTTTCCGCTATTATCTATTATACACTTTTTGCAGTCAATGTAAATAACAAATCGGTAACAATTTGGAAAAAACGGCTGCAATATTATTTTTGCGCCGGTATCGTTAGGACGGCGCAAGTTCCTTTTCCTTTTGTACTTGTATAACTAAGTCCATATTCGTTGCCATAGTAAAGCTGTATCCTTTTATGCACGTTTTGGATACCGTATCCCTTGCTTTCTGAAAAAAGAATGTTTTTGCATTCTTCCTCAGACATTCCGCAGCCGTTATCGGTTATTTTAAACACAATAAATTCATCTTCTTTGCGGCATGATATAGTTAAAACACCCCTGCCTGAACTTTCTTTGCAATCAATTCCATGGATGATTGCATTTTCAACCAAGGGCTGCAATAAAAAATTCAGCATTTTAAAAGGGTATAAGTTTTCATCTATGTCATATGTGACATCAAACGAATTTGAATGCATTATTTGCTGTATTTGAATATAAGATGTGATATTTTTCAGCTCATCTTTTACGGTTGTCAAATCCTTGCCTTTATTTAAACTTGTGCGGTAAAAAGAAGACAACAGCTGTGCTATTTGGCATATTTCTTCTTCTCCGGCAATGATTGCCTTGCCGTTTATAAGCGAAAGAGAATTATATAAAAAATGAGGGTTTATTTGGGCTTGCAAAGCTTTTATTTCATACTCTTGTTTGGCAATTTTATTCTTTAATACCTCGTCAATAAGGTACTGCAAGCGTTCAACCATTTTGCCGAAGGTTTGAATGAGGTATCCAATTTCATCAAAAGAGGTTTGTTTTACATATATCGATAGGTCCCCTTGTTCGATTTTTTGCATGTTTCTTGTCAAATCTTCAAGCGGCTTTACTACGACTCTTGACATTACAACGCTTGACATTAGAACTGCAAAAAGGCAAAAAATCATAATTATTATTACTGTTGCGGCAATTTTGTTGGCTGTTGCTGAAACTTCTTCTACAGGACGATAAAAATAAAGCTCCCCATCGATTGATGTCAATGTTGTTTTTTTAACTACATAATCATCGTTGGGAGATTTTATTATATCAAGGCTATCTTTTGAATTAGAGAAATTTTCATATTTAAAAACAGCATCATTTGAACCGCTTAAAATTAACACTCCATATGGCTGGTCGGATAATTCTTTTAGCGATGAAAAAATATCTTTGCTGTCAATTGACATGTATATTATGTTGTTGTAGACCGAATTTTGATAATACATTCGGCAAATCAATGCAATCCGACCATTTGTTTGTGAAAAATCAAAAAATGGTGCCGTGTTATTTTGCGCCGATTTATACCATTTTAAATTGTAAATATCAGAAATCGGCCGCAGAATATTATTATGAGGATAAATCGGATTATCCGTATAAACAGTTACTGATTTTATTGCAGTATTTAAAGAGCGCACATTTAAAAACAAAGGGTCTATAACGTCACGATAGACAATGTACATATCAATATTTCTTTTATATGTTTTTGAAAGGCTCGAACGCATATTTTCGTTCCAGATGACAAAATTCATTGCGTTTATATATGAGTTGAATTTATAGTCCAAATCAACAGCCTTTTGTTCAAGAGAATCTTTTAAAACAGTATTTTCATGTTCAAGCAAAATGCTGTATGTTTGCATATATGAAAAAACTCCAATTAAAAAAACCGGAATGAAACTTATGCACAAACTGATAGATATAATTTTTTTGCGAAAACTTAAATTGATAAAAAATTTTTTGAGCCGCTTCATCTTGCACCATCCTGCCTGTATTTTTCAGGAGTTGCGCCAAAATGTTCTTGAAAGCTTCTGCAAAAATAAGAAACGTAAGAATATCCTACCTTTTGGCATATGTCAGAAATTTTCATGTTTGTTTTTATTAAAAGCTCTTTTGCCTTTTCCATGCGCACGTTTTTAATGTATTTATTTAAGCTTGTTCCGGTTACTTGAATAAATATGCTGCTTAAATATTTCGGGCTTAAAAATACCACACCTGCCAATTTGTCAAGACTTAATTCTTCCATATAATGTTCGCGGATATATTCCTCGACCAGTTTAACGGCATGTCTTTGGGTGGCGTTTGTAATTTCTTCACAAGCTCCATCATCGTTTTCTTCGCAAACGGCCTTTGTGTGCTCTAAAAAAACATGGTGGCTTGCATATTCGGATTTCATTTTTTCTTTAATTTGAATTATATCCATTATATCTGAAATTGATTTTTTAAATTCCTCTTGATTTACAGGCTTTAAAATATAGTTAATTGCACGCATTGACAAAGCTGTTTTTACATATTCAAAATCATCATGTCCGCTGAAAAAAACAATTTCAACGGCCGGGTTTATTTTTCTTGCCTGTTTGGCAAGCTCCATTCCATTGTAAAAGGGCATTTGTATATCTGTAAAAAGAATGTCTATCGGTGTACTGTTTAAAATTTCATTTGCATCTTTGCCGTTTGAAGCCTGAAAAATATCAAAATTAAAGTTGTATTTTTTAAGCAAAAACAAAATGACATCTCTTTCAGTTTGTTCGTCATCAGCTATTAGCATTTTATACATACTCATGCTCCTTTCTCCATTGCTTTTAAGTCAAGTATAACATTTCTGAAAAAAATATTCAATTGAGATTAACAAGAACAGGAAAAAATATTATAAATGAGGAAAAATTTTTGTTTACATTCCACTAAGCAAAAATTATACTATGCTTAGGCTAAACAAAAGCCTTCGATAAAAATTTATAGTTAAGATGGAGGAGTATATGAAAAATTTAAAGCGCAGTTTGATTTTTATGTCGGTGCTTGCTCTTGCTGCAACGATGCCGGCTTGCTCGTCAAAAAATTCTGAAAGCAGCTCAGGCTCATCTTCGGCATCAGAAAATAATTCTCAAAGCAGCAAAGCACAAGCTGATGGACCGTTGACACCATATTCAGATGAAATAACTATAACGCTTGGCAGGCAAACTGTTCAAAATCCAAAAATTCCTGATGGAGATACCTATGAGAACAATGCGTACACCCGCTGGCTTAAAAAAGTACTTAATATAAACATTAAAGATGAATTTGAAGCCAGTGGTGACGACTACAGCACTCAAGTTTCTCTGGCGCTGTCTTCCGGGGAAATGCCGGATATGATGAAAGTTTCAAGCAAGGATGATTTGCGGGAACTTTACGAAAATGACATGATTGCCGATTTGACTGATGCTTACAATACTTATGCCAGCGATTATATTAAGCAGATTTATGATTCTTATGACGGAAGAGCGCTTGGCGATGTTACTTTTGATGGAAAAATCATGGCTATACCGGCAACTAATGTTGATACTGTAGGAGAAGTATGGATAAGAAGCGATTGGGCTCAAAAACTTGGAATGAAAATTGATGAAGATAAGAACGGATGTATTACAATATCCGAATTAGAAGGCATAGCTAAGGAATTTATGCAAAAAAATCCCGGAAATGCACAAAATGTTGTTGGAATGGCTTTTGCTCCATGGCTTACAGCAGACGAACCGGATGGAACATACAGCATAAACACAATTGCATATGCATTAGGCGCATTTCCGAAAACTTGGATAAATGAAAACGGAAAAGTTATATACGGTTCAACAACTCAGGAAACCAAAACTGCTTTAAAGCAAATTGCATCATGGTTTAAAAGCGGGCTTGTGGACCAACAGCTTGGAACAAGAACATGGGATGATATAACGGCACTCTTGGTAAACGGGCAAACAGGTGTAACTTTTGGATGCTGGCATATTCCGGACTGGCTGCTTAATAATGTGCGCTCAATGGACAGCAAGGCCACTTTTGAATCTTATGCCATTGAGGACGCAAACGGAAAGGTAAATTGCAAGCACAACAATGCAACCGCAGGGTATTTTGTTGTAAACAAAAAATATGCTCATCCTGAAGCTGCAATTAAAATTGTAAATTTATTTTATGATGAAATGGCAAATTCAAAGACTCTTAAACAAGATTATCCGGAAGTGGCAAAATATCAGGAAGATGGCGTGGATGGTTCAACAAGACCGTTTAACATAGAAATAAATAAATCCACTTCGCTTTTGGATGATTACTCTGATATTGAAAAAGGAGTAAAGGGCGAGATTTCTCCCGACCAGGCAAGAACAATAGAATCACGTACAGTAATCCAAAATGTAAAAAATTATTTGGCAAATCCGGATGGCTGTGAAGTCGTTGACTGGTCGAAATACCATTCAAGGATGAAGGGAATTGAACTTATCCAAAATCTAACCGAAAACAACAAATTAAACTGGGTAACTCCGATTTTCCCGACAACAACGCAAACAATGAAAACAAATTGGGCTAATTTGCGAACAATGGAAGAAGAAACTTTCATTAAAATAGCTACAGGAGCGGAAGATGCCGATACTGCATTTGACCAGTTCGTAAAGGATTGGAACTCAATGGGCGGTGAACAAATTATATCTGAAATTGAAGAGCAATTAAAGTAATTCTTTATATTGCGGCTGAAAACAGTCATGCTTCAAATAAAAGTATGACTGTTTTCTTTGAAACGGAGGCTTATTATGCTTAAAACAAAGAAAGACCTGACAAGATATTCACAGATTTCATATCATTTAATGATGCTCCCCGGCATGTTTTTTCTGATATTGTTTAGCTATGTTCCTATGGTAGGCATTATAATGGCTTTTCAGGATTTTGTCCCGTCAAAAGGGCTATGGGGTTCAAATTTTGTTGGTTTAAAGCACTTTATTTATATGGTTCAATTGCCGGATATAGTAAAGGTTATAAGAAATACTTTAATAATTTCTATTGGCAAAATACTTCTTGGAACTTTTATGGCCATTGCTTTTTCAATATTGTTAAATGAAATCAGGCTTAAATTTTTCAAAAAGACTGTTCAAACAATAGTATATTTGCCGCATTTTCTTTCATGGGTGGTTCTTGCGGCGGTAGTAATGAATATGTTTAATTTGGATGGCCCGATAAACCAATTCATTGCTTCGATAGGCATACCAAAAATAAATTTTCTCGGAAACAATAAGACTTTTCAACCTCTGCTTATAAGTACAGATGTATGGAAAGAGTTCGGGTATAATTCCATTGTATATTTGGCAGCCATTACTACCATAGACCCGGGTTTGCATGAAGCGGCGGCAATTGATGGGGCTTCTTGGTGGAAAAGGGTATGGCATGTTACTTTGCCGGGAATGTTGCCAATAATTACGCTTATGGCTGCCATGAGTCTTACCGGAATATTAAGCGCCGGATTTGACCAGGTGTATAATCTTTATTCGCCGATAGTTTATGAAACCGGAGATACTCTCGATACATATGTTTATAGAATAGGCCTTGTAGGCAGGCAGTACAGTTTTGGTTCTGCGGTAGGTTTATGCAGGTCGCTTGTCGGAACAATATTGCTTTTAACCTCAAATTGGCTTGCAAAAGAACTTACAGACAGAAAAATTTTCTAAGGAGGGATGCTTTATGGTAGAAAATAAAAGCGTCAAATCCAAAATACGTGTTGCGGTTATTTATTTAATAGTATTATTGCTGGGACTTAGTTGTTTTCTTCCTCTTTGGAACGTTGTTGCCATATCTTTCAGCAAAAGTGCGGCCGTAAGCGCTAACCGTGTAAATTTTTGGCCGGTGGATTTTACATTGGCCGCTTATAAGAAAATACTTGATGATGCTCAATTTTGGCGTTCTTTTGTGATTTCCGTAATACGAGTAGTTATTGCTTTGGCATTGAATTTAATACTTGTTGTTCCAATGGCATACCCGCTTACAAAAAACAGCAAAGAATTCAAAGGCAGGAATATTTATATGAATCTTTTGATTTTTGCAATGCTTTTTAGCGGCGGTATGATTCCTTCATATATTTTAGTTAAAAACTTGGGGCTTATAAATTCCATTTGGGCGCTTATTTTACCGGGGGCATTGCCGATTTTTGATGTTATTCTGCTGATGAACTTTTTTCTTGGAAATCCAAAATCATTGGAAGAAGCGGCAATCATTGACGGCGCGGGGCCTTTTCAGATACTTTTAAAAATATTGGTCCCTTGTTCAAAATCCTGTCTTGCAACGATTTCTTTGTTCAGTATTGTCGGAAGCTGGAACGATTTTTACAGCGGACTTATTTACATTCAAAAGCCGGTGAATTATCCGATTATGACTTACATACAGTCTTTAAGCGTTGATATTCAGGAAATGCTTCGATCCGGACAAACAAGCCAAAGTTTGGCTAACATAACAGAATTGTCAAACAGAAACCTTAATGCAGCAAAAATTGTTGTAGCAGTAATACCACTTTTAATGATTTATCCGTTTTTGCAAAAGTATTTAGTTACCGGAATCGTTGTGGGTTCAGTCAAGGAGTAAGCATATGAAAAATAAAAAAATTATTATTGCCATATGCGTGATTTTTGTGGCAGTTGTAGGAGGAATAGGCGCAATGATAAAAGCAAAAGATTCAATTCAAAAAACAAATGAAACTTATTTGCAATTAAAAATATCCGGTACAGACAAAGCAATGTATTCCCCAAAAGATTTTTTGAAGCTTAAATACAAAATAACAAATTCATCCGATAAAGAATTAAAAAACGTCAAATTGATTTTTAAGGCGTCGCATTTGGAAAATATCATTGAAGAAAAAAATATAACGTTAGAAGATTTAAAGGCCAAAGAAGAACGTGAACTGGAATTTGAATGGAGAATTCCGGACAAGGACTTTACCGGCTATCTTTTGGAAATAGCACTTGCAAATGGCAATAAGGATACTAAGGTTTTTGATACGATAGGTGTAGACGCATCTTCTTCATGGATAAAGTTTCCGAGATACGGGTATCTTTGTCATTTTGACGCAAATGTTGATGAGCAGACTCAAATTGAACAAATCAACAGATACCATATCAATGCCATAGAATACTATGATTGGCAGTACTTGCACCATCAGCCTATTGCCGACGGGATTACAAAAGAAAACCCCGGAACATGGAAAGACTGGTCGGGAAGGGAAATTTCCGGACAGACAATTGCCGATTACATTAAATTTGCAAAACAAAAAAATATGGTAAATATGGCATATGATATGATTTATGCCGGAACTGATACATTCTTTACCGATAAAAACGGTAACCCTACAAAAGCAAATGCATGGAAACTTTATTTTGCAAAGGATAATTCAAAAGGCAAGGGTAATTTTACCGTTCATATGGGGTTATCTACTTCCGGCAACGGAAATTTGTTTTTTGTTAATCCATTGAATAAGGAGTGGCAGGAGCATATTTTCAATGAAATCCTAAAAATTTTTACCGTTTTTGATTTTGACGGATGGCATGGCGACACCATAGGCGAATTGGGTAAAATGACTACTGCTGACGGCGGCCCTTTGGGGTACAAAGAGGACGGGACACCGATTTATTATGTGAAAGATACTTATGAGCAATTTTTAAATGCAGCAAAAGAAGCTTTGGGGCAGAAGTATCTTTCGTTCAATCCGGTCGGAGCGCAGGGAATTGAAAATGCAAATAAAAGCAAAACCGATGTGCTTTATACCGAATTTTGGCCTTGGGATAAGGACAGAGATGGGAATGCCTATGATACATACGAATCGCTTGTAAAGGAAATAGAGCGTTCAAATGAAGACAGTAAAGAAACTTCTTTTGATGGCAAAGGCAAATCGCTTGTTGTAAAAGCATATATCAATTATTATAAAACAAACGGGTATATGAATGCGCCGGGAGTGCTTTTATGCAATGCGGCAGTTTGCGCGGCAGGAGGCAGCAAGCTTGAACTTGGCGACGGCGATAAGATTTTGCATGTTGAATATTATCCGAATGATAAGGTTTTAATGGATGACGACCTTAAAAACAGGATGCAAAAAATGTATGATTTTCAAGTTGCATATGAA
>JAJUHO010000106.1 GCA_029267825.1 Oscillospiraceae bacterium
ATTAAAGTTGAAACAGTTACTACAACGCAAGCACCAGTTGAAACAGTTACTACAAAAGTTACAACACAAGCACCAGTGATTACTACAAAAGTTACAACACAATCAACAACACAAGCACCAGTTGTTACTACAACGCAGATGCCTGTTGTAAATGTGACACAAGCACCTATAACAACAGTGGCAGCATCTGCACCATCAAATGTACAAGGGGTAGCAGGTGTAGATGTATTATGGTTGAATAGGTATACGAGTGTTCCGATAAATCAAAATTTAAAATTAAGATTTGGTGCTAAAAATCAAACAGAAATGAAAGCAATATATGATGCGGTGTATTATTTGTTTAATATGGCGGATGGGGATACAATTTCAATATATGATGATTATAGAGATTATATGATAAAAAACGGTGAACCTGTGAGTGCTTGGCAAGATATAAACCCCAGCAATGATACTTATATGCATGATGCTTTAAAATTCTGTGCATTTATAGCGGATGGACCTTGTGGAGGTACAGAAGGAATAGCGGATGCATATTCTGTATTATCGGAGTACTCTCCAAATTACTTTGCATACATGAAATGTGGTAATTGTAGCACACAAGTTATGTGTTATAGAGCAGTATTAAATTGGTGGGGTTTTGAAACACGATATATTGGTGGATACGATGCAAAAGGTTCTGGAGCAAGACACGCTATGTTGCAAATAAAGAGACCTAATGGTAAATGGCAGACATTTTTAAGTATTTATGGTGATGAAGATGAAAGTAATGGTAGTGATAATGTAATTGGTTGTCGAGTTAGAGGTTTTATAATTGATAGAGTAATAACTGATTAAAAGTATTTTATTATATGTGGTATATTTTGCTTTGTATGGGAATTATTATATGATTATTGCTGCAAAGCAGAGTGATGGAGGCTAATATGAATGAAATTACTGCAAAAGCAATTTTAGGAGGTTTGCTGCATGACATCGGCAAAGCTGTCCAAAGAGCAGAAGCAAAAAAAGAAGAACACAGCACAATTGGCAAAGATTTTTTGTCTAAAATTATTAAAGATGAAGAAATATTAGACTGTATAAATTATCATCATAAAAAAAATATAGTTAATTCAAAAAGAAATATCTCTGAACTTGCTTATGTCGTATATATTGCAGACAATATTGCTTCCGGCGCCGACCGCAGAGAAAAAGAAACAGAAGATGAAAAAATCAAACCATCATTTGATAAAAATACTCCATTGTCCTCAATATTTAATCTTTTAAATAACAATTCATCTTCTAAATGCCATAAAATGACTCCTCTTAAAGAAACAATAAATTTTCCTGAAGAAAAAATTTCAATAGACAAATCAACTTATTTTAAAATAGTAACTGATGTAAAAAAATCTTTAAACGGTATTGAATTTAACGAAAAATTCATAAATTCGCTTCTTAAAATATTGGAATGTTATTTCTCATATGTTCCGTCAAGCACTGATACCACACAAATCGCGGATATCTCTCTATTTGACCATTTAAAAATTACGGCCGCTGTCAGTGCCTGCATAATTGAATATTTGCAAGCAGAAAAAATATCTATATCTAATTTTAAAGAAGAATTATTTGATAAAGAAAAAGAATTTGCAGAAAAAGATGCTTTCATTATGTTTTCAGCTGATTTTTCAGGAATACAAAATTTTATTTATAACATAGCAATGGAAAAGGCTCTTAAAAATTTAAGAAACCGCTCTTTTTTCTTGGAACTTCTTATGGAACATTGCATGGACGAACTTATTTCTGAATGCGGTGTATCAAGGGCAAACCTTATTTACAGCGGCGGCGGACATTCATATTTACTTTTGCCAAATACAGAAAAAACTGTTTCAGCAATAGAAAACCTTTGTAAAAAAGTAAACGAATGGCTTCAAACAAATTTTGGAACAAATCTTTTTATGTCATATTCGTATGTTAAATGCAACGCAAACCAACTGATGAATATTCCATCAAACGATGCTCCATATGAAAAAATATTCACAACTTTAAGCGAAAATCTTTCAAAACAAAAAATGCATAAGTTTGATGCAAATCAAATAAGAAATTTAAATAAAAATGGCAAAAGCGGAACAAGAGAATGCAAAATATGCGGCAAAGAAGATACTTTAAAAGACAATGGCGATTTTTGCTTTTGGTGTGACAAATTGATAAATATTTCCACTAAACCCAAAACTGAAAATTTAAAAAACGAAAACGACTTAAAAACAATTAAAGATTTAATGATGATTGTTTCCGACCAAAATATTCCAAGCGTGCCTTTTATAAAGCTTCCTGTCTTAAGCAACGGAACAAACGGCGAAACAAATATGTACTTTACAAATGAAGATACGGCAAAAGAATTGCTTAAAGAAGGAATAGAAATACGTAGAATTTATAGCAAAAATAAGCTTTTCACAGGAATATCTTACAGCACAAATATTTATATGGGAGATTATGCTTTTAATCCAGAAATTCAAAAGTTGATAGAAGAAAACCCTTGGCAAAAAATAGCAGTTTTAAGAGCTGATGTCGATAATTTAGGACAAGCATTCGTTTCAGGATTTAAAAGAAACGGAAATGAAGCCGAAACAATACATAGATATGAAACCCTTTCAAGAACGGCTACATTTTCAAGGCAAATATCAATGTTTTTCAGGTATTATCTAAATTATATCTTATATGGCAATGAAAAAGAATATCAATTTAAATTGACAAAAAATGAAGAAGATAGCAGAAAAAAAGTGATTGTTGTTTATTCAGGCGGTGATGATGTTTTTATTATAGGTTATTGGAAGGATGCCTTAGAGGCCGCATGTTCAATTCAAAAATGCTTTGAACGTTTTGTTCAAAGCACACTTACAATTTCATGCGGAATAGGAATTTTTCCGCTTAAATATCCGATTTATAAAGCCGCCGCTGAAACCGCTATGCTTGAAGAAACTTCCAAAAGCGCAAAAGAAAAAAACAGCATAACACTATTTTCTCCGGACGGTGAACACACATATAAATGGGATGAATTTTATAACGGGGTCATAGGCGAAAAACTTTCATTGATACAGAAATTCTTTGATTATAACAAATCTCAACAGGAACGAGGCAACGCTTTTCTTTATAAGCTACTTGATTTTTTAAGAAACAGCGATAAAGAAAAAATAAACATAGCAAGATATGCTTACTTGCTTGCAAAGCTTGACCCGTCAATAAAATCAGACGAATCGAAAGATATCTATAAAGAATTTTCTAAAAAAATGTACGAATGGATAAAAAGTCCAAAAGATAAAAAGGAACTTATCACAGCAATATATATTTACGTTTATCTAAAAAGGAGCGATGCTGTATGAATAATCAATTTAAACCATCTCCCCAAAATAAAAGTATACAAAATAATAGTCCGGTCCAAAGCAACTTTTCCAAACTCGAAGAAATTCCGGATAATTATATTGATAAAGCAGAAAAAATTATGTCAAATTTAAAACCAAAAATCACCACCAGCAAAATAAGAAGCTTTCTTTCTTTAACAAGTGAAGTTTACAACGTGGAAAATAAAAGAACCGAAAAATTGCTCAATAAAGAAAGCTTAGAAAAAATAAAACAAATAAGGGTCAAAATGGTTTATGAGGCCGGAAGAGATCAAGGAGTCAAAAATTTTATTAACGAAAGTAAATTGATTTACTATTTAAAAAACATAGGCGACAATAGAGAAAAATTTATAAAATTTGCAAGATACATGGAAGCCCTTGTTGCTTATCATCGTTATTTTGGTGGAAAGGAGTGTTAAAATGTACACAAAGGTTTTAATAGAAAGCAAATTAAATGTACTTACAGGAATGCACATAGGAGGTTCTGAAGCATTCTCAGCAATAGGTGCAATTGACTCCCCTGTTATTTACGATCAAATTTCCGGATTGCCTATTATTCCCGGCAGCAGTTTGAAAGGAAAACTCAGAACTCTGCTTGTTAGAAATCAAACAAAAGACATTCAAAATATGTCAGAACATAATAAAGACAATATTGAAATATTAAGACTTTTTGGGGCAAGCAGTCCAATTACAAAGTCACGATTGCAATTTGCCGATGCATTTATTTCAAATAAAAAAGATTTTGAAAGCATAGGAATTACAGAAGTTAAATTTGAAAATTCCATTAACCGTTCTAGCGGCATTGCTAACCCAAGGCAAATTGAAAGAGTAAATCCCGGAGTAATTTTTGACGTAAAAATTATTTATGACCTTGAAAATATTAAAGAATTTAAATGCGATATGCAAAATCTTGCAAAAGCAATGAAATTGCTGCAGCTTGATTACCTTGGTGGGCACGGCACAAGAGGATATGGAAGAATAAGCTTTAGAGATATAAAAATTTCTATCCCCGAACGTTCTATTGATTTTAATGATTTTAATTTAGATGATGACATGGAAGAAATAAAAAATTTTTTTGAGGACGTGCAGAATTATGAACTTTTTGGTATTAAAGCTTAAATTCTCTACTCCTTTGCATATAGGCGAAAGCAGCTCTGCGCGTTCTCTTGACACATCGGTTATCGCACCATGCGCCGATACACTTTTTTCAGCTCTTTGCCATGCTGCTTTAGCTAAAGAAGGTGAAGAAGGAATAAAAAAACTTTATAATCTCGCCATGCAAAACAAGCTGCGAATAAGCGATGCCATGCCGTATTTCAATAATGGAAAAAATGATGATGACAGGCTTTATATTCCCAAACCAATTATCCCTTTTGCTAAATCACAGCCAGAAAATCGAAAAAAAATAAAAAAGATAAAATATATCCCAGTTGACAAGCTGTTTGATTTTATTGATTTTGCCGACGGCAATGATAAAACTTCTTTTGAAATAACACCGGAGGATTTTCCTGAATTCGGCAAACAATATGTTCTTGACAAAGCCGTTATCAGCCGTACGGAAGGTGCCTCTCCATATTCAGTAGGGCTTTTCTCTTTTTACGAAAATTGCGGACTTTATTTTATAATCGGTTTTGAAGATGAATATGAATTGGATTATATCCGCAACCTTTTAACAATTGTTGGCCTTGGCGGAATAGGAGGCAAAGTAAGCGCAGGCTACGGCAAATATGAAATTTACGACGAATTTTACCTTGACGATCCTTGGGATGAACAAACAGAATTTCTTAATAATGCATTACAGAATAAAAATTATAAGCGAAATTTACTGCTTACATCTTCCCTTCCAACAGACAATGAACTTGACAAGGCAATTGAAGGCAGCACATACAACCTTATAAGACGCGGCGGATACATACAATCATACAGCTATCAACAACCGGTTAAAAAACAAACTCAGTATTTTTTTGCCGCCGGCTCAATGTTTTTAACCCGCTTTGAAGGGGATGTATATGACGTTTCAAGAGGTGCGGGCCATCCCGTATACCGCTATGCAAAACCTATTTTCTTGGGGGTGGACAAATGAACCAATCAGAACATCTTAAAACCTACAAGCTTACACTTTTAACAAAAGCTCCTCTTTTCATAGGTTCAGGTCAAAAATATAACAAAAAAGAATATTACTTTGATTCTCAACAAAAAAGAGCAATATTTATAAACACCAAAAAATTTTTTTCTCTTTTAAGTGAAAAAAAATTGTTGGATAAATATGAACAATATATATATTGGCGAGAAGATATCGATTTAAAAGGCTTTTTGGATGAAAACGGAATTTATGCCCAAAAAATACAAGAAATAAAAGATTATGATTTAAACACTGGAAACGCCATTGATAAAAACCATTCTTTAGCTGAAGTACACCAATTTATAAGAGATGCTAATATGCGTCCTTATGTACCTGGAAGTTCCGTTAAGGGTTGTTTGCGTACAGCTATTTTATGGAATTTAATAAAAGAAAATGAAAGTATTAAAAGTAGTATTGAAAAACAAATCGAAAAACAATATAATGAAAATGATAAAAAGGTTTTGAATTTAGAAGTTGAATACTTAAATGCCGTAAACAGTATAATGCGCGCAATAAGCATTTCCGACAGTATCCCAATTGATAATTCAAAAATGTCACTCGCTGCAAAAATAGACATTTCAGTTAAAGGAAAGGAAAAACCTATTAAAAAAGTCGTACGTGAGGTTATAATTCCGGAAACGAAAATACATTTCATCCTTACTATTGATGAATCCATAAACAAGAATTTAAATGTGGATTTTATTAGAAAGGTTATATCCGAATACGGAGACTACTATAAAGAGACTTTTGCAGAAAGTTTTAAAACTCCGCCAAATGCAATTTGTGAAAATTTTAAAAACTGCATTGTGCTTGGAGGCGGCAGCGGATACTTTGGGAAAAACATCTGCTACCCATATTACGGCAAAGACAAAGCGGTAGAAAAAGTTTCTGAAATAATGAGTAGACAATTTCGCAACCATAATCACGAAAAAGATAAAGAAATTGGGATTTCTCCGCATATGTTAAAGCACACGCATTACAATAAAAAAAGCTATCACTTTGGCGTATGCGAAGTTAAAATTGAAGACTGTGCGAATGTGAAGCAACCATAAAAATCCCGCATCATTCGCACC
>JAJUHO010000142.1 GCA_029267825.1 Oscillospiraceae bacterium
AGTTCCAGTGGGAGCGTATTGCGTAAGGACAAAGGATCCCGGTGTTGTCGAGGGCAGCGTTGAGCTTGCCGGCAAGGGGCTTTGCAAAATGAAGTACATTGACCGTTCAAGCGATATAAAAAAGGGAGATATCATAGTAACCTCAGGGAACAGCGGGCTTTTTCCGGTTGACAGGGTTATAGGGACAGTCGAGGAAGTGGGCACTGAGGATAGCGGCCTTTCGCTTTATGCCATAATAAAGCCGGTGATTGATTTGGATTCCATTACGAATGTGTTTGTTATAACCGACTTTAACGGAAAGGGCGAGGGCTATGAGAATGATTAAGCCTTTCCGGATACATTCTGATAAATTGAGGCTTTTTTTAAAATGGGGTGCTTATGTACTTGTTGCCGCTTTTTTGTATGTTTGCATGACCACATCTGCAAAAACGCCGTTAAAGCCTTTGCTGCTGATTCCTTTTGCGGTTTGCGTTTCCATGAATGAAAGCGAGTTTGCGTCTTCGATATGGGGGCTTTTCTGCGGGCTTTTGCTGGACAGCGCCTGCGGGAAAGTCTTTGGATACAACGCTTTTGTGCTGATGGTGATTTGCATGTTTTCATCGCTTTTGTTTTTATACCTTATAAGGCGCAATTTTTTCGGGTATTTCATCGTCAGCGCGGCGGCAATTTTTCTGCACGGGATTCTTGACTACTTTTTCTATTATGCCATATGGAACTATGAAAACGTGGGACTTTTGTTTTGGGAAACCTATCTTCCGCAAATGCTTTTGACTCAGGCGGTAGGTGCCTTGCTTTATTTTGTCGGCAAATACATTTCTATTAAATTTGGAACGCAAACTAAGATTTTAATTGAGGAAAAAGACGACGGTTCTTCCGGGGAGTAGCTTTTGTCTATGAAAATTGGAAATAAAATAAGAACTTGGATATTTGTATTTCTTACCCTGATTGCCATGGCGCTTTGTGGGATAAGGCTTATGAAGCTGCAAATAGTTCAGGGTGAGGAATTCCTTGAAAAATCAAAATCAAGCGCGCTCGGCACCCAGACCATAAAGGCTGCAAGAGGCGAAATTGTAGATTCAAAGGGAGTTGCAATTGTTCGCAACAAGGTCGGTTTCAATGTGATAGTTGAAAAGGCTTTTTTTCCGAAGGATTTGCAGGAACAAAACGAAATAATCCTAAAGCTTGCAAAAATGCTTGAAGCGGATGGTGTGCAGTGGGTGGAGAGCATTCCCATTACCAAAACCACGCCGTACGAGTACCTTGAAAACAGGGACAAGGATATTGCCACAATGCGTGACGACAACCATTTGCGTCTGGCTGTTTATGCGACGGCTGACGACTGCATTGCCGAGCTTATAAAGAAATACAAAATTGCCGATTCTTATACGGACGAGGAAAAGCGCATAATTGCCGGAATACGCTATGAAATGCTTTTGAAGGATTTTTCGGTAAATAACCGCTATACGTTCGCAGAGGACGTGCCGATGAATACGGTGGCAAAAATAAAAGAGCTTTCTTATAATTTCCCGGGGGTTGACATAGTTGAGGAGGCTATAAGGGTTTACGAGCAAGGGGATATACTTCCGCACGAAATAGGAACTGTGGGGCCGATTTATGCCGAGGAATACAAAGAGCTTAAAGACAAGGGCTACGGTTATAACGATGTTATAGGAAAAAGCGGCATAGAAAAGGCTATGGAGGATTATCTTAGGGGAAAAGACGGAACAAGGCAGATAACCATTTCAAACGGAGAGGTAACATCGGTTGAAGTGACAAAAGAAGCTGTTCCCGGGAACACTGTGCAGCTTACCGTTGACAGCAAGTTTCAGACAAAATTGCAGCAGATACTTGAAGACCACATAAACTGGCTGCATACTCAGGAAAAAGGCAGAAATGCTTATGCCGGCGCGGTTGTAGTTCTCAATGTGAAAACAGGCGCCGTGCTTGGAATGGTGAATTATCCCACATACAATATAAATGATTATATAAGCAATTACTCCGAAGTTGCAAGCAGAGAACATCAGCCTTTGCTCAACAGGGCGATTGATGGGCTTTACAGGCCGGGTTCGACTTTTAAAACAGTAACCGCTACCGCCTCAATGAACGAGGGAATTGTTACTGGCGAAGACACAGTAGTCTGCAACCATGTGTATACATTTTATCCGGATATTGCCCCGAAATGCCTTGGCTGGCATGGAGCGGTGAATGTCGTAAAGGCATTGCAGGTTTCGTGCAATATTTACTTTTATGATGTCGGAAGGCGGCTTGGCATAGATAAACTTACGGAATATGCCGGAATGTACGGGCTTGGGCAGGACCTTGGATTTGAACTTGGCGGCGCACAGGGATATCTTGCCTGCCCGGATACCTTTGACAGGTTCGGAATGGATTGGACGCCCGGACAAGTGCTGCAAGCGGCAATAGGGCAGTCTGAAATTGCGGTAAGCCCGCTTCAAATGGCGGTTCAGGCAATGACGTTAGCTAATAGAGGGGTAAGGTACAAGCCGTATATCGTAGACAGCATCCATACTTACAACATGGAGGAAACTATAAAGAAAACAGAGCCTGAGATTGCGTCAAAAATTGACATAAAGTATCCAAAGCTTTATGATTATATTGAGCAGGGAATGATTCTAGCCTCAGAAAGCCTTACCGGAGAATATTCGCTTAGTGATTTGCCATATAAGGTGGCTATAAAAACGGGTACGCCGCAGAGAACTGCTGAAAAGACAGACTCGGCATTTATCGGCTACTATCCGGTAGGGAACCCCGAAATAGCCTTTGCGGGAATTGTTGAGGAGGGCGAATATTCAAAGTACATGATAAGAAAAATCATAGACGCTTATTATGGATATGATGAGGTAAAGGCTGCCGAAACAACGGCACAGACTCAAAATTCCGGACAGCCGGCGGAAACTTCTGCACAGACGCAGGCCCAAACTGAAAATGCCGGAAATGGTCAAAGCCAGCCGGCGGCAGAAACAACTTTTGTACAAGGTGCACAAATAAATGAAGACGATTAAAGCCAAACTGTAAAATTTTGTTCCATGATTTATTAAAGCTTTGACAAATAAATTTTTTATGATAAAATAATTGTATAGAAATATGGTATTGTTTTGAGAGAGAAGAATATTGCGTGTGCGGACACGTATGGGTTGGGCATTTTTGTAAAGCACAAAAGAAAGGATGATTTTTAAAAATGAATATTGCTTTGATTGCACACGACTCAAAAAAGGAGCTTCTGGTGCAGTTTTGCATCGCTTATTGCGGAATTTTAAGCAAGCATAACCTTTGCGCCACGGGAACTACCGGAAAGCTTGTGGCACAGGCTACCGGACTTAACATTCAGAGATACCTTAGCGGCTCGCAGGGAGGGGACCAGCAGATAAGCGCAAGGATTTCCTGCAACGAGATAGACCTTTTGATATTTTTTAGAGACCCGCTTTCTCCAAAGCCGCATGAGCCAAATGAAATGAACCTTTTAAGGCTCTGCGATGTGCACAATATTCCGCTTGCAACAAATATTGCAACGGCCGAGGCACTTATACACGCACTTGAAAGAGGAGACCTTGACTGGCGTGAAATTGTCAAGGCACGCTGATTTTTCGCCCCGAAAGGGGCATTTTTTGTGCTTGATAATGGATATGATATGTAGTATAATGATTTTTAAAGTTGTTTGTTTGTGGAGGAATTATGGATTTGATTGTCAAGCGCCCGTATGGCACAAGGGATATGGTGCCGGCACAGGCTTATAAATGGCATACTGTTGAAAAAATTGCAATGGAAACCGCCGAACAGTACGGCTTTAAGGAAATACGCTTTCCGACTTTTGAGGAAACAAAGCTTTTTAAGAGAAGCGTTGGAGATGCTACTGATGTTGTGCAAAAAGAAATGTACGGAGTTTTTGCGCAAAGTACTGAAAACGGCAGGGATGAGGACGGCTTTACCCTGCGTCCGGAGGGAACAGCCGGCACCGTTCGCGCAGTGCTTGAAAACGGACTTTTAAACGAGGCAATGCCTCAAAAGGTTTATTATATAATTTCATGTTTCAGGCATGAAAGGCCGCAGGCAGGAAGGCTTAGGGAATTCCACCAGTTTGGCGCGGAAATGTTCGGGAGTGCCTCTCCTGCGGCGGATGCTGAACTTATAGCTATGGCAAAGGGATTTATGGACAGGCTTGGAATTTCTGGCGTGGAGCTTTTTATAAATTCCATAGGCTGCCCCGTGTGCAGGAAGGAATATCATGCTGCGCTTAAAGCTTATTTTGAAAATAAAAAGGATGAGCTTTGCGATACCTGCAAGGGCAGGCTTGATAAAAACCCTATGAGGATACTTGACTGCAAAAGCCCCATATGCTCTGCAATAGCAAAGGATGCTCCGGTTATACTTGATTTCCTTTGCGACGAATGCAGGGAGCATTTTGAAAAGCTTAAAGAAAACCTTTCGGTTATGGGGATTGAGTATTCGGTAAATCCTAAAATCGTAAGGGGACTTGATTATTATACCAAAACGGTTTTTGAATTTGTTGCAAGCGATATAGGCGCTCAAAGCACAATTTGCGGCGGAGGACGTTATGACGGGCTTGTGGAACAGCTCGGCGGGCCGAAAACTCCTGCGCTTGGCTTTGCCATGGGGCTTGAAAGGCTGATAATGACCATGGAAAACCAAGGCTGCGACTTTATTGCGGAAAAGAAATG
>JAJUHO010000221.1 GCA_029267825.1 Oscillospiraceae bacterium
ATTGTTGCTTATAAGAGTATCAAAACCCTTTTCAATCATTTCAAATTCGTTTGAATTTTCCGTATTGCCAATTACTCCGCTCAAATGTCCGGTAAGCTTTTTCACCGGACTGTAAAGCCAGCCGGTGCTTATTCTTGAAAGCACAAGCACGGTTATTATTCCCACAAGCAGTATCATTGCAAATGTAAGTATCCTGTCGGCGCCCTCTGAAACGAGATTTTCATTATAGCTTGCCGCAAAAATAAGCCTGTTCTGGAAATCGGTTTTGATTGCAACCTTAAATTTTTCATTTTCAATTTTTACTGTTTCAATTTTATTAAAATTTTCGATGTTTTTGGCATTTTCGCTTATCCAACCATAAACGAGGTTGTTTGTGCTGTAAAGCAGTTTTCCGTCAGTATTTGCAATCGAAATATCATAAGCGCCGAGGTCTTCTCTTATCAGTCCAAACAGATTGTTTTTATTCAGCTTTACCATAAGCATGCTTTTTTTGTCGTCAATTAAAACAGGAAGCTTTATCACAAAAAAATATCCTGAATCATCAATCCTGTTGCTGTAAAAAAGCGCAGGTTTTTCAATGTTAAGCCTGTTTGTCCAAAAATATCTTAAAAGTGTTCCGGAATTTTCATAAATTTCATCGGCAACTTCTTTGTTGGAGGCATTATGCAGCCTGTACATTCCGGTGTTGCTTAAAACCCAGTCATCCTCATAATTTATAAAAGTATAGCCCTCAATGTAGTTCATAAGGTATACCGGTCCGCGCAATGTTTTAGAAGCCTTGTCGATGTTTTGCTGCATGCTGTAATCAAGGTTGCCTTTCTGCATCAGCCACTTTATTTCATCCTTTTCGCCGGCCTCCATGTAATATTCCCTTATTTTGTTGAGCACTTCGTCAACTCTGCCGGAAACCTGATTTAAAGTAGCTTTCATTGAAATATTTGATTTTTCAGATAACTCCGTGGTGTAAGTTATGTATGAAAAAAATCCAAGAGCAAGCAGCGGAAATATTGCCGTAATTAAAATAATGGCAAAAACCCTGTTTTTGTATTTATGTCTTTCTATTTTCAAAATCATAAATTACATCACGCCTTTCAAAATCATGCTTCCCCGAAACCAAACACCTTAAAGTCGGCATATTCGCCTATAAACGGGGCAAGCTGGCGAAAACCTATTTTCCCTCCGCCTAAAACATTGCCGTAAGTTTTGCCGTCGTCAATGAAATTGAAAATTTCCAGTTCATCGATAAAAAATGAAATTTTATTTTTGTATTTCAGCAGGGAAATTTGATATGGCGGATTTGCATCATGTACGCATGGAATAGGGTCGGCACCCTGCGCCACAAGATGAAATCCATAGCTTTTCCTTAAATTGCAGGTATGGAAAGCCCTTTCATCCTGTTCTTTGCGCCTGAAATATGAAACATGGTAAGCATTTATGTCGCCATGATGATACATTTGATATTCGCCTGTCCTTTTGGAAAGCGCAGGCGAAAACAAGTCCTCTCCGTTTATTCCTTTTGCGCAAAAAAATGCCATGCAAAGCCCCGGTTCCTTTATAGGCCAGAATTTCCAGCTGGCATAGAAATCCGCCGGAAAATCCTTTGGGCACCAAAGTACATAATTTGCCTTTTGTCCCTCGGCTTGGTCCAAAATGCTTTCAAGCCTAAGCCTGCCCTGAGGAAAACTTATTCCGGCGCTTCCTTCAAGGATAAAATCTTTCAAATCATCTTCGCATGAAAGCGGATTCGAATAAATTTCAAAAGCTTTGCCGCTGATTTTATA
>JAJUHO010000029.1 GCA_029267825.1 Oscillospiraceae bacterium
ACTTGACAAAAGCTTTTGCATATGGTATTATTATTAAGCACTTTGATTGAGGCAATAAAATATCGCGGAGTGGAGCAGCTCGGTAGCTCGTCGGGCTCATAACCCGAAGGTCGTTGGTTCAAATCCAGCCTCCGCAACCAAAATTTTAAAGGCAAACAAGTTTTAAAAAACTTGTTTGCCTTTTGTTTTTAACATTTATTTATCAACCTATTTAATAAAAAGCCAACCAGGACTAACGCAAAACGATTTTTTCCAAATATGGGCGATACTTTTCCAAATCCGTCGAAGGAAAAGGTTTTCCATGGGAAGGAAATATTATTTTGGCTTTAGCTTTAATCATCCTATCCCAAGAATTACGATAATTGTTCAAATTTTCAATCCATATTATATTCCGATTGACACTTGGGAAACCGTTCATTGCTGCATCCCCACAAAATAACTCTCCGTCTTCCGATAAAAGACCTATGGAATCTAATGTATGTCCAGGAAGTGCTAATATTTTTAAAGGAATATCCTGTTCTAATAATGGTTGAGATGTACCATCCCAAATAATCGCCCGGTTAGACACATCTATAGCTGGGAATTCATGCTTACCTTTACCAACAAAATACATACCCTCTACAAAAATTTTTGCCAATATACCGGAACAACCTCCTATCCGTTGATTATGACCGGTCAATAATCTTTCTACCGAATGCGTATGTACAATTATTTGTGCATCCGTTGCATTCATTAATTCTCCGAGAAAACCAGCATGATCATCATGAGCATGAGTTAAAAAGATAAATTTTATGTCGGAAACATCAATTGAATGTGCCGCAAGTCCATTGACAAATCTCCTAAAACCTCCTGCATAACCAGTATCAACAGCAAGCCATCCTTTTGGGGTCAGTAACAAATAATTATTTACAACTCTATTCCCAATATTAATGATTCTCAAGAATACCGTCTCCTTTTAGTTGACCTGTCCATTGATAGCATGGACAGGAAATAGCCAAAATGACTTTTACTACATGTTAAATTTTATTTTGAGGTTATTGCCATTACTTTATTCTCTAAATAACGCGGATTTACACGACTCAAAATATAAAATAACCTTGAGAGACCGGGATATATATCATACTTATCATTTTTTAAATCTTTCCAAACGATTTCAATTAGTTCTTCCGGCTGCATTTTTTTTACATTAGGATTACTATTAGTTGTTAATGGAGTATCGATAATAGGAGGAGCTACATCAAATACCCTTATGTGTGTATCTATAAGCTGCATTCTCAATGATTTGGTAAAAGAACGCATTGCAGCTTTTGTTGCGGAATATATTGGAGCACTGGGCTTTGGGCTGATGCCGAAGTAGGATGTAATATTGATAATGGCCGCTCTTTCCTGGCCAATAAGAAGTGGAATAAACTTTTTTGCCATCATAACCGGAGCTATAAAATTAGTTTCAATCTCGTTTCTTAACTTAGAAAAATCCCCATTTTCATTTTTAAAACTGCACTCATAATGAACGCCTGCATTATTAACAAGAATATTTACATCTTTATATTTTTCCGCCAACATATCTATACTTTTTCCATCGGTTATATCAGCGGCTTCGATTATCACTTTTGGAAATTGTTTTTTAACAACTTCCAATTTCGATACAGATCTGCCTATGATAATTACTTGATTATCTTCACTTAAAAATTTCTTTGCAAATGCAAGACCTATCCCTGAACTTCCACCTGTAATTAAAACTACATTATTTTTTGTGTTCATTGTATTCTCCCTCCCTATATATCTAAAGTATACAGTCAGAGGGCTTCATTGTCATTAACATAAGTTAATGATTATACATTTTTCTGCGTATCCGGCTTAAAGAAACCGGTGAAATACCTAAATACGAAGCAATGTAATGTTGTTTTAATCTTTTATGCAAAGAAGGATACTGCTCCATAAAATGAATATACCGGCTTTGAGCATCCTCAAGCAGCAATTCTCTTTCGCGTAACTGCTTCATTATATATACCTTTTCTACAATCTTTCTCGCTACGATATTCCAACACGGCAAACTATCCAGCAGTTTTTCCCAATCGGAATACTTGATGCAAAGCAATACGGAATTTTCTAAAGCTTCGATTGAAAAAGCCGAAGGTTGCTTTAAAAGCATACTCGCATATGATACCACAAAATCATTCTCTGCTGCAAAAGCTTTGGTATACTCTACTCCATTTCTATCAGTATAATAATATCGCAATAATCCGGACACTGTAAAACCAATTGAATCTGCCATAAAACCGCTTCTTACAAAGAATTCACCTTTTTTTAGTTCACATGGATAAAACAAACAGTTTATTTTTTTCAATTCATAATCCGGAATATCATAATATTTTCTTAGCACTTCTGACAATTGTTTAAAATGTGTCATTTCATAATATTCTCCCTTACAGTTACGCCGGGTTATATGAAGGCACTCGACAAATTCAGAGCTTAACTTTCAGCACATTCATCATCAATACAAATCACTTAAAAAAGTATTGATGATGAATGTCTTTGCTATGTTCTACGGCAACCAACTCATGCTTCTTTACAGACTTGTCTATGAATATATTATATTAACCTGCTCGTTTATTGTCAAAACCTATTTCAAAAAATTTTTTAATGCTATAATTCCACCCGCTCATATGCATATCAGTACACAGATAAAAAATGTCTATCAATGCGGACAGTAGACTTTCATCCCTCTTTTTATGAATGCTTTTTCAAAATCAGTCGATGGAAGCACTTGCCATTAGACAACTGCGACTTTTCACACATATCACATGTCCGCTGCATGAAACCATATTTTTCTTTTTAATTCTGACTAAAACAAAGTCTTGAAAACATTCCGGCCTCTTCAAGAAGTCCTTTATAGTTGCCCTGCTCCACAACATTCCCGCAATCCATTACAAATATTTCATCATATTTTTGTAAAAGTTCGGGGATTAACTTATGCGTAACGGCAATACAAGTTGTATTTTTAAGCATAAGTATGCTTTCTTCAACTTTTTTTGTTGTTTCATTATCCAAAGACGAAGTAGCTTCATCAATCAAAAAGACATTTTTTCTATGCAAAATTGCCCGCGCCACAGCAATTCTCTGCCTTTCCCCACCAGAAAAACGGGAACCGTTTTCTTCAACCTTTGAATCAAGTTTATCAGGTAGTCTTGCAATCACTTCATCAAGTCCCGCCAAACTAACTGCTTCCTGCAATGCAGTTTCAGGGTAATCGTCATATAAAGTGATATTATTCCGTATTGTATCATCAAAAAGAAATGTATTTTGATGAATTAAAACGCTATCGCATTTGACATCTTCTTTTCCATCAAGCAAAATATTGCCGGAATAATTATTATAATATCCCGCCAAAAGTTTTAAAAGAGTACTTTTTCCGCTTCCGCTTTTGCCAACAACAGCATATTTTTTGCCATATTCAAACTGCAAATTAACATGATTTAAAACAGGTGCATCGTTATAGGAAAATGATACATCATCAAGAGCCAAAGTACGTTGCATCTCTTGAAATTTAAAATCCGTATTTTTAGTCATTGAAATTTCTTTTATTTGATTGCAAATAGGCTTTACGGACTTGAACTTGCTGATTTTTTCAGACAATTCAAAAGCCGGAGAAATTACTTGTCCGGTAAGTTGTGTAACTGCAATAATACTGCCGATTGTAATAATTCCTTTTACCGCAAACCATCCGGCCAACAGCATAATTAAAAACTGTACAGCAATAGAAGCCATATTTGTAAGGCCATACAACCATGCCATCGTATTCCCCATTTTTGCCTTGCTTGTTTCAAGAGTACTTGCTCTATCCGCATGAAGGTTTTTCATTTTAGTTTCCATATGGTAAGTTTTGATTACTTCAAAACCATTTAAAATATCTTTTATCTTCGCATTGTAATTTGCATTGTCTTTCATGATTTTTTCTTGAAGTTCCCCAAGCTTTTTGCCAAAAAAATTTGGAATTATGCTTGGAATTGTCATTGCCGCAATAGAAATAACTGCTATTTCCGGGTTAATCCACAGCAAAAGAATTACTGCTATAACTATGCTGAGGCAAGAATCATAAATAGCAAAAATATTTTTAAGGTAATTTTCTTCAAAAGTACTGATATTTTGGTTGAGCAGCGTTATATACTCAGCGCTGTTGTTTGTTTGAAAGTCCGGAATATTTTTGTTTAAAATCCCATGCATTGCATCTTTTCGAATATTCAGCAAAATATGCTTTATATTTAATGCCTTTAATTTTTCAGATATTAAAGTAATTGCTCCGAGCATGACCCCATAAGCACAGCAAATAAAAACATATCCTATTAAATAATCCGTATTTTTAGATAAAATAGCTGATGAAACAGCATCAATCAGCATATTAAGCAAAATTGCAACGCCTACCGTTGCAATTATTCTAATTGTTTGCATTAAAATAAACGCAATAAATCTAAGTTTATTTTGATAAAATATATATGATTTCATAAAAAGCCCGCTTTCTAATTGTTATATAATCCCCAAAAATTAACATGGAGATAAATTATTGTTTATCTCCATGTTAGATAGCTGCTGTATGTAAAATTTTACACAAAGATTTCACAAATTGGCAACCACAAGACGAAATATTTTATTGAATTATAATAACAATAACTCTATTCATCATAATCCCTCTTTCATAAGCAGCTACTGCTTATAATTATAATTAACAAGTAAAAAAAGACCATAACAAAACATGATAAATAAAAACTTACATGATTTGTTATGGTCTAAAAAATTAAATTTCAATTTCAAATTCATTTTTTATATAATCTCTTACACGTTTTGCAAAAGCAGTTTTACGAATCAATTCCATATATGGAACAATTGCTTTGCAAATAGCTATGCATTCTTCATCATTACCAAGCAAATGAATTGCCTTAGCCTTAACAAATTCAATTTCCGGCAAAAGCGATTGTTCATGGCTGTGAATACTTAATTCTTCCGCTGTTTCAGCATACTCAAAAGCTTCTTTATACCGATGCTCTTTTTCCAAGCATTGAGCAAGGTTTAAAGCAAGATTGATTTGTATAATCTGATATTCATTTAATCCACTCTTATGCTTTTTTAGGGCAAACATAAGCTCCTCGCCTAAACGGATGGCCTTTAATGTTTCACCTAAACGATAATATGCAACAACAATAATATTTAAAATATTTGCTTCTTGTATGGACAATAATGTATTGCGAAAATCATTAAAGTTAAAAAGCGGTTTTGTCAATGCAAGGGCTTTATTTAAAATCGATATGATTTCATGTGCATTTTCATTTTCATGCAGCTTGATTGAAGCGTCTAAAAGCATATAATACTGCATATTTAAATTATTTGCTTTTGCATTTTCTTCAAGTAGAACAAGCTGATTTTTTGCTTCTGTTATCCTCTCTTCAAAAATAAGCTTTGTTACTTTTTCCGCTTCTTCTTCAAAAGCCAGTTGTTTTTCATTCTTATAATAAATATCGCATATTTGATATGTGCTTGTGCCAAGTTTATTTAAAAGTGCCTCTAAAATAAAACTTGACGGCATCTGCGTTCCATTTTCTATTCTTGACAACGAAACCGGAGAACATATCCCCTCTGACAGTTTTTCCTGCGACAACCCGGCCTTTTTCCTAAGAGTACGTATAACCTCGCCCAATGAATTATTGCCCATATCCACCACCATTCCGTCCATATTATACAAAAATACAAACAGCTTTACTTTTTAATCCTTATAATAGAGTTTTCAGGATAAATCTTCTCGCAAGGTATTTTAAGTTTCATTGTAGGGTGGCAAGCGCTTTCAATGCTCTCGCCCTGTTCATTGAACATAGCTGAAACGGTTACTGTTTCCGGAACCATTTTCGGCGAAAGAATTTCAACCGTATCCCCCACGCTGAATTTATTACGCTGCTGTGCATAAATAAAACCATCTTCACACTTTTCAATTATTGCAGCAACATCATACTCACGAATATACCCGCTGTTTTCATAATACTGGCAATCTTTTGGATGCCCAAAATAAAATCCGGTACAATAGCTGCGATGACTGACTTTTAAAACCTCATCCCTAATCCATTCAGGCAACTTAAATCCGTCAGGATTTTTAAGGTAATGGTCTATTGCCATTCTATATGCGTTTGTCACAACGGAAACATAATATGAAGACTTCGCTCTGCCTTCTATTTTAAAGCTTGTTATTCCCGCCAAAGCAAGCTTGTCAATAAAATCAATCATGCAAAGGTCTTTTGCGTTTAATATATAAGTTCCCTTTTCATCTTCATAAACCGGATAAAATTCATTCGGGCGCT
Source organism: Oscillospiraceae bacterium (assembly GCA_029267825.1). Classification (GTDB taxonomy): domain Bacteria; phylum Bacillota; class Clostridia; order Oscillospirales; family Ruminococcaceae; genus JAIHAL01. The sequence goes on from JAJUHO010000029.1 coordinate 6,342, forward strand.
TTTCTTCCATCAAATAATATCCCCATCTGCATGGCTGGGCACATTCTCCCCTATTTGCATCACGGTTTACTATATAATTCGACAAAAGGCATCTTCCTGAAAAAGAAACGCACATTGCACCATGAACAAAGGCTTCAATATCAAGCTGCGAAGGAGTTTTCGCACGTATTTCGGCTATTTCTTCAAGCGAAAGTTCCCTTGCAAGAACCACCCTTTTTGCACCCATATTGTAAAATTCATTTGCCGCTACATAATTTACTATTCCGGCCTGGGTAGAAATATGAATTTCCATATCCGGAACATATTTTTTTATCAATGACAGCACGCCTATATCGGTTACAATCATTGCATCTACCCCGCATGCCTCAGCTTCTTTGGCAAATGGTTCAAAAAACTTTATTTCGTCATTGCGCGGAAGCGTATTCGAGGTAAGATACACCTTCACCCCTTTTGAATGGGCAAAATCAACGGCTGATTTCAACTCATCGTAAGAAAAATTTTTAGGCCCCGACCTCATGCCGAAGCTCTTCCCGCCAAGATAAACAGCATCAGCCCCATAATCAACGGCAGCACGAAAACATTCATAATCACCGGCAGGAGATAAAAGTTCTATTGCCAATGCAAAATCCTCCAAATAAAAATTACTGTCCTGTCAAACCGGCTTTGACAAGATTTTTTTCATGTTCGCTTAAAGTTTTTGCGTAAAAACATTCCTTTGTTTCAAGATTTGCACAAAAATAAAAATAATCCGTATCGTTTGGATAAAGAACTGCTTCTATTGCGTCAAGTCCGGGATTGCAGATTGCTCCCGGAGGAAGCCCCGGGCCTTTATATGTATCATACGCAGTAAACATTTCTTCATTCTGAACTTCAATATTTGGCTTTATGACTTCATTTACATACTTTGTTGTTGGGTCCGACTGCAAAAGCGGAAATTCATCCTTATTCTTTAGCCTATTCCAAAAAACCGAAGCAACATTTTTCATATCATAGCTTACCGGCGCTTCAGCTTGAACAATTGAAGCAAGTGTTATTGCCTCGTCAAGAGTAATATTAAGCTCTTTCATTCTGCCAAGCAGGTTATTGTTTACCTTTTCAGCAAAATTTGCATAAATCTTTTTGGCAACAATTTGAGGCTCGCTGTTTTTATAAAACTTATAAGTATCAGGGAAACAATATCCCTCCATTTTATAAAATTTCAGTTTGCTGTTTACGACCTGACTTTCAAAATCATAGCCAAAGCTTGCGGAATTAAATGCATAAATAAAATCATCGGCTTTGCACACTTCATTTTTTTCAAGCAATTTTGCACATTCTATCAATGTCATGCCCTCAGGGAAGGTTATATCAACAGTATCCCTTTGGCTTTCTTTTTGCAGTTCTTCAACTATTACATCATACGACATATCAGGCCTTAAAGTATGAGTCCCCTCTTTATACAATGAATCCGCATGCTTTAATTTTGAAAAAAGCCTGAATACAATAGGTTCATCAATTATGCCGCTTTCTTGCAGAATTTGAGCTATATCGGCTGTAGTTGAGCCCTTTGGAATATTTATTTCAACCGGATTGCTCGGCTGGTCTATGCCAAACAAATCTTTGCCTATTTCTATAATATAAATAGCGGCAAATGACGAAACGCCAACTATAAAAATTGCAAGAAGCAATACAAAATAAAGCTTTTTATATGAACGTTTCCTTTTCTTTTTTCTTGAATGCTTTTTTTCTTGAATTTCTTCTTCGGCATCTTCCGAAATTTCTTCCTCAATATTTTCCTCGTTTTCAGAATTTTCCTTTGCCGTCTTATCCTTTTCCTCCTGCACTTTTTCCTTTGCGTTTAAAATTTCACGCAAAAGTGCCTCATTGTCATCATTTTCAGAATTTTCATTCAATTTATTTTCTTGATTATTGTCTTTCATTTTGGACTCCATTCTTTTTGCGGTTTCTTATTTATTTATAACCTTTATATATTTTTCCGTAACAAGAATGTCAACGGGAACATCAAAACGTCCTCTTGCAAGATTATTAACAGTACATGAGCAATAGCATATGCCTACTTTTTTCAAATCCTTTTGTCTGCTCAAATACCTATCATAATATCCTTTGCCATAGCCAAGGCGGTAACCCTCGGAATCAAAAGCAAGTCCTGGAACAATGCAAAGCGCACCACAGGTATCAGAAATTTTTTCGCATCTGTCGATTTTAGGTTCAAGCACTGAAAATGTGCCTTTCTCCAAATCATCCATGCAACTTATCTTATAAAAAAACATTTCATTGGTTCCCGGAACACATCTTGGCACAGCAACTGGCTTTGAATTTTCCAAACAATAATTTATAAGCTTTTTTGTATCGACTTCTATTTCAGTTGAAACATAAGTCAATACAAGTAAACTTTCCTTAAAAGCTTTTAAAGAAATAATTTTTTCAAAAATTTGGCTGTCGCGTTTTTCTTTTTCATCAAAAGGCATATTAAGCCTTAATTCCTTATACCTTTTTCTAAGCGAATTTTTATATTCCCGTATGTCCCATTTTACTTTTTCGCACATAGCATTGACGCCCCAAGAAGGTCGCTTCTTTCTTTCGAAACAAGCGTTTCCACAAGCTTCAAGCCAAATTCAACAGCCACTCCGGCCCCTCTTGCGGTTATTATATTGCCGTCACGGCAAACCGGGTCATAAAGCACATTTGCCCCAAAAAGCTGGCTCTCATACCCCTCAAAGCAAACTGCATTTTTCCCCTGCAAAAGGCCCTTCCTGCCAAGTATTGACGGTGCCGCGCAAATTGCAGCTATATACTTGCCATTCTTTACGCAATAATCTATTACCTCATGAACTTTGCGTGAAGCATCCAAATTAAGCGTTCCCGGCATTCCTCCCGGAAGCACAATCATTTCAATATCAGAGTAATCTGTAAATTCATTTTCATCAAGGTCGGTCAAAACCGGAATCCCATGCGAACCCTTAACAAGGTTTCCGCCAATTCCCACCGTAGCCACTTCAACTTCAGCCCTACGAAGAATATCCACAGGAGAAAGAGCTTCCATTTCTTCAAAGCCCTGAGCTAAAAAAACGTATACCATGTTTTTACCTCCTCATTATTTAAAAGTAACTATTGATTTTTCAAGCAAAAAGCAAGGATGATAAGAATGTTTTGACTTTCTAAGCCCCTCTATTCCCAAATCCTCCTCGCGGTTTATATAAATGCAGTCTTTTGCCGCATATTTTGCAAACTCATTATTTATTGCCGCATATGCCCCGCGAATTTCAGCATTCGCTTTTTCAATATGCACGCAAAATGTATTTGAATTTATTTTTTCGCCAATTGAAAAGCCCTCTATCCTTCCATCAACTCGTATAAGGCCACCTTTAAGTTCCAATTGCTCAAAATATTCAAAAAAAACATTTATTGCAAACTGCTCGGCCACCATTGAAGCATCATCATATCCGTTTTTATGGTTATAGGAATGAACACTGAATTCTATGCATTCATCAAAATTTTTTTCCGACAAAGGCTCAAAGCTCCAATTATTTTCATAAAACCTTGCAAGATGATTTCTTTTTTGATGATACTTTTTGCCGGAAAGCTCTATCAAATCTTTTGCGTAATAAATATAGTCAAAAGAATCCTCGTCTTTGCTCACTTCAAATTCACCGGGAAAAAGCTCATTTAAAAGCTCAAGCGTTTGGTTTGTCACCGATGAAACAACCAACGGGGAATTTTTGCTCTCGGAATATTCCCTTAAAGCTTTAAACAAATCCTTGTAATCACCTTCTCCTGCCGGAAAAGTAAAAACAGGGCTTCCATCTTTACAAGAGCACGAAATATAAAAATCCTTATACCTGCATATGTTCGTATTATAAAGCCTTCTCCAAGCCATATTGTTGGCAAAGCTATATTCGCAACCCATAAAATCGGATTTCTTTAATAAAGAATTTATCCATTCCCTGTCAGACAACTGTATCTGTCTGAATTCAAGCATTATAGTACCTCACTGATTTCTTTCATTATTTTTGAAAAAATTTCTTCTTTTTCAAGCACTTCCCCAAAAGCGGAGCAATCAACTACGCTCCATCCCCATGATTTTGCGGCATAAAGTGCTGCTTTGCGGCATTTTTGCAAATATTCCACGTTTGATTCGTGTATATCCTTTTTGCTCTCATCACCGCCGTATCTTCCGGACAAAAGCTTTTGCGAAATTTCAACCGGCATATCCAAAAAAACAACTTTATCCGCACGTGGGATTCCAAGTTTATTATGCTCAAAATCATCAAGCCATTTCAAATAGCTATCCCATTCGTCTTGACTTAGTTTTACCATCTGGTGCATGGCATTTGAGCTGACATACCTGCTTGCCGCAATAAGAGTGCCATTTTCATAATCCTTTCCCCAATCCAGCTTATAGCTTGCATATCTGTCAACTGCATAAAAGCTTGATGCAGCATACGCATTTACCCCGGAAACATCTTTTGAAAAATCCCCCCTCAGATACATCTTCACAAGCTCCGAGGATGGGCTGGAATAATTGGGAAAGCTGACCGCCTTATACAAAATTCCCCTTAAATCAAATTCTTTTTTTAAACGCTCAAATTGTGTCGTCTTGCCGCTGCCATCAAGCCCGTCAAGCACAATGACTTTACCGTTCAATTTCTTTCTTCAGCTCCTTGTAAAAAGCCCTTACTTCCTCAGCTTTCCCGCATGACATTCTGCCTTCCGGGCAAGCCCCCCTAAGGCATGACGGGCCTGCTTTTTTAAACAAACTTGGCGCAGCCTTGCAGCAGAGCTTCAACATTTCATCGGCAACAGCCTTAATCTCCCATTGCGCACGATTGCAACACCTTATATTGAAAAAATTCATAAGGCTTCTTGCGTTCATCGTAACAACCATTTTTGTTTCAGCAGCATTCGGAAGCACAAATCTTGCATCCTCAATTGCCTTTTTTTGTGCTTTAACCCTTGCGCTTTTTTCATCAATTCCACTTTCAACCATAGTTTTAAAATGCTTTTCCTCAAGCATATCCGCAAGGCTGTTATATGCCTTTATAGAATTATCCATTGCTTCAAGAAAGCATTTTTCCGCTTCCGGCATTGCTTTTATTTCGGGCGGAACCACAAATTTAAAATCACAAGCCTTTACATATCTTTGGCTTTGAACCGAATAAGAAGCTATCCTATGCCTTGTAATTTGAGCCAAAAAAGCTCTTGAAACGCCTTCTATTCCAAAAGTAAAGCTTGCATGCTCGATAGGACTTTGATGTCCCATTTCCGAAAGCATGTCCAAAAACTTTGAAGTCTTTTCATCATCCAAACCGCAAAGCAAATCATCAACCCCGCTATTTGAATAGCAAAGCTTTGCCGCTGCGGCAATTATTTTTTCAGGCTCGCCTGTTTGAGCTATTAAAGTAACTTTCAAGCCGAAAATCCCTTCCTACAATAAAATACAAAGCAATTATACCATTTTCGGCTAATTAAGTCAATTAAGCAAAAAATCTTTATCCGTTACAACAATTTATATTTTCCTTCATTTTAAGCATTTGTTCGGCGCTTTGCAGCATGAGTGCAGAAACATTATCGCCGCCCATAATCCTTGCAATTTCACGCTTTCTGCCCTCAAAATCAAGCTTTGTCACATTTGTCACCGTTTTGCCGTCCATTGTATTTTTTTCTATCAAAAGATGGTTGTCCGCCATGGCTGCAATTTGTGCCAAATGAGTCACGCAAAGCACTTGTCTTATTTTTGCTATTTGTGCAAGCTTTATCCCTATTTTTTGCGCCGCTCGCCCGCTTACACCGGTATCTATCTCATCAAATATCAACGTCGGGATATCATCCTTATCCGCAATTACATTTTTCAAGGCAAGCATTATCCTTGAAAGTTCGCCTCCGGAAGCAATTTTGGATATCGGTTTTGGAGGCTCCCCTAAATTTGCCGAAATTAAAAATTCAATACTATCCATTCCGTTAAGCGTAAGCTTGCCTTTTTGATGTTCCACTTCAAGCTTTACATTGGGCATATCAAGAAAAGAAAGCTCGGATGCTACTTGCTCTATAAAAGCTTTCGCGGCATTTTCCCTTGCCTTTGAAAGCTTTTTTGCTTTTTCCGTAACCTCATCCAGCAAATTCTTTTTTTCTTTTTTAAGCTCCTCAATCTCAACAGAAGAATTTTGAAGCTTTTGCATCTCCTCAACAGCCGCTTGATAAGTATTTATTACATCTTTTAATTCAGGGCCGTATTTCTTTTTTATCTTTAAAAGCTCTTCCCTGCGGCGTGAAAGATAATCAAAACGTTCGGCATCCAAATCAATTTTATCGCCCAAAGAATAAAGCTCCCCGGCAATATCTTCAAGTTCTATTTTGGCGTTTTCAAGGCGCGATATGATTTGAGAAACCTTCGGCAAAATTTCAGAATAGGCCGAAAGCTCACCTATTGCATTTTCAATTTGCTCAACCGTACCGGAAGTATTTTCATCACCCTCAATAAGCAGTCTTGAAAACGCAAGGGCCTTTGATATCTTATCACTGTTCTCGGCAGCTAAAAATTCTTCCTCAACAAGGGCATCCTGTTCCTCATCAATTTCCAAAGCGCCTATTTCTTCAATTTTGTATGAAAGCATTTCAATCTTCTGAGCTTTTTCCGCCTCATTTGCGGAAAGCTTATTTATTTTTTTTGCAATTTCCTGCAGTCTCTTGAAGGATTCCCTATAATCAGCAAGCATTCCTTCAAGTCCACCGAATTTATCCAGTATTTCAAGGTGCTTTTCAGCAGAAAGCAAAATTTGATTATCATGCTGCCCATGTATATTTATAAGCACTTCTCCAAGTTCTTTTAAAACAGCAACAGTGCTTGTCCTGCCGTTTATCCTTGCAACACTTCCGCCATCTGCAAAAATTTCCCTTGAAACGGCTATTTCATCATCTTCATAATTTATGCCAAATTCATCCAGCTTGTTCTTTGCAGGTTTTGGAATATTCTTGAAAAGCGCTGTTATTACGGCCTTTTCGGCACCGGTACGCACAATGTCTTTTGTTATCCTTTGACCCAAAACAGCATTTATGCCGTTTATGAGTATTGATTTTCCTGCTCCGGTTTCACCTGTAAAAACATTTAAATTTTTGCCTATGGGAATAATTGCTTTTTGGATGACAGCTAAATTTTCTATGTAAATTTCACTTAACATCCAAAACACCTACTTTTTCAGCTGCGACTGCAAAAGCTTGCAAAATCCCATTGCAGCCGGCTCGTTTCTCATTAAAACAAAAATAGTATCATCCCCTGCAATCGTCCCCACCAAATCAGAAAAAAACATCTTGTCAAGAGAGGCGCAAGCTGCCTGTGCCATTCCGACGCCGCATTTTATAACTACCGTATTTAAGGCATAATCAACGTTTAAAATAGAATTCAAGAAAAAAGAGTCAAATTTTTGACGGTCGCTTGCATCTTTTTCGGGGCGGGCATATTTGCTTTTCCCTTCCGGAGTTTGAATTTTTACAAGATTAAGTTCTTTTATATCCCTTGAAACAGTAGCTTGGGTTACGTTTATTCCGTTTTCCAAAAGAAGCCCTTGCATTGCCTCTTGAGTTTCTACATCATAACGCTCCACAAGCTCAAGTATTTTTGCAAGACGTTTTTTCTTCATCCGCTTATACCTCCTTGATTGACTGCATAAGCTTTTTATTTACCGAATCAAAAAAAGTATTCTCCTTAAGGTCAATTAAGTTTATATAATCCTCTGACTTTGATATTTCAAGGCTGTCACCAGAATAAAATTTTATCCCTTCGGTTCCATCAACGCTGAAATAAACATCCGCATCAGCGTTTTTTATTTTAACGCAAATCGTTTTTCTAGGCGAAAAGATAATCGGCCTTGAAAAAAGCGAATGAGGACATATCGGCGCAAATTCTATACATTCCATATCCGGCTCAATGATAGGCCCTCCGGCAGAAAGCGAATATGCAGTCGACCCAGTTGGAGTGCTGAAAACAAGCCCGTCCGCCCTCATATTGCTTACCACCCTTGAAGAAGCGGAAATTTCAAAATCGCAAAGCTTTGAATATGGCCTTGCTATTACGACGTCATTAAGCGCCTTGTAAATCCTTTCGCCGCCCTCAAAAACATGCCTTACATCAAGCATCATGCGCTTTTCAATTTTATAATCTCCGGTTTTAAGCTTTGCAAGCTCGCCAAGCTCGCCAATTTCAGCCGAAGCCATAAAGCCAAGTCTTCCGCTGTTTATTCCCAAAATGGGCTTATTGCTTTTGCAAACAAGCTTTGCGCATTTCAGTATTGTCCCATCTCCGCCTATTGCTATAACAACATCACATGACTTAATCAGTTCATCAATCTTTCCAAATTTAATATATTTTTTAGAAGCAAATTCATCCTCATAAACAGCATCCGCATAAACATTTATTTGCAGCTCATTTAAAATATCACATGCGGAAATGGCGCAGTTTAAAGCATTTTTCTTTTTAAAATTAGGAAACAAAACGACGTTCAATTCAAAAACCGCCTTTCAAGTCGTCAAAAGCTTTATCGACAACATTTCTGCATTTTGAAATATCAAAAACTTCATCAATAGGTTCTTTTTTGGCATAAAGAAGATATTCAATATTTCCATCTCCACCCCTGATTGGCGAAAAATCAATATCTTTCACAGATAAAATCCCACCGCAAAACAGCACCATATCTTCCAATATCTCTTTATGAACCTTTGGTGATTTAACTATCCCGTTTTTGTTTAAATTGCTCTTCCCTGCCTCAAACTGCGGTTTTACAAGAGCCGTAAGTTCACCGCCAAAAGAAAGTATCTCTGCCGCCCTTGGCAGCACAAGTTTTAAAGACACAAACGACACATCAATGCAAGCAAAGTTTATTTCTTCCTTAAAAACCGATATATCCATGTTGCGGATATTTGTTTTTTCAAGATTTACAACCCTACTGTCAAGAGCAAGGCTCTTATCAAGCTGGCCGTGCCCAACATCAACGGCATAAACCTTTTTTGCCCCGTTTTGAAGAAGGCAGTCTGTAAATCCGCCGGTAGATGCCCCTATATCAATGCAGATCTTTTCCTTAACATTTATATTAAAAGAAATTAGCGCTTTTTCAAGCTTTAATCCTCCGCGTCCAACATATTTTGGCTTTTGGGAAATGATTTCTATCCTGCTTTCAGGATTTACTGTCAAAGACGGTTTAATTGCCGCTTTGCCGTCAACTAAAACTCCGCCAAGCTTAATAAGTTCCTTTGCCTGTTCTCGGCTTTTTGCCATTCCCCTTTCAAAAAGCTCAACATCAAGTCTGCCCATTTTTAAGCTCCCGAATTACAAAAGAAGTCATTTTTGAAGCGCTAAGTCCCACATTATCAAGTGCTGAAAAAACACTTGCCTGCTTTACAAAACCATCTATCGCCCTAATATGCATCTTGCCGGAAAAATCCTCTTCCAAAAGTCTTGAAGCAATATGCTCGGCAATTCCGCCGGCTCTTATTCCTTCCTCAAAGAAAAATACATTTTTATAATTCTTTAAAATCGCTATTATTTCTTCTTCAACAGGAAAAATTTTGACTATTTTAAGAGTATCGCAAATAATCCCCTCATCTGAAAGGGCCTTTTGCGCTTTCAAAAGCTCATTGTAAATCCTTCCATAAGTTACAAGCAACACATCCGATTTTGAATTTTCATGCTTATAAAAAATATTTAAATCAGATTTGTCAAATTCAGACAAATCATTGCCTTTCGGATAACGCACTCCAACAATTCCCGTCAAATTAAAAACAGCTTCATTCAAGCACATCTTAAGTTCTTCATAACATGACGGCGAAAAAAGAGTTACATTCGGAATTGTCGAAAGAAATGCCACATCAAAAATCCCTTGATGAGTTTCTCCATCCTCACCGACTATTCCGGCACGGTCTATTGCCAAAACAATATGCGAATTATCTATTGCCGCATCATGCAGCACCTGATCATAAGACCTCTGCAAAAAGCTTGAATATACAGCAAAAACAGGCAGCATGCCCGTTTTTGAAAGTCCAGCCGCAAAAGTTACGGCATGCTGTTCGGCAATTCCAACATCAAAAAATCTTTCCTTATGTTCGGCATAAAAATAATTAAGTCCTGTTGCATATTTCATTGCCGCAGTTATCGCACAAATCCTGCCGTCCTCTCCGGCAAGCCTGTTAAGCTCCTGCCCAAAAACCGCCGAAAAGCTGTCATCCGAAATTATTTCCGGATTTCCTTCCGTCATATCGGTTTTTGATATTCCATGAAATGCCCCCGGATTTTTTTCGGCAGGTTCAAAGCCTTTGCCCTTTATGGTGTTTACATGCACAAAAACCGGCCTTTTAAGCCTTTTAGCCGTAATCAAGGTCTTTTCAATTTCAGCAATATTATGTCCGTCAACAGGTCCCAAATAAACAAACCCCAAATCCTCAAACATTGTGCTATGGTAAAGCATTCCTTTAAGCACTGATTTTAAAGCTTTTATTGCCTTTTTAAGCGATTTTCCGACCAAAGGCGTTTTATCAAGAATATTTTCAATTGCATATTTTGTATCAAGATATCCGGGCTTTGCTCTTATCTCACTGAGATATTTCGCCAATGCCCCGACATTTTTGGAAATGGACATATCGTTATGGTTAAGAATTATTATTATATTGTCATCGCTTTTTCCGGCATTATTAAGTCCCTCATACGCCATTCCTCCGGTAAAGGCGCCATCGCCTATCACCGCTATGACGTGGTTGTTTTTGCCGCTAAGCTTCATCCCTCTTGCAATGCCAAATGCAGCCGATATCGAATTGCTGCTATGCCCCGAAATAAAAGCGTCATGCTCCGATTCGTCAGGACGCGGGAATCCGGAAATCCCATTCTCCTGTCTTAACGTTGAAAATCTTTCAAGTCTTCCGGTTAAAATTTTATGCGCATACGCCTGATGCCCGACATCCCAAACTATCTTATCCTTTGGGGAATCAAAAACCCTGTGTATTGCAACAGCAAGCTCAACCGTCCCCAAATTTGATGCAAGATGCCCCCCGGTTTTTGAAACGGTTTCAATAAGTATCTTCCTTATTTGTTCACATAACTGCTCACACTGCGAAAAGTTGAGAAGTTTAAGCTCCTCCGGAAGCTTAAGGTCATAAATTGATACATCTTTTCCTGCATTTAAATTGCTTTTATCTCTCATAGTTTATTTCATTGGCACAATAAGGGCGATTAAAATGCCCAAAAGCGCCCCTCCCAAAACTTCAAAAGGAGTATGCCCAAGATATTCTTTAAGCTCTTTATAATTTGGATCCAAATAATTAGGGTCCTGATTTTCAAAATATTTGTTCATCTTATTTATTTCTTTTGCATGAAGTCCTGCGGCACGCCTTACCCCCATTGCGTCATACATTACCACCACCGCAAAAAGAAAAACTATTGCAAATTCAGTAGAATCATATCCGACTTTCCTTGCAACGGAAATCGTAGCCGCACATACCAAAGCCGAATGTGAGCTTGGCATCCCGCCGGCCCCAAAAAGCCTTTCCGGGTCAAAGGTTCTATATTTAATAAGATGTATAAATGTTTTGATAATCTGTGCACCGCACCAAGACGCGACAGCAGATACCAAAACATAGTTATAGCCCAACAGCGCCAATAACTTCTCCATATTCACCAATCCAATTATTTTTTTCTTAAAAGAAGATTTTTCGTAAAATCAATAATAAATTCATTTCCATTAAATTCTTTAAGTACCAAAATTGCCTCATTAGTCAAGGTTTCCGCCATTTGCATGGATTTTTCAAGCCCGTAAATTGAAACAAAGGTTGACTTGCCATGCTCCTTGTCACTTCCCACAGGTTTGCCTAAAATCTTTTCATCGCCGGCAACATTAAGTATATCATCTATTATTTGAAATGCAAGACCTATTTTTTCCGCAAAAATCTCCGCATTTAAAAGGCTTTTTTCATCTGCATCTGCGGCAATGCAGCCCATTTTGCAGGCAGCCTTTATAAGCGCACCTGTTTTGCAAGAATGCATCTTATAAAGCAAATCCTCTGAAATTGCCTTGCCTTCGTTTTCAATATCAATGACTTGCCCGCCAATCATGCCATTTATGCCGACGGCATGTGAAAGTTCTTTAATCAAACTTATCTTTATCCTATCCGGCAATTCACAATCTGCAATAACTCCAAAAGCAAGGTTTTCAAGGGCATCTCCCGCCAAAAGGGCAATCGCCTCACCAAATTTCTTATGGCAAGACGGTTTTCCTCTCCTGAAATCATCATCATCCATACATGGCAAATCATCATGTATAAGTGAAAAAGTATGAATCATTTCCATTGCCGCCGCAGGGGCAAGCGCTTTTTGAAAATCTCCTCCGCAAAGGCGGCAAAATTCAAGCATAAGAACAGGCCTTACGCGTTTTCCTCCCGCCGAAAGCGAATAATTCATTGCGGCAGCCAAATTTTTTTGAGGAAAATTTTCTTCATCAAAAATATTATATGACGCAAGTTTTTTTTCTATTATATCTATATAAAAATTCAAGCGTTCCTTGTTTTCGCCTGTCAATTTCATCATTCCTTTTTCTCGGTTATTTTAAGCTTTGCATTTTCAAGCTGTTCCCTGCACTTGCGGGAAAGCTCAACTCCCTGCGAATAAAGGTTTAACGCTTCTTCAAGCGGGATATTTCCGCCTTCAAGCCTTGCTAAAATTTCCTCTATTTTTTTTAAAGAATCTTCAAAATCCATATAAAACTCCCTAATTTCTAATCTCTTTTACAACCGCAACAGCTTCTCCGTTTGAAAACTTTATTTTTACCTCATCGCCTTCAACAAGGCTTGCAATGCTGCCGACAGCCTTTTCTTTCACATAAACAAGTGCATAGCCCCTGTTAAGTACATTAAGCGGATTTAAAGCTTCAAGCTTTTCAAAATTTTTATCCACGACAGCTTCATTTTCAGAAATTATTTTTAAAATCGCCTTTTCAAGCCTTTCTTTTACTCCTACAAGTTTTTCGCATGCCCGTTCAAATTTACCCTGAGGCGAAAGCGAGGCAAATTTCAAAGCATATGAATCAAGGCGTCTTTCTTTTTCATTTATCAGATTTATTGTTGCTTTTTCAAGGCGCTCCAAGTATCCGTTTAAGAGCCCCAAAATAAAATTTTTATCCGGAACCGCAAGTTCGGCCGCCGCAGATGGAGTAGGTGCTCTTAAATCCGCCACAAAATCCAAAATAGTAACGTCGGTTTCATGCCCTACCGCAGAAATCAGTGGTATTGTACAGTCATATGCCGCTCTCGCAACCTGTTCACTGTTAAATGCCGACAAATCCTCAAATGAACCTCCGCCTCTGCCTAAAATAAGCAAATCGCAGTCGGTTTCCATTGCAAAGTAAATTGCTTTGCAAATCGACGCCGGAGCATTTTCCCCCTGAACAGTCGCAGGTATCAGCAAGACCTCGCAAATAGGGTATCGTCTTGAAATTATATTAAGCATATCCTGAAGTGCCGCACCTGTTTTAGCGGTTATTATGCCTATTTTTTTAGGATACTTCGGCAAAGGGCGCTTATGTGCGTCATCAAAAAGCCCCTCTTTAAAAAGCTTTTCTTTCAGCTGCTCAAAAGCAAGGTGCAGAATTCCTATTCCGCTCGGATACATATCATAAACATAAAGCTGATATATGCCGTCCCTTTCAAACACCTGCACATTTGCCGCAGCAATAACCTCCATACCGTTTTCAGGGCGAAACTTTACCGCTTTTGCAAAATCAGCAAACATTACGGCCTTAATTGAGCTTTCGTTATCCTTTAAGGTAAAATAAAAATGTCCTGTTTTCAAATGATGTGTAAAATTTGAAATTTCTCCCTTTACAAGCTTGTTTTTTAAATTTATGTCATCCTTAAACTTAAAAGAAATATACTTGTTAATTTGCGAAACCGTAAGGATATTGTTCATTCTTTTTTCTCCTTATGCTTTAAAGCAGCAAAAAAAGCAACTCCCGCGGCATTGTCGCAGGAAAATTCAGGGCTTGCA
>JAJUHO010000129.1 GCA_029267825.1 Oscillospiraceae bacterium
AATATGATATTTTGGATTAGTCATAATAAAATTCCTTTCATATTAAAGTTTTATCCCAGTCTCTGCGGCATTTTTAACAGCATGCTCAATGCTGTCATAGGTTATGTAAATTTCTATGCCCTTTTCTTTAAGCTTTCTCATCGGAGAATCACCCATCCTTAAAGCAATTACCGCATCACAATCCCCAACTGCTTTTAAAATCATATCCATTCTTTCACCTGAATCACCGCAGTCTTCATTTCCAGAGCAATATTTGCTGACAGGCCTTCTTTCGACAAATCTTGCATTCTCTCCGTCACTTTCATAAATGTAAAATTCATCCGCATGACCAAAATGCTGGTCTACAAGCATTCCACTTTTTGATGCCACCGCAAATTTTTTCTTTAAGCTTTTGGCTTTTAAATCTTCTTCCTTAGATATGCCACGGTATTTAATTGAAACATCATTGTCAAGAGTGCCTATTGCATCAGCCCTGCATTGGCGGCAATGGTGCATTTGCTTTATATGAACCTCACATTTTTTACGGATTTCCATAAGCTCTTTATTGCTCACCAAAGGCAGTCCTTCAAAAGCGCTGCCTTTAACAGGTATAAGTTGCATTATGTTTGTAATTTCACAGCCAAGCTCTTTTGCCATTTTTGTTACTTCCTCAATATGCCCTTCATTTATGCCTTTTAGCATAACAATATTCACTTTGCATACAACCCCGTTTGAAGTCAAGTATTTTAATCCGGCTATTTGGTTTGCAAGAAGTATCGCCGCTCCTGTTTCACCATCATATCTTGTACCCATATAATCTACGTGCCTATAAATTTTTGCACCTATTTTAGGGTCAACAGCATTCATTGTAACAGTGACATGGGACACGCCAAGCTCCACAAGTTCCTTTGCATACATAGGAAGCATAAGGCCGTTTGTTGAAAGGCAAAAAGTAACTTCTTTGTCATATTCGCGTATAAGCTTTAACGTTTCTCTGGTTTGCTCAAAATTTGCAAGGGCATCTCCGGGGCCTGCAATACCAACAACTTTTAAATTATCCATGGTTTCCTTTACAGTTATATATTTTTCAAAAGCCTCACTCGGCGAAAGAACCTCTGTGGTAACTCCGGGACGGCTTTCGTTTGGGCAATCATATTTCCTTACACAATAGTTGCATTGTATATTGCATTTTGGCGCTACGGGAAGATGTATCCTTGCATATTTTCCGGCTCCGCATGTATAGCACGGATGAGTAAGTGTTTTTTGCAAATTTTCAGCTTTCAAGTCCATTTTTAAATTTTTTTCCTCTTTCAATGCTTTTTTATCAAAATATTTTTCATACGCTTCATGTCTGAAATTTTCCTCTTTTCTTGCCAAAACGGAATTTGCTATTCTATACATTAACTCCAAAGAGCCCTCGTAGCACAAAATTCTTGTATTTTGTCCTCCGACTCGGTCATGAATAGGAAACGCACATCTTATGAGCTCTATCTTTTGTTTTTCAGAAATTCTTCTACCGTCAGAGCTTCCTATCATCAAATTTGCTTTTAAATCAATCGCTAATTTTTCTATTTTTTCAAAATCAATATCATCCAAAACAGCAAAATTTTCTTCCATTGCAGCTTCAGCCACAGGTTTTATATAACTCTCAAGCTTTTCCTTAAATCCCTTGCAAACCGAACCGGTTGCGGCAACTACCGGAATTGTTCCATTTTCACAGCAAAGCTTTGCAACCGAATTTACAAAGTCAGGTTCACCAAACACAGCTGCCCTGCCTTCGGCATTATATTTATGAGAATCTATCATTGCGTCCAAATATCTTTCGCGCGCATTTTTTATCTCATCCGTCATTTTTCCGCCAAGAGAAACAAGTTTTTTAATAAATGCATCGGTAAATTCAAGTCCAACAGGCAAATCAAGCCTTTCAAACGGCACTCCAAAAGTTTCTTTTAAGTATTTTGCCGGAGAATCTTCATCAGAAATTAATGCCGAAAGTTCCAATGTATATCTTGCTCCTGCCATTTTTGCAATTTCTTTTATCGACGTGCCGCCTTTTGGAAGTTTGCTGTAATTCTTTTTATACCCGCCATCAAGATTTTCCGATATATCAGGCAGAATGATGCAATCAAGCCCCATTTTTTTACAAATATCCTTTATATGCCTCGTATCTGCCGGTGAAATATTTGGGACAATTATGTTTATCATTTCGTTCTTTTCGCTATCCATTTCAATATTTGATACAATTGCTTTAAGTGCTTTAAAAAATCCCTCATATTGTGTTCCGCCATAGCCGGCGCTGGAAACGGGTATTATTTTTGTCTTTGTATCCGGATGAAGTGCAAAAAACTTTTTGATTATACCGTTTATATCTTCACCTATTGTTTCAGCAAGACACGTTGTAGCAACTCCTATAACTTCCGGGTCATAAAGCTTTATCAGGTTTTCAAGCCCTTTTATAAGATTATTTTCCCCTCCGAAAACCGTTCCCTGCTCTGTGAGCGATGACGAAGCTATGTCCACCGGCTCATTATAATGCGTCGCCATATGCCTCCTTATATATGTGCTGCATCCCTGTGAACCATGAAGTATTGAAACGCATCCCTTAATACCATAAAAAGCAGTCACAGCACCCATTGGCATGCACATTTTACATGGATTGACATTTAAGTTTACATAATTTGTTCCCAATTTTTTTCACCCCCTAACATATTTCCAAACCGGACTATTTAAAGTAAGATTTATTTCCTTTGTAAAATTTTCTACTCCTTCATATCCGGCAAGAGCATGTTTCCTTTCATGGTTATGATCGCAAAAAGCTATTCCAAGCTTATATGCAAGAGGCCTTTCCTTTACTCCTCCAACAAGTATATCGGCGCCTTTTTCTTTCATAAACGCTTCAAGTTCGGATGGATTTGCATCGTCAAGCACAACAGTTTCTTCTTCAACCAGTCCTGCAATAATCTCATACTCATCTTTTTTGCCGGTTTGAGTTCCAACCATAACGGTTCTTATTCCCATTTCTTTAAACTGGCGTATAAGGGATATTGCTTTAAAACCTCCGCCAACATAAATTGCCGCTTTTTTCCCCTCAAGCTTTGGTTTATATTTTAAGACAAATTCTTTTGCCCTTGCACTCCTTTCTTTTGTAAATTCTTCCGCCTTTTTTATAACCTTTTCATCCCCTATGGCATGGGCAATTCTTAAAATTGAATTTGTCGTATCCTCTATGCCAAAAAAACTTACCTTTATAAAAGGTATTCCCATTTCCTCCTCCATACGCTTTGCAAGGTACACGCTGGAACCTGCACACTGTACGATATTCAAGCTTGCAGAAGGTGCTTTTATAAGGCTTTCATATGATGCATCTCCGGTTATTGTGGAAACAACATTTACTCCTATTGCATTTAAGTAATTTTTTATAATCCACATTTCCCCTGCAAGATTAAAATCACCCAGAATATTTATTCCTTTTGTTTTGGGAATATCCTTATGCGGAAGTATAAGCTCCATTATTGCATCGCAGGCAAGCTTATATCCAAGCGATTTTGTTCCGGAAAATCCCGGCGCCTTAACTGGAATTACCCTTATGCCGTATTTTTCTTCAGCTTTACGGCAAACTGCTTCAATATCATCACCTATTACACCTACAATGCAGGTCGCATAAACAAAAATCAGCTTTGGGGAATTCTTTGCCACAATTTCATCAATTGCTGCGGCAAGTTTTTTGGCTCCGCCAAAAATTATATCTTCTTCCCTCAAATCGGTGGAAAAACTGTTCCTGTAAAGTTCTGACCCACTGGAAAGACTTCCTCTTATGTCCCATGTATAGCTTGCACAACCTATCGGCCCATGCACAATATGAAAAGCATCAGTTATCGGATTCAGCACCACTCTTGCTCCGCAGTACACGCACGCCCTTTGGCTTACCGCACCCGAAATGCTTTCTTTTTCACAATTTATTTTGCCTCCATTGCAACAGGAATCCTTAAACATTATAAAATCTTTGCGCTCATCAAGTATCTTTGCGGCCTGCATAAGGTCACCTCCTGATTTTCCTTTAAGCTAAAGCAAAGGCATACCTTAATAAGGACTTCGCCCCATTGCGGTATGCCTTTGCATTTATAGAGAGAGTTTTAAAGAAACCGGCTTTTATAAATCCTAAATTCCTTAGAATAACAAATCCAATACAAATTACATAACTATTTCAAGATCTTCATCCGAACAATCGCGATCCATTCTATCCATAAGAGCATTTGAAATCATTTCCACAAGACGCATTGCACCTTTATATCCTACTATCGGCATATATGAGTGAACATATCTGTCTATAATCGGAAATCCTGCACGTACAAGCGGGATATCCTCAGCCCTTGCTATGGTTTTTCCATGAGTTCCTCCTATAAGAAGGTCAACCTTTTCATTCTTAATCCACTGGTGAAGCTCAAAAAGGTCGGCAGCAGCCTTTGCCTTGCACCCTTCAACCGAATATCTCGCAAAAAGTTCTTCCGCTTTTTTTACGAAATCCTCTTTAGGAGTTCCGGTAATTACATATTTAGGAATCATCCCCATTTCAAGCACAAGGCTTGTTATTCCAAGCACAGTATCAGGATCTCCATATATTGCAACGGATTTTTTATAATAATACTGATGTGCGTCAAGCATTATATCAATAAGCTGGCCACGTTCTTCTTCAAGCTCATATGGCACCTCGCATTTTGAGAATTGCGAAAGTGCGGTTACAAATTCATCCGTTGCGGAAATTCCGATTGGAAGCGGAAGCAAATCATATGGTACTTTGCATTGTTTTTCAAGCAAAGCCGCCGGTTCTTCACTTGTAATTTCACCAAGGGCTATCACCTTTTCGCAATCGCCAAGTGCAGCTATTTCCTCAATTTTTGTACCGCCCTTAGGATACATCTCATAATTTCCGGTCATCGGAGCATCCATTACTCCGCTGGTATCGGGAAACATTATGAACGGAGCTTTAAGCAGAGAGGCTATCCTCTTCATTTCACGCATATCGCCTGGATTTACAAAACCCGGGAAAATAGCAACCTTTCCATTTGAAGTTCCAGTTTTCCTTGAAAGGTATCTTATAAAACCGCACATCATATTGTAAAAGCCATT
>JAJUHO010000174.1 GCA_029267825.1 Oscillospiraceae bacterium
GATATGGGAAATCTTCAAAGGGAAGTGGAATTTGAGCCAAAGACGGCGCTTTTCGGCGGCGGAGACGGCATGGATTTTTACCGTAAAATTCCTTCGCTTTGGAAGAGAAAATTAAAGCCCGGAGGGCATATGCTTTTTGAGGTTGGAATTAGCCAAGACGGGCAGGTTGGCGATATTTTGAAAAGCGAGGGCTTTTCTGAAATAGGATTTAAAAAGGATTTAAATGGCATAGCAAGGGTCGTTTTGGGAAAATATTTATAAGAATGCGGAGGTATCGTTATGGCGCTGGAAAAAAAGAAGATTGAGCCTAAAAAGAAAACTTTGGAGCTTCCAAAATCAACGGACGAAAAGAAAAGGGCAATAGAAAACGCTATCGCTCAGATAGAAAAAGATTACGGCAAGGGCGCGGTAATGCGTCTTGGCGCGGCAAAGACCTATAACGTTGACGCAATCCCGACGGGGTCGATGACACTTGACATGGCGCTTGGAATAGGCGGTGTGCCAAGGGGCAGGATAGTTGAAATATACGGGCCGGAAAGTTCGGGAAAAACTACGGTTGCTTTGCATATAATAGCTCAGGCGCAAAAAATGGGCGGAGAAGTTGCGTTCATAGACGTGGAGCATGCCCTTGACCCGGTTTATGCTGCGGCCCTTGGGGTGGATATAGACAATATGCTTGTTTCACAGCCGGATTCCGGAGAGCAGGCGCTTGAAATTGCTGAAATGCTCATACGTTCCGGCGGAATTGATGTAATAGTGCTTGACTCCGTTGCCGCAATGGTTACAAAGGCGGAAATAGAGGGCGTTATGGGAGATACCCATGTGGGGCTTCTTGCAAGGCTTATGTCGCAGGCTTTAAGAAAGCTTACCGCCTCGATTTCAAAAACGAACTGCGTTGCAATTTTCATAAATCAGGTGCGTGAAAAAATAGGGGTGGTTTACGGCAATCCTGAAACCACGCCGGGAGGCAGGGCGCTTAAATTTTATTCTTCGGTAAGGATTGAAGTGCGCAAAGGAGAGGCGCTTAAAAACGGTTCCGAAATAATAGGCAACAGGACAAAATGCAAAGTGGTTAAAAACAAGGTTGCCCCACCTTTCAAGGAATGTGAATTTGATGTGCTTTTTGGCAAGGGCATTTCAAGAGAGGGCGAAATTGTCGACCTTGCGGTTGAGCTGAATATCATTCAAAAAAGCGGAGCATGGTTTAATTACAACGATGTGAAGCTTGGACAGGGCCGCGACAACGCAAAGGACTTTTTGAAGAACAATCCTGAAATAATGGCTGAAATTGAGGGAAAAATAAAAGCGGCCGCCGCTGAGGAGCCTTTGGCTGGCAAAAAGACAAAAACCAAGCCTGCAAAGAGCACAGCATTTGTGCCTGCGCAAGAGCCTGATGAAGCGTTTGATTTGCCTGATGACGAATTTGAGGAATTTACACCATCCGATAACCTTGAATAGCCATGAAGATAACTTCAATTCAAAAATATAAGGGGAATACTTTTGCTGTTGAACTTGATGAAGGCAAAAGTGTATATTTAAACGGGGATATTATTTTTGAGTATCGCCTTGGAGAGGGCGTGGAGCTTTCGGATGAACTTTTTGAGGAAATTCTCTTTGCTTCCGATTTAAGGAGGGCAAGGGAAAGAGCGCTTTATTTGCTTGAAGTCAGGGACCATTCTTTAAAAGAGCTTTATGCAAAGCTGAGGCGCAATTACCCCGACGAGGTGTGCCGGAAAATTTGCGCCGAAATGAAAAAGGCCGGGCTTGTTGACGACCGCAGGTATGCCGAAAGGCTTGCGGAGGAATTTGTTAAAATAAAGCGCTGGGGCAAATATCGGGCGGCCTTTGAAATGCAAAGGCGGGGAATTAAAAAAGAACTTGTCGAGGAATTGCTTGAACCTTATGAAGAAGATTCGATTGAACGGCTCAAAGAGCTTGTTGAAAGCAAATATGCCCGTTATCTTGTTGACCAAAAGGGATTTTTAAAGGTTAAAAATGCCCTTGCAAGACAGGGCTATGCCTATGGCGATATAAACGAAGTCCTTGCATGGTACAAGGATTTTAATTTGGAAGATTGATTTTAAGGAGTTTTAAAATGCCTGTTAAAGTTGGTATGGTTTCGCTTGGATGCTCAAAAAACCAAGTTGACGCCGAGAGGATGCTTTATAAAATAAAGGAAGGTGGATATAAGCTTGTTGCGGATGCCGCTCTTGCCGATGTGGTGATAATAAACACATGCGGTTTTATAGAATCTGCAAAGGCTGAGGCAATAGAAACGATACTTGAATTTGCACGTCTTAAAAAAGAAGGCAGAGTAAAGAAAATAATCGTTTCAGGATGCCTTGCGGAAAGATATCGTGAAGAGGTGGCAAACGAAATTCCGGAAGCGGATGCGGTCATAGGGATAGGCTGCAATTCGGACATATGTGCTGTTTTGGAAAGCCTTTTGGAAAATGAAAAAGTCGTGCGTTTTGGAGAAAAAGAGGAGCTTTCCCTTGACGGCGGAAGAATTTTGACGACTTTGCCTTTTTATTCATATTTAAAAGTAGCCGAGGGCTGCGACAATCGCTGCACATACTGCGCAATACCTTCAATAAGAGGGCATTTTCGCTCAAAGCCTATGCGGGCCTTGGTAGATGAGGCAAAATCACTTGCGGAAATGGGCGTTAAAGAACTTAATGTGATTGCTCAGGATACCACAAGATACGGTGAGGATTTGTATGGAAAGCTGATGCTGCCCGAGCTTTTGAGGGAGCTTTGCAAAATAGAGGGATTTCGCTGGATAAGAGTGCTTTATTGCTATCCTGAACGCGTTACTGACGAGCTTTTGGATGTGATTGCAAGCGAGCCTAAAATAGTCAAATATATGGATTTGCCGATACAGCATGTAAACGGCGAAGTTTTAAAAAGGATGAACCGCAAGGGTGACAGGGATTCGCTTAAAGCCTTGATTTTAAAAATAAGGGAAAAGGTTCCCGGAATAATTTTAAGGACAACACTTATAACAGGTTTTCCCGGAGAAACCAAAGAACAATTCGAGGAAATGGCTGAGTTTGTAAAGGAAATGGAATTTGACAGACTTGGCTGCTTTACCTATTCGCTTGAAGAGGGAACGCCTGCCGCAAAGCTTGACGGTCAGCTTGACGAGGAAACAAAGCGCCGTCGTGCCGACAGTATCATGGAAACACAGCTTATTATTTCGGATAAGAAAAACAAAGAGATGATAGGTAAAGAAGTAGAGGCGGTGGCCGAGGGCTTTGACAGGTATGCGGAGTGTTATTTCGGAAGAACTGCCGCAGA
>JAJUHO010000141.1 GCA_029267825.1 Oscillospiraceae bacterium
AATAAGCCGCCGGGATTTTTTGTATTCCTTTCATTCAAACTTTTTTTGTATTGTTTTGGAGAAATACCATAAGTTTTTTTAAAAGTCCTTGAAAAATGGTCCGTGCTTTCGTAACCGTTGCATTCGGCTATTTGGGAAACGGTCATGTTTGTACTTGACAAAAGCTTTTTTGAGTTTTCCATTTTAAGGCCTGTCAAGATTTCGGTAAGGCTCATGCCCGTATTGCTTTTTATAAGCTTGCTCATGTAAGCTTCGCTGTAATGAAAAAATTTTGCAAGCGAGCTTAATGTAAGCTTTTGATAGTTGTACTGTATATACTGCAAAACTAAAACAAAATCAATTTTTTCTTCGCCGGCGCTGTTAAAGCTGTAAAAATAAACCGTATCGCTATACCGCCGCAAAATAAGCGCAAAAAGTATGTTTATATAGCTCGTGCAGCAGGTATTTGCGTATTCGTCGTCAGAATAGCTTTCCATAAAGATATTTTTTATGGCTTTTTTAATTTCTGTTTGATTGTCTGTATGAAAAAGCAAATAATTGCCCTTCCCTCCTTTGCCGAACAAAATGTTTCTGAAAAATGCGGCAAGGAGGTTTTTTTGCGTTAAAACAGCAAAAAAAGTATGCTCAAATGTGCTTTGCCTTATCATAATGCTGGCTATAAGGCTTTTTTCGTCGGCTATTATATCATGCGGTGAATTAGGGGCTATAATGCAAAACTCTCCCTCTTTAAGAATCCTGTCTTCTTTTTCAAATTTTTGTATGCATCTGCCGCTGAAAACATAATTCACCTCAAAAAAATCATGCGAATGCAAGCTGTTGTTTATATGGCTTAAATGTTTTATGCAAAAAACATCCCTGTTTTCCGGAATAATCATGTTTTCCTCAACCCTTGACCTGTCGGGATTGAGAGTATGATCAGTTATTTCAACCGGCTGTTCAAGAAGCGCTTGGCAGAAATCGTCATCCGAGAGGCTGTCCCATGGACAATTGAACGAAGGCTTGGGTTTTTGCAAAGTATGCGCATTTATTGAATGCAAGTACCTCATTGCCTCAATAAAAGAAGTGCTTTTTTGAAATTTTTTAAACCTGTCGTTTAAAACATCCTGCACCTGTCGGGTAGTCACATATCCATAAACCTTTGCGGGCATTCCAAAGCTCATCCTTTCTTTAACGGCAATTCAGCTTGATTTAAGTTTAACCCATAAAAATAAAATCTTCAAGCCAATAACAAAAAAAGTCGGATTTTATCAATTTTACAACATGTTTTGTTTTGATTTCTAATGCTATACTCTTTTTAAAAACAAAGGAGAAAAACCATGCTTGATATTTTCAATTATTCTGAAATAAAATTCCCCGAAGGCTTTTTGTGGGGAGCAAGCACTGCCGGACAGCAAATAGAAGGCTGCAATAATTCCTTTTTTGACAGCAATGAATTCATGCCCAAAACAGCTTTCGGCGGAATTCCATACGAACCCGCAGGAAAAGCTTGCAACAGTTTTGAAATGTTTGATAAGGATACAGAGCTTTTAAAAAGCATGAACCTTTCCATTTACCGAATGTCAATTGAATGGAGCAGAATAGAACCGGAAGAAGGTGTTTTTGATGAAAATGCCCTAAAGCATTATCTTAAAATATTCAGCCTTTTAAAAGAAAACGGCATAAAACTTTGCCTTACCCTGCACCATATGTCGCATCCGGTATGGTTTCACAAAAAAGGTTTTTTCAACACCCTCGACAACATGAAATATTGGGAGGAATACCTTGAATATTTAATTCCCAAAATTGCAGAATATGTTGATTTTTGGATTATTATCAACGAAATGAACCTTCCGTTTGAATATAACATAGAACAGCGCCTTAATATGGTTGAATACCACGCAAGAGGATATCGCATAATCAAAAAGTATTCAGACAAACCGGCAAGCTCCTCGCATTCTTATTCAGAAAAATGGCCTTTGAGAGGGCGGCATGACACGCTCGACAACCTTATGGCTCAAATCCTTGATTATCAGGAAAACGAATTTTTCTTCCATGCAATAAGAACAGGCGAAATCTGCATGCCGTTTAAAGACGGAAAATACTCCTCGGAAGTAAAGGGAAGCTGCGATTTTTGGTCGCTTAACACATATGTAAGACAAATGGTCGACGGCAGAAGCAAAGACGTAAGAACCGATTTTTACAAAGCAAGCCATTTGAAAAATCTTGACGTGCCGTTTTATACGGAAGAAATACATCCTGAAATCATAATAAACATGCTTATGAGATGCAATGACAAGCCTTGCCTCATTACCGAAAACGGAATAGCAACAAATGACGACAGGATGAGGATAGCCTATATTTCCGCAATACTGCAAAGCCTTAAAGAGGCAATGAACCTTGGGGCAAACGTTATGGGATACCTCCACTGGTCGCTTTTGGACAACTGGGAATGGGGAAGCTATTTTCCGACATTCGGGCTTGCAGAGGTTGACCGGAAAACTTTTGAAAGAAAGCTCAAAGACAGCGGCAAATTTTATGGTGAAATAGCAAAAAACAACGGATTTTCGCAGGAAATCCTGCGCAAATATATAAAAGAAATTCCCTCGGTTATAAACAGGCAATAAAAAGTAAAGTTTAAATTTATTTGGAGGAGAAGAATATATGAACATCAAAAACAAAGAATCAAACACCCGCTTCGGGATTTCTTGGGCGCTTGCAAACGGAGGCGGCTATATGCTCATACAGGCAACTGTAGCAAGCTACATATCCATGTTTATGACAGACCATATAGGCATAGCGGCAGGAGTTGCTTCTGTAATAATGGGCCTTGCCTCGCTGTGGGATGCAATCAACGACCCGATTATGGGCGTAATTGCCGACAGGACGAAATCACGCTGGGGACGCTATCGCCCTTACTTTTTGTTCGCTCCTGTCATTTTTGTGATTGTCAGCGTGCTTTTATTTTTAAACCCGTCCCTTTCAAGCGGCGGAAAAATAGCTTGGACGGCGTTTTTTTACGTTTGCTTTGGAATGATGAACACCGTCTGCACAATGCCCACAATGGCAATAGTTCCCGCACATGTAAAAAGCTTTGCCGACAGAAACAAAATCTTTACTTGGGGAGCAATAGCAACAGCGGTTGCCTTTACCATTGCCTCGTCCTATTCGCTTAACATTGCAAATTTCTTTGGCAGTTGGGTTCCCATGATACTTGTCTATGGAATTTTAATGATTTTAAGCTATTTCTGGCTGTTTAAAGAGTCAAAAGAAAAATATCTTATTCAAACCGAAAAACGCCCTATAATTAAAGATTTGAAAATAGTTTTCGGGCACAAGGAGCTCTACCCTATTTTCATCATATGGATGCTTTGTTCTCTCGGATACGGCCTTATGTTTGCAACATCGGTTTATTACGTTATGTATTATCTTGCCCGTCCGGATTTGATTTCAACCTATATGCTTGTAATTTCAATAGGCGCGCTTGTTTCAATGATGGTTGTTATGCCAATTGCTTTAAAAATATTCAAATACGGGCATAAGGCTCTCATTTGGTCATTGCTTGGCACAATCGTCCTTTACATGATACTTTTCTTTACTGGAAATCAAAACTTTATACTCCTTTGCGTTTTGTCATTTATTGCAACAAGCCTTTCATCAATGCAGTGCGCGCTAATAAACCTTCTCCTTACAGATATGATAGACTTTATCCAGCTAAAAGACGGCGTATCACTCAACGGAACGCTTTCTTCGCTTAAAGGCTTTGCATTCAAATGCGGTTCAACTGTACAGTCTGCCGGAATTCTTGCAGTTCTTGCCGCAACCGGCTATGTTGCCGGCGCAATAGGACAACAGCCGGAATCAGCAATGTTTGGAATAAATTCGTTGAGATTTTTAATTCCCTCGGCAGCTGCGGCAATAGTAGTAATACTTTGTATTTTTTACCCCTTGCAAAAATATTATCCTGAAATAGAAAAAATGAAATCAAACGAAGAAGGATTAGCTCAATGAAAATCATAGAAGCAAAAATAAACCACTATGAAAATCCGCTTGGAT
This sequence comes from Oscillospiraceae bacterium, assembly GCA_029267825.1. GTDB lineage: Bacteria > Bacillota > Clostridia > Oscillospirales > Ruminococcaceae > JAIHAL01. Next base: position 4,033 of record JAJUHO010000141.1, read on the forward strand.
ATGACATTGAAAATCTGCGCATCTCATATAAAATCTGCGACGCCTTTGGAAAGGAACAAACAAAGGCAAGAATTCTTGTTTCAAAAAACCCGGATATGTCAAATCCCATTTATGATTCCGGAATAAGGGAGGATATAGACCCGCTTGGATTTTCCCTTCCGCTTGAATTTTCCGCACGTACAAGGTATCATGTTCAAATAGAATCATGGTCGGATGCAAACGAATATGCCAAAAGTGAAATTTTTTGGTTTGAAACATCAAAGCTTGACGAGAAGTGGAACGCCAAATGGATAGGCTCTCCTTTTGGCAGAAATATGCCTCCGGTTTTTGCAAAAGAATTTGAAACCTTGGAAAAATGCCTAAAAGCAAGGGTTTATTCAACAGGGCTTGGATTATATGAGATTTACATTGACGGAAAAAAAGTCGGGGACGAATATCTCGCCCCCGGCTGCACCAATTACGAAGACCGTATACAATATCAGACCTATGATATCACCGAACTTCTGGAAAGTGCCGGAAAACACACAATTGAAGCATATCTTGCCGACGGATGGTACAAAGGCCGCTTTGGACTTAGGGGCAAAGAAAACAATTATGGCGATGATTATGCTTTTCTTGCGGAAATCCATATTTTTGACAAGTATGATAATGAAACTATAATCGGTACTGATGAAACATGGCTTGCA
>JAJUHO010000140.1 GCA_029267825.1 Oscillospiraceae bacterium
CCCATTATTCCGGTTTCATGCTTTTTCCAAAGGGTATGTTCCTCTGCCTCTGCAAGTCCCGAAATTGTTTTAGCACGCCTTAAAATTATCCTGTCAAAAGCCGGAACCGATGCGGTGAAATAATACCATCCGTCAGTATGCCTATAAATATAAGGGTCCGCCCTTTGTTCAATCAAAGGCTTATTATAGTCAGTTTCCCTTATCTTAATTTGTTCATTTGACATTAGTTTTCCTCTCCTTGCTGTTATATTTTTAGTTCAAGTTTTTATAAACTATTTTAATTATATATAAATTATACTTTATTCCTTCCTCATTTGCAAGGTCTTTTTAAAATATTTTAGAATCATATTTAATTTCTCCCTAATACTCAATTTTTTTAAAAGGCCTTTGGCATATATGCCCATGCTTTATGAAAAAACGGGCAAAATATTTGAAAATATCTTTATTCTACAAGAATATTTTCATAATATCCGACCAAAATAATGGTGAGGCAATGATTTGCAAATCATTTTAAAGCTTTTGTTTTCCGCCGGAAACAAAAGCGTTTCCCTGCCAAAATCCATGCCGGCGGAGAAACGGGGTTAACAACAAATGAGGAAAATAAACTTAAACCAATCCAAAGCGGCTAATTTTTTAAGAGGAAAAGGCTTTTACGCGGCGCTGTGCCTAAGCATTGCGGCAGTTGGTGCGGCAGGATTCTTTGCTTACCGTCAAACTGCCGACAAGCTAAAAAACCAAATTGAAAACCTTTCAAGCTCCCAGACCACCGCTCCGCAAGAATGGGGCTATGATGACCTTGCCGAAAACGCCAATGCGGACAAAAACAATGTCCCGCTTGAAACCTCCGAAACCACACCGGAAGAAACCTCTCCTCCCGAAACAGAGGCAAAGGCGGAAAGCGAACCGGATGCCGAACAAGTTTCTGCACAGCCCTTTATAATGCCAATAAGCGGAGAGGTTATAAATGCTTTCAGCAACGGCGAGCTGGTAAAATCAAAAACACTCAACTGCTGGAAAACACATGACGGGGTTGATATAAAAGCTGACCTCGGCGCACAGGTAAAATCAATGACTTCCGGCACCGTAACCGATGTGAAGGAAGACGCCCTTTGGGGAGTATGCGTAGTAATAGACCACGGCAATGGCCTTGAAGGATGGTACTGCAATCTCAACAAAGTAATTCCCGTAAAAGTAGGGCAAAAAGTCAGTGCCGGAACGGTTATAGGAGCCGTCGGAGACAGCGCCCTATGCGAAGTATCCGAAGATTCCCACCTGCATTTTGGACTTAAAAAAGACGGCGCATGGGTTGACCCCATCGCCACAATACAAGGAAAATAAAAAATCCCGCGGTTTTATCGCCGCGGGATTTTTTAGATGTTAGACATTAGAAATTAGATATTAGATACGTCAAATGAAGAAAAGACCTGCAATATAAAAATACCCAACTCTAATTTCTAACATCTAATCTCTAACTTCTAAAAGAGAGGGAGGAACTCTGCCCCCCTCTCTTTATTGAAATTAAATTCTACTTATAAAAATTATTTCTTTGAAAGTATTTCGTCAAGATTCTGGTCCGGACTTGTAACAGGCTTCAAGCCATATGCGTCAACCAATGTCTTTACGATTGCCTCTGACATAAATGCGGGAAGTGTGGGGCCTATATAAATGTTCTTTACGCCAAGCGAAAGCAGGGTAAGAAGTATGCAGACCGCCTTTTGCTCGTACCAAGAAAGCACAAGCGTAAGCGGAAGCTCGTTAACCGTGCAGCCGAAAGCATCCGCAAGAGCAAGAGCCACCTTTACGGCTCCGTACGCATCGTTGCACTGGCCCATATCCATAATCCTCGGAAGTCCGCCAATCTCACCCAAATCAAGGTCGTTAAACCTGAATTTGCCGCAGGCAAGAGTCAAAACTATCGTATCCTTTGGCGTTTTCTTTACAAATTCCGTATAATAATTTCTTCCCGGATGAGCTCCGTCGCAGCCTCCCACAAGGAAGAAATGCTTTATTGCGCCCGCCTTTACAGCTTCCACAACTTTGCCTGCATTTGCAAGTATCGTTCCATGTCCAAAGCCTGTCGTAAGCACATGGCCGCCGTTAATTCCGCTCATGCTGTGGTTTTCGGGGTATCCTCCAAGCCTTAACGCATGCTCAATAATGGGTGTGAAATCCTTATGGCCGTTTTCATCCGCCCCAATGTGCACAAGTCCTTCATAGCCCACAACGGAAGTGGTGTAAATTCTGTCCTTATAGCTTGGACGCGGCGGCATAAGGCAGTTTGTGGTAAAGAGTACCGGCGCGGGAATGTTTTCAAATTCCTTTTGCTGTGACTGCCATGCAGTTCCAAAATTTCCTTTAAGGTGCGGATAAGCTTTAAGCTTTGGATATCCATGCGCCGGAAGCATCTCGCCATGTGTATAGATATTTATGCCTTTATCCTTGGTTTGTTCCAAAAGTTCGTAAAGGTCCAAAAGGTCATGTCCGGAAATAACTATGAACGGGCCTTTTTCAATATCACAAGGAACTTTTGCCGGAACAGGGGTGCCAAAGGTTTCAGTGTTGGCTTTGTCAAGAAGCTCCATGCACCTAAAGTTCACTCCGCCAAATTCCATATTGAGTGAGAGCCATTCTTCAACAGTGTGCTCATTTGCAATTTCGGAAAGTCCCTTGTAGAACCAATTTGTAACTTCCTTGTCCTCATACCCAAGATTCATTGCGTGATGTGCATATGCCGCCATGCCTTTCATTCCGAAAAGCAATGTTGAACGCAGGGAAACCTCGTCCTCCTTTTCACCCTTAAAAAGCCTGTCCTTATCAAACACAGGGGAATTGTCGCCAAGCTTTGCGCGCGCATCCCTAACACGCTTAATAAAGTTTGTTATCGCCGAATTGTCAAAATTTACATTCGTAAGTGTTGTAAAAAGTCCGTCTATAAGCAATCTGTCGATTTCCTTGCTTTCCTTTCCGTCTTTTGCCGCTTTTGCAAGCGAAATAAGCTCGCAAACAAGTTCATCTTGAAGATTTGATGTCTCAGGCTGCTTTCCGCACACCCCGACCTTTACGCAGGCCTTTCCGCCCGCAGTCTGCTGACACTGGTAACAAAACATTTCGCTCATAAGAAAATCCTCCTTTTAATCCTTTATTTTAAATAAAATTTAAAGCTTTATTCAATGATTTCCCCGTCTGTTGAGATTGTCACGACTTGCCATGGAATCATTTTGCCGCTGTTTTTAAGCGCAGTTGTAACAGCATTTACAATCCCGCCGCAGCATGGAACTTCCATTCTAACCACAGTTATGCTTTTTATATTGTTGCGTTTTAAAATTTCAGTGAGCTTTTCGGAATAATCGCCCTCGTCAAGCTTTGGGCATCCGATAAGTGTTATCCTGTTCCTTATAAACCTGTTGTGGAAATCCCCAAACGCAAACGCCGTGCAATCTGCAGCCACAAGAAGATTTGCGTTTTCAAAATAAGGTGCGTTTATCGGCACAAGCTTAATTTGAACAGGCCACTGTCCAAGTTGTGAGGCCGGCGTTAAAGTAGGCTGATTTGCAACTGCCGCCGGAGCTTTGGGCTCAAGCCTTTTTGAATGTGTTCCGGGGCATCCGCAGGCAAGGGTTTTAGGCTGTTGTGTCTTTTTTGCTTCTTGTGCGGCTTTTACGGCTTCTTCATCATAAGCCGCCGCTTCCCTTTCCTCAAACGAAATGGCATTTGTCGGGCAAACTGGCAGGCAATTTCCAAGTCCGTCGCAATAATCATCCCTCAAAAGCTTTGCCTTTCCGTCAACAAGTCCTATTGCTCCCTCATGGCAGGCATTTACGCAAAGTCCGCATCCATTGCATTTTTCTTCGTCTATCTTTATTATTTTTCTTATCATTTATAATCCTTCCTCTCTTTTAAAAATTTATTTTGGATTGACTTTATGTTTTGATTATAATATACTCTAAACAATAAATCTGTTGCATTTGCAACAAGGAGAGGATTTAATGGAAAAATATTATCCGCTTTTGCAAAACACCCCTCTTTTTAAAGGAATTTTGCCCGAAAATTTTGAAAGCATGTTTAAATGTCTTTCAGCAAAAACAAAAAGCTATGAAAAAGGCGAGCCTATAATGCTTGCCGGCGAAGATGTAAAAAACGTTGGCATTGTCCTTGAAGGGAAAATACAAATACAAAAAGATGACATAAACGGAGAAAGAATCATTCTTGACGAGCTTGGGGCCGGAGGAATTTTCGGAGAAGTTTTCGCCTGTGCCGGAATAGAAAAAAGTCCTGTAACCGTCTACTCTATATTTCCTTCTGAAATACTTTTTGTCGATTACAGGAAGATAATAACTCTTTGCCCCTCAAACTGTTCTTTCCATTCCATGCTCATCAGGAATATGCTAATGCTCATTGCCCAAAAGAACATCATGCTGAATTCAAAGCTTGACATAATTTCAAAAAAGACCACGCGTGAAAAGCTCTTTGCCTATTTTAAGGCACAAGCCAAAAAGACCGGAACCAAAATGTTTGAGCTGCCTTTTTCGCGGGACGAGCTTGCGGACTACCTTTGCGTAAACCGCAGTGCCATGTCAAGGGAACTTTGCAAATTAAGGGATGAAAATTTTATTGAATTTGAAAAAAGAACAATTAAAATCTTAAAATGGCCTTTTAGAAGTTAGAAATTAGAGGTTAGAAATTAGAATTGGGTGTTTTTTACATTACAGGTCTTTTCTTAA
>JAJUHO010000227.1 GCA_029267825.1 Oscillospiraceae bacterium
CAAATGATTTCCAAGCCTTTTTGAGTGCCATTTTTGTCTTCCCGCGGTCTTTAAAAAACGATACAACAAGGCCTGCGCCTGCAAGCCCATACAAAATATAAGTAAACATAAGCCTTTTTAAAATTGGGCGCCCGGTTCTATATTTTTATTTCCGGACACTGCCACAACAAATGCCTCCTTTTATTATTTTTAAAATCCAAGATAAAACATATAAAATCCAATAAGCAATATCAGTGTGCCCATAATTATTTTCAGCACAACGCTTGCCCTGCCGTATTTTTCACTGGAAGACAGCTTTTGCACAAATCCTATTGATGTTCCGGCAACAATGGCAAGTATACCGTGTCCAATAGAATAAAGCAGCAATAATAATATCCCCCAAAAAATACTTCCTTTTCCGGCAACAATAGCAAGCAATGCAATAAGCACGGGGGTAGAGCATGGCGAGGAAAAAACTCCGCCAAGTATTCCGGCAATAAAAGCACCCAAATAACCTTTTTTAGTGTTTTTAGAGATAAGATAGCTTGAAGGTATTATTTCATATATTCCCCATGTTTGCAAAGCCATCAACAGCATTAAAACGCCTAAAATAATATACCACCACGAGGCCGCATTGCCGATTAAATGGCCCGCAAGTGAAGCGCTTACTCCTAATACCGTAAAAGTAACGGCAGTTCCCAAAGCAAAAGTTACAGAAAGCCTGAACGCTTTTTTAGTATCCCTTTGCCCCGTACCTCCAACAAATCCTATAACAAGTGGCACGCTGGACAATGAGCACGGCGTAAAAGAAGTCAGTACGCCTGCAAATAACGCAAGTACCGGCGCAAGCCAACCGTTTTGGGAAATCATTTCAGATAAATTTTGCAAAATTTGCGTCATTCCTTTACCCCCATATCGGCAAGGATAGCCCTCATCTGTTCCTCTGTCAATCCTCCCTGATGCACGGTAAAAGCATGTTCTCCGGTATCTTTATAGCTGTACATATCAAACTGGATTTGTATGTCATCGCTTGGAACATAAGGCTTGCCGTCCGCATTAAAAAATACCTGCGTAGGAATAACCTGTATTGGAAAACCCTCGGCCGCATCTGAATATTTCCAGACATCTACAAATTTAATTATTGCTTTGCCTTGCATTGCCTCATTCATAGTTTTAAGAACGGGGGCCATTTGTTGGCATGGAATACATGAATCAGAACCAAAGTCAATTATGATAGGAAGCTTATGTTCTTTCAAAGCCTCTAAATCAATTGATGTTGCTTCGAGTATAAAATCTTCTTCATTTTCAGGAAGCGTCGAAACAGAATCAGAACCCTTATTTGCATTTTTAAACGCCCATATTCCGGCAACAATTATGACCAAACAAATAGGAATTATGATTTTAAGGATTTTTTTCTTTTCAATCATCGGCAATTACCTCCACAAAAGCAATTATTTTTATAAGATTTATTTTGTCAAAATACACCTGCATTCATGCTGCTTCATATCAAAATTATTTAATGTATTATCAGTATATACATCAAATCAATTTTTGTCAATATGAATTTGAGAAAAAATAAAATGGCTGCAAAAGGACAATGCCTTATGCGGCCATTTTTATTTACAAAACACTTTGAAAATTTTAAAATCAATATGCAAAA
>JAJUHO010000137.1 GCA_029267825.1 Oscillospiraceae bacterium
CCTTGGCTATATGAAGGGACTTTTGGACAACCGCATTGAATTTGAAAAGGACTGGGTGATATTTGACAGGGAAATAGGAGAGGCACAGATAAATTTTTCTCTGCCGAAAGAAATACCGGACGCCTTTGCCTGCAACTGCGACGAAGTGGCTCACATAGTGATAAAAACGCTGAACCAAAACGGATACAAAGTGCCCGATGATGTCAGTGTAGTGGGATTTGACCACTTCCTTTCATCAGAGGCACAAAGCCAAAGCGGCGCATATCAAATTACAACCTTTGACGTAAACATGAAAGAAATGGCGGAGCGTGCGGTCGATGTTCTTATAAAAAAGATAAACCGCAAGGATATAAAGCAATCCCGCAGAACCGTTACAGGAAGCCTTATAATTGGCAATACGGTAAAAAAGAGAAAATAAAAACAAGCCTTGAAAACAGCCCGATGGGCTGTTTTTTTATTAAAAAATTAGCTAATTTTTTTGCGCAAAGCACACAAATTTGCAAAACCCATTGACAAATTTGCACGAATGTAATATAATTTGAATAAAGTAAACGTTAACTTAAATTGATTAAAACAAAACAGAAAGAGGTATAAATATGAGCAAGATTTTAGGTGAAAATCTTCCCAACATCCCTTGGCAGGAAAAGCCGTCGGATTTTAAAGGCCCTATATGGAGATATGCTGAAAATCCGGTGATAGGCAGAAATCCGGTTGAAGGAGTCGCAAGAATTTTCAACAGCGCGGTTGTGCCATATGAAGACGGATATGTCGGCGTTTTCCGCGGAGAAACAATAAACGGCCGCCCGCATATTTATTTCGGAAAGAGCAAGGATGGGATACATTGGGATTTTGACAAGGAAAAAATCCCTTTCTACGATGAGGACGGCAAGCCATACCAGCCGCTTTACGCATATGACCCAAGGCTTGTTAAGGTTGAAGATTATTATTACATAATTTGGTGCGGCGATTTTGGCGGCGCAGCAATCGGTATGGCAAGAACAAAGGACTTTAAAAGCTTTACAAGGCTTGAAAATCCGTTTTTGCCGTTTAACAGGAACGGCGTGCTTTTCCCAAGAAAAGTAAACGGAAAGTATATGCTCCTTTCACGCCCGAGCGACAGCGGGCATACTCCTTTCGGAGATGTGTTCCTCAGCCAAAGCCCGGATATGAAATATTGGGGCGAGCACAGGATTGTTATGCAAAGGGGCGGAAGCGGCTGGTGGCAGTCGGTTAAGATAGGCTGCGGCCCTGCTCCGATTGAAATTGACGAGGGATGGCTCATTTTTTACCACGGCGTTACCGGAACCTGCAACGGCTTTGTGTACTCAATGAGCGCAGCAATACTTGACAGGGAGTGCCCGTCAAAGGTGCTCTACCGCGCGGGAAGCCTTATGCTTACTCCCGAGGAATGGTATGAGGAAAGGGGCTTTGTGCCGAATGTTGTATTCCCCTGCGCGGCGCTTACAGATGCGGCGACGGGAAGAATTGCCATTTACTATGGTGCGGCGGATACTTATGTCGGCCTTGCGTTTACGACCGTTGACGAAACCGTTAAGTTTATAAAGGAACACAACGAGCTTGTTGGCCTTGACGGAACAGAGGGAAGACTTTAATTTGCGCTCTTAGCGGCGGTTATTTAAATTGGGATGGGTAAACCCTTTGAGGATGGGGCTTTCCTCATCCCTTTTTATTTGGAGGATTTTATGGGTGATTTGAAAACTTTTAAAGACGAGGTAACATCCGAGCTTTACAGGATAATGTCTTTTTGGAACGGGCTTAAAGATGATGAAAACGGTGGATTTTACGGCTATGTAAATCAGGATTTGGAAATAGACAAGTGTGCCGAAAAAGGAGCTATACTTAACAGCAGGATAATGTGGTTTTACTCAAATGTGTACCTTGTTTTAAAAGAAAAATCTGCACTTTCTTATGCAAGGCATGCGTATGACTTTTTTAAGAACCATATTCTTGACAGAGAGTTCGGCGGGGTTTATTGGATGGTTGATTTCAAAGGTACTGCTATCGATGACATGAAGCATACATACAACCAGGCGTTTGCGATATATGCACTTTCATCATATTACCTTGCATCCGGAGAAAAGGAAGCTTTGGAGTTTGCATACAGGATTTTCAACGTGATTGAAACAAAATGCACTGACGAATACGGCTATATGGAGGCTTTCGACAGACAGTGGAAGGAAATAGAAAACGATAAGCTTTCCGAGGACGGGTATATGGCAAGCAAGACCATGAACACGCTTCTGCACGTGATAGAGGCATATACGGAGTTTTACCGCACCGAAAAAAATCCGCTGGTGGGGGCAAAGCTTAAAAAGGCGCTGCTTATGTGCGAGGAAAAGGTTTATGACAAAAACAATCATATGCTTGGGGTTTTCTTTGACAGGAAAATGAATTTGATTTCAGACATCTACTCTTTCGGACATGACATTGAGGCGGCATGGCTTTTGGACCTTGCCTGCAAGACGCTTGGGGATGACGGGGTTTCGATGAAGATTTCATATATGCTTGATGAAATAGCCGAAATGGTAAAAAAGACCGCGTTTGACGGAGAGGCGCTTAACAACCAAAGACTGCGTGGAGAGGTTGACACCACAAGGATATGGTGGGTTCAGGCGGAGAGCGTTGTGGGATTCCTTAACGCTTACCAGAGGACGGGAAACAAGGAATACCTTGAAACATCCCTTTTGAATTGGAATTATATAAAGGAAAATATCTGCGACAAGAGGAAAAATTCGGAGTGGTTTTGGGCGCTTGACAAAAACGGCGTTCCCATAAGCGGAAAACCGATAGTGGAGCCGTGGAAATGCCCATATCATAACGGAAGAATGTGCATGGAGGTTATAAAGCGCTATGAACAGCTTTGATTTTGAAAAAAAGGTTAAGGAGCAAACCGAAAAATACGAGGAGCTTATTGCCAGAAAGAACGAAAAAACTTCATTTTACAACGGGATTTACGATAGATACAAGTATCCTGTGCTGACAAGGGAGCATGCTCCGCTTATTTGGAGGTATGATTTCAACCCTCAGACAAATCCTTTCTTTATGGAGAGGCTTGGAATAAATGCAGTGATGAATTCCGGAGCAATTGAACTTGACGGAAAATTTTATCTTGTTGCAAGAGTTGAGGGAAACGACAGAAAGAGCTTTTTTGCCGTTGCCGAAAGCACAAGTCCGGTTGACGGGTTTAGGTTCTGGGATTATCCGGTGGTATTGCCCGACACAGAAAAAGAAGAAACAAATGTGTACGACATGCGTCTTACAAAGCATGAGGATGGCTGGATATACGGGCTTTTCTGCTCTGAAAGCAAGGATAAATCAAATCCGGACCTTTCTGCGGCAACGGCCCAATGCGGAATCGTCAGGACAAGGGACTTGAAAACATGGGAGCGGCTGGCAAACCTTAAAACAAAGTCCCCACAGCAGAGAAACGTTGTTCTGCACCCTGAATTTGTAAACGGGAAATATGCTTTTTACACACGTCCGCAGGACGGATTTATAAGCGCCGGCTCCGGCGGGGGGATATGCTTCGGGCTTTCCGACAGCATTGAAAATGCCGTCATAGAAAATGAATGGCTTGTAAGTCCCCGCAGGTACCATACCATAACCGAGAGCAAAAACGGAGCCGGCGCTCCTCCTATCAAAACCGAAAAAGGATGGATACATATTGCGCATGGCGTAAGGAACACCGCAGCAGGGCTTAGGTATGTGCTTTATGTTTTTGCGACGGATTTGAAAGACCCGTCGAAAGTTATTGCCGAGCCGTCCGGAGTATTTCTTGTTCCGCTTGGAAAGGAAAGAGTAGGAGATGTTTCAAACGTCGTATTTACCAATGGCGTCATAGCAAGGGAAAACGGCGAGGTATACATTTATTATGCTTCTTCCGACACAAGGCTGCATGTTGCATCAACCACTGTTGAAAAGCTTGTGGACTATGCCTTTAATACCCCTTCCGACCCGTTGCGTTCACCTGATTGCGTAAAACAGAGATGTGAGCTTATTTCAAAAAATTTGGAATATTTAAAGCTGAAATAATTTATTTTTATATAAAAATTGCATTGATTTCTCTTTGAAAGCTGATATAATAAGTTACAAATCCGGTGAGAGGGATTTAATTGAAAAGGAGGCTTTAAAGTGGGTATTAAATTTATTCCGGAAAGCGCATCGTTTCATCTGACGGCAAAGGATACTTCATATGTGATTTCCGTGGTGGACGATGAAAAATTTGTGGCCCATACTTATTTCGGCAAAAAGATACCCGACGAAAATGTAAATTATCTGCTTAGGCTGGATAATTATTTTCTACCGTCAAAAAACAATAGGGACAGAGTCGGTTTTTACGACAGGCTGCCTCAGGAATTTTCAACAGCGGGGCTTGGGGATTTTAGAGAACCGTGCCTTATGGTGCGCGACAAGAACGGGAACACATGCTGTTCGCTCAACTACCGTTCTCATAAAATTTATGCCGGGAAACCAAAGCTTGAAGGACTTCCATGTACTTTCGGCAGCGAAAAAGAATGCACAACTCTTGAACTTGAATGTGAGGACAGCGTTCTGGGCCTTGAAATAACACTTTTTTATTCCGTTTTTGAAAATCTTGACGTTATTGCAAGGAGCGTTAGGGTTAAAAACTGTTCCGGCGACCCGATAGACCTTTTAAGGGTGCTTTCGGCATGCGTTGACTTTGAGGGTTCTGGCTATGAAATGGTCACCCAGCACGGCGCATGGGCAAGGGAAAGGCATATTGAAAAAAGGCCGGTGCTTCACGGCAAGGCATCTGTGGATTCAAACCGCGGTGAACCGGGGCATGAGCAAAATCCGTTTATGGCGCTTATGGCTCCCGGCGCAGGCGAAGACCACGGCGAGGTTTTCGGTTTTAACTTTGTTTATTCCGGCAATTTCTTTATGCAGGCTGAG
>JAJUHO010000018.1 GCA_029267825.1 Oscillospiraceae bacterium
ATGCTGGTGGCACTTTTGGTTGGAAATATGATTACCGTGGCGACGCTTTTGCTTGTTGCGGGATTTACGCCAAAGGCGTTTTGCGCAATAACAGGAGCAGTTTGCTGTTCGCTTTTAACCTGTCTTGCGGCGGAAATATGGGGCAGGATTTTTAATATTCACGGAGCGGTCATGCAGTGGTCGGAATCGCTTTTGTATTCTGGGTTTGAGCATCTTGACCTTACCTCGATTTTTCAGGCGGGGATATATCTTGCATGTTCGGGAGCGGTGCTTGACCTTTCAATAGATATTGCAGCGGCGTTGGATGAAATTGCATTGAAAAGCCCGTCAATTTCAAGGCGGGAGCTTATACTTTCCGGCCTTACGATAGGCAAAGCGGTTATGGGAAGCCAAACAACAACGCTTTTGCTTGCCTATATGGGAGGGTATATTTCGGTTATGATGGTTTACATGGCGCAGGGGACTCCCATGCTCAACATTTTCAATTCAAAATCCATTGCGGCGGAAATTCTTCAAACTTTTGTCGGCTGCATAGGGCTTGTGCTTGTTTCGCCCATTACGGCAGGAGTCTGTGGGCTTGTGTACAAAAGAAAACCTGTAAAGGCTTAAAGTCCGGCTTAATAAAAAAATCCCCTGCCAAGGGGCAAGGCAGGGGATTTTTTTTAATCTATGTCAATTTTAATAGAGGTATCGGATTTTTGCGTTTTGGGAACATTTACAGTCAAAACGCCGTTTTCAAGTTTTGCTTTTACGCCCTGAGAATCGGCATCCGCAAGATAAATGCTTCTTGACATTGAGCAGTAGCGTCTTTCTTTATGGAGGTAGTTTTTGTTCTTTTGTTCAATATTTTCTTCCTTGTTGACTGAAATCGTAAGACGTCCGTCATCAAGAGAAAGATTTACGTCGCCTTTTTGAACTCCGGGAAGGTCGGCTTCAACAATATACTGTCCGTTTTCTTCTTGGACATCTATCTTAAAAGTATCGCCCATAAGGTTTCTTCTAAAAGGCCATCCGTCCACAAAGAAATCGTCCAGCATATTTTGGAAGCTGTCAAAACTTGAATTGAAAATATCGGTGCCTCTTTTGTTGAACGGGATAAGACTTGCCATAATTAACAACTCCTTTACATTTTATTTTTAAAATCTATATCAATTAGCACTCTAAATACATGAGTGCTAAACTGATTATTATATAACATATTTATTCCGCCAAGTCAATGAAAATATTATTATTTTTATGTAAAAGATTTTTTAAAAAGGCAAATTCCAAAATAAATACAGTGATTTGTAATTTTCAATAAAAGTTCTTTTTGTATTTGTGGTGTTTTACAAATTTTAAACAAAGGTATTGACAAAAAGACATTTGGCTATTATCATTAAGTTATGCAAACGGTTGCATAAAATACAACATGGGAGAGTATAATGCGTGAAAAATAAATCAACCGTAACAATTAAAGATGTTGCCAAAAGAGCTGGCGTGGCAGCCTCGACTGTTTCAAGGGTAATAAACAATAAAAGTCTTATATCCGAAGAAACGCGCGAAAAAATTATGGAGGCAATGCGGGAATTAAATTACTTTCCAAACAGTCTTGCAAGAAATTTTGCAAACGGGAATGCTTGCGCAATAGCTTTGGCAATAGACGCTAATGATAATACTACTTTTTCAAACGTATTTTTCAACAAAAGCGTTTTCGGAATCGAAACGGTTGCACAAAACAATGGATACAATATATTGATTACAAACGGAAAAGAAGAAAAGGGCGGCGTTTCTTCCATAGAAAAGCTTATACTTGAAAGAAAAATTGACGGATTGATTTTGCCATCGGTTATGGCAAAAAGAAAGCTCATTAAAAAACTTTTTGAGCTTGATTTTCCTTTTGTTATTTTGGGAGAGCCTGAAAATTTCAAACTTGAATCAAGCTGGGTTGATATAAATAATATACAGGGCGGAGAACTTGCTGTAAATCATCTTATACAAAAGGGCTATAAAAGAATAGCTTTCCTTTCAAGCAATCCAAAAGCAATTTTTTCGCAAAACCGTCTTGCAGGGTATAAGCAGGCGTTGACTTTTGCGGGATTTGATGTTAATGAAAAATATATTGCCAGTTGCGAGGAAACGTTACCGGCAGGATATAATTTGCTTAAAGAAGTTTTTAAAACATCATCGCTTCCAGATGCGGTGATTTGCAGCGATAATATCACGGCTTTCGGTGTGTTGAGAGCGGCAAGCGAAATGGGTATTTCGGTTCCGAGAGAGCTTGGCGTTTTAAGTTTTGACAATTATCCGATTGCTGAATACACAAATCCGCCGCTTACTGTTGTTGATGTTGATACTTACAGCCTTGGTGAGCAAGCGGCAAGTATCTTAATTAGAAAAATCGAGCGCGAAAAGGAAGTGAACCAGCAAACACTAATATCAACAAGGATAATATCAAGAGAGTCGACAAATTTAAAGGGGGAATTGCTGTAAAATTTTAAAAAATAAATCTGTTGCAATTTTAGCGAAAGGAAAAAGAAAAATGAACAAATATGCCATTGAACACAAAAATATTCCGCAATACATTTATCCTGTTGCAAGAAATGAGCTTGTTTTTAAAATAAAGGCAGCCCGCGGAGATATTTCAAAATGCAGCCTTATTTATTGGGCAAGAAACAATTTGCAGAAAAAAGAAAGCACAATGATTTGTGCGCATAGGGATGATTTATTTGATTATTACGAAACAAATGTAAAATTTTCTAAAATCGCAAGGTATATTAAATATTATTTTGAGCTTGTTGATTTAAATGGTCAAAAATCGTATGTCACAGCTTTCGGGATAAAGGATAAAATTCCTGAGGATGGCTTTTTTGAATATTTATATGCAAATGAAAATGATATTGTAACAGTGCCGGAATGGGCAAAAGGAAAGGTGTTTTATTCAATTTTCCCTGAAAGGTATAATAATGGAACACCAAGCAATGACCCGCTGGGAGTGGTTTTGTGGGATGAAAAGCCAACAAGAGAAAATTTTTTCGGGGGCGATCTTTTAGGAATTATTCAAAAGCTTGATTATATAAGAGAACTTGGTGTTGACTGCATATACTTAACTCCTATTTTTAAAGGGGATTTCAACCACAAATATGCAACAACTGACTATTTTCAGGTTGACCCTATTTTTGGTTCAAATGAAGATTTAAAAGAACTTGTTTCACAGTGCCATAAGAGAAACATTAAAATAATACTTGACGGGGTTTTCAATCATTGCGGGACAAATTTTAAACCGTTTCGTGATTTGCTTGAAAAACAGGAAGAATCAAAATACAGGGATTGGTTTTACATAAAAAAATTTCCCGTAGAAATATCGCATCACAATTATGAATGCGTCGGGGCGTACAAATGGATGCCAAAGCTAAGAACGTCAAATCCAGAAGTTAGACAATATGTGCTTGAAGTAATGGATTATTGGATAAGGGAAGCAGGAATAGACGGATGGAGGCTTGATGTTGCGGATGAGGTTGATATTAAGCTGTGGCAATATGCAAGGGCAGAATTGAAGGCAAAGTATCCGGAAATTATTTTGATAGGCGAAACTTGGGGAAGCGCGTTGAAGATGCTTTCCGGCGATCAAATGGACAGCGCAATGAATTATGTTTTTAGAGATTGCGTAAAAGATTTTTTTGCTAAAAGCAGCATAAGTGCACATGAATTTGATTCAAGAATAAACAGAATGCTCGCCGAATATCCCGATGAAATAAATAAAGTTATGTATAATCTTCTTGACAGTCATGATACTGCAAGATTTTTGACCGAATGCGGCAATGATAAAAGAAAATTTAAATTGGCGGCGGCATTTCAAATGCTTTTTTGCGGGTGTCCGGCAATTTATTATGGCGATGAAATCGGGATGGCCGGAGAAAACGATCCGGATTGCCGCGGCGGGATGGTCTGGGAAGAAAATAAGCAAGACAAAGAGCTTCTTGGCTGGTATAAGAAAATGATTGCCTTGCGGAAATCTCTGCCCCCTTTGATGTTTGGCGGATATGTTTCAAATTTCTGCGATGAAAGCAAAGGAATATATGGCTTTGTAAGGGATTTTAACGGTGAAAAGGTATATGCCTTGTTCAATAATAGCGGAGATATGCATAAAATTGATTTGCCTGTCCTGGATAATGCGGATGTTTATGAGGATTGTTTAAGCCATGAGGCATATTTTGCAAATCATATCGACCGGATATCAGCAAAAAAGTTTTATAACGGTGATTTATTGGAATATTCGGGAACAGTTTCCTTGACGCTCGACCGGTATTCCTTTAAAGCAATAAAATCAAAAATGGAGGAGTAATTTATGAAAAGCAAAAAAATACTGACGATTATCCTTTCCGCTGCGCTATGCCTGCCCGCAATGACAGCTTGTGGAAAATCGTCAGAAGTATCTGAATCCGCTCAAAGCGGAACATCAGCAACAGATGGCACGTCTTCAAAAAGCGAAACCGTGACAATAAATTTTTGGCACAATTACAGCGCCCAATCAGCAGAAAATGAAACCCTTACCAACGTTCTTATCCCTAAATTTGAAAGTGAAAATCCGGGGATTAAAGTCAATCCGGTTTCCTATGAATGGGCAGAACTACACAATAAAATTCTTATAAGCGCAAAATCAAATACGCTGCCTGATGTGGCAAGATGCGACATTGCATGGATACCGGAATTTCAAAAGATGGGAGTATTAACAGAACTTGACAAAGAAATAAGTGATTTCAACTCGGTATCATCAAATCTTCTTGAAAACGCTATGAGCACTGCTTTTTTAAAAGGCCATTCATATGGATTGGCGCTTAATACCAATACAAAAATATTATTTTACAATAAAAAAATGTTAGAAGAAGCAAAACTTTCTGCTCCCAAAACAATTGACGAATTTGTAAAAACAGTAAAACTTCTTTCAAAACAAAATTCAAATGGACAGCAAATATGGGGATATACCGAACCGGCACTTGCAGGATGGAATATCTGCCCGTTTATTTGGAGCTGCGGCGGTTCGCTCACAAATGAGGAGCAAACCAAAGCCAGCGGATATGTCAATAGTGAGAAAACCGTTAAAGCAATACAAATGCTTGCTGATTTGTATAAAGAACAATGTATAACCGGCTGGAACAGCGGTGATATTCCCATGACGGACGGCTTTGGAACCGGAAGGTATGCAATGCTTTTGGAAGGGCCATGGAAAATAGCCGAATTGAAATCGGCGTACCCGGATCTTGAATACGAAACAGCAAATATGCCTGCCGGTGAAGGTGGTTCCGTATCAGTACTTGGCGGTGAGGATATTGTAATGTTCAGCAGTGCAAACAAAGATGCCGCATGGAAATTCATGACCTTCATGACCGGAGAATTTGCTCAGGTAGAAATGGCAAAATGCGGGCAAATTCCCGTAAACAAATCAGCTTTGGAAAATGAAAGCGTAAAAAGTGCAAATTTTGCTCCTTTTCTTGAAGCAATAAAAACGGCAAAAGCGCGTCCTACGGTAGCTTCATGGTCTGAAATAGACAATGAATTGTCTGCTGCTGTTGTGTCAGTCATGAATGGAGAAAAAACCGCAAAAGAAGCAATGGATAATCTTGCAGCAAAAATGGATAAGCTTTTAGCCGAATAATAATGCACACAAGTATTATAAACCTGCATTTTTGTTTTGTCAACACTAAGGCTGCTGTGCAAAGCAGCAGCCTTAAACTTTATATATTGAAAGGATTTTACTTATGCAATCATTTAAAAATAAAATGCAGATGTACAGTCTTTTGCTGCCTGGTTTTTTAATTTTTGTACTTTTTACGGTTTATCCGATATTTAAATTGTTCGCAATGAGCTTTTTTAAATGGGATTTTGGTTCAATATTAAATCAGGAGTTTATAGGGCTTCAAAATTATAGAGATGTCCTTTCGGACAATGTTTTTTGGACGGTTCTTTTGAATACGCTTGCATATACTGCCGTAACGGTGCCTGCCCAAATGGCGCTTGGGCTTATTGCAGCTTTGTTTATACAAAAAATACCTTGTTTTAAAGTTGGATTTAGGGTTTTGTACTATATTCCTGTAATTACATCATGGGTAATAGCTTCACTGATATTCAAATACATTTTTAATACCGAGGGGTTGCTAAATTATTTTTTGACTCAAATAATTCATTTTTCGGCAGAGAATATACGATGGCTTGATACGCGCTGGACGGGGATTTTTGCGGCAATGCTGCTTGGCACATGGAAAGGTGTTGGCTGGAATATGGTAATATTTCTTGCGGCATTGCAGACTGTGCCGGCAGATTTGTATGAAGTGGCTGAAATAGATGGCGCAGGAGCGTTTAAAAAATTTTTGTATATAACCCTTCCGTCAATTAAAGGGACAATACTTTTTGCATTAGTTATGCTTACAATAGGTGGTTTTAACGTATTTACCTCAATTAAAATGATGACAGGAGGAGAACCCGCACATCAGACCGATGTTTTGCTTACATGGATGTATTATAAAGCTTTTAGTGCCGGAAAATTTGGATATTCCGCCTCTCTTTCATTTATCATAGCGTTGATTCTTGCGTTTTTGGCATGGATTCAATTTAAAATGATGAAGGGTCAGGGAAATACATAAGAAAAGGGATGCAACAAATGAAACTTAGAAGAAACTTGCCGGTATATTTCCTCTTATACATTTTGCTTTTGGCCGGGGCGGCAATATCAATTTTGCCAATGGTATACATGATAAATATTTCCTTAAAACCGAATGGAGCGCTGTTTGAATATCCTCCCAAATTTTTTCCGACAATAGCTGAAATCACCTTTGAAAATTATGTTTATATTTTCGGCCAAGGGAAGTTTTATTTGAATTTTTTAAACAGCATAATTGTTTCTTTGGCAACGGTAATTATTTCAGCTATTGTCGCCTCAGCGCTTGCATTTTGTTTTGCAAGGTTTAATTTTAAAGGCAAAAAATTTTTCTTTGCGTTTATCATATTTACAATGATTATACCGGGTACTACTCTTATAGTTCCGCAGTATGAATTAGCTGTTAAATTTAAAGTGCTCAATTCGCTTTTAGGGCTTATTCCTTTTTATGTAGCATGGGTTATTCCCTTTTCTACATTTATGATTAAAGGATTTATGGAAAATATTCCGAAGGATTTTGATGAAGCGGTATATATTGATGGCGGCAGCGTGTATACGGTTTTCTTTAAAATTGCGTTTCCGCTTGCAAGTCCGGCTGTTGCTTCCGTTTCCATTTTTAATTTTTTAACGGCGTGGGAAGAATACCCATGGGCTAACATTGTCATCAGCGACAATGTCAAAAGGACTTTGCCGATAGCGATTTCCGGATTTTTTGGGCAGCACCAGTTTACTCAATGGGGATATGTTTTTGCTCTTTCCGCTTTAAGCCTTATGCCTGTAATACTTGTTTTTATTTTCTTTCAAAAATATTTTATTTCCGGCCTTACCTCCGGAGGAATAAAAGGGTAGCAAAAGGGATCATAGCAGTTTTGTGCTATGATCCTTATTTTATCCCTTTGCAAATTTATTTTTGCAATTAACTTCTTCATCGAGGCAATCCATTATTATTTGCTTGTAATTCATTGCGTCCTTCATTTCATAGATTCCGGTTTTATTGAAGATGAAATTTGCGGCAAAGAGAGCGCCTTCGGCAAAAGCGTTGCGTGAAAAGGATTGATGCGTTATTTCCAGCATATCATTTTCGCCGGCAATCATAATTTTATGATTGCCAACGATTCCTCCCGCCCTTACGGAAGAAACCGGAATTTCTTTTTTGCTTAATTCGGGGATGCTTTTTATTTGTTTTTTAAGCTTTGCTGCCGTGCCTGATGGGCAGTCAAGCTTTTTGTTGTGGTGCATTTCAATTATTTCTATGTCATATCCGACAAGCATTTTTGCTGCAAGGTTCGAAAGAAACATCATTGCATTTATCCCACGGGTTATGTTTGGCGCTAAAATTATTCCGCCTTTATTTTTTTCTACAATTGAAATAAGCTTTTTTTCTTCATCATTAGTAAATCCGGTTGTGCCCATAACAATGCCGACTTTCATTTTTGAAAAAACCTCAGCATTTTTTAAAGCGGCAAATGGAGTTGAAAAATCAATTGCAACGTCGGGTTTTGTGTTGAAAATACAGCGTTCCAAATCATTTGACGAATATATTGGAACGTCTATGTCGGGGCAATTTAAAATTTCGCCCAAGTTTTTTCCGGCCTTGCTGCTTGACGGGCTGCAAACGCAAGAAACCAAATCCACACCACGGTCTTGTTCAATTAAATACCTTGCGGTTTGAATTCCCGTGCGTCCAAGTCCGGAAAGACAAATCTTTATGTTTTTGCTCACATGATACACTTCCTTTCTAAGTTGCAGGTTGTTTGTTTATCGTATTTTTAATTGCCTGTCTTAAAGTAATGTTTTTACAGGCAATTTTATTAGACAATAAAAGTTGTTACTTTTATTTTACATTCTTAAAAGTTTTTTGTCAAGCTTTTATTTAAAAAAGTTTGCGGATTATTTTTATGTTGAAATATCCTTGCGGCAGTTGTATAATAAATTTAGAATGACATAACGGAGATAAGGGTAAATGAAGCAGGAGAACACTTTAAAAGAAATAAAAGGCACAAAAAATTTAAATATGCTGTATAAAAGCCTTTTGGTTGGAGTTTTAGCCGGGGTGGTTGCTTGTGCTTACAGATGGGTTCTTGGCAAAGCCGAAGAGGTTTGTTTTTATTTTTATGGTTTTTTAAGGGGGAATATGAGACTGTTCCCCGTTGCTATTGTCATTTTGGGGGTTTTAGGGTATTTGACCGGAGTGTTGGTTTCAAAATTTAAAATGATAAGCGGAAGCGGGATTCCGCAGGTAAAGGGGATTATACTTGGCTATTTCAAGCATAATTGGTTTGCAACTTTAATTGCGAAATTTATAGGCGGGACATTGTCTATACTTGCCGGACTTTCGCTTGGCAGAGAGGGGCCTTCCGTGCAGCTTGGAGCCTGCATCGGAGAGGGGATAGGAGAAAAATTTTCACATTCTCGAACCGAAAAAAGAACGCTTATAGCAAGCGGGGCAAGCGCGGGACTTGCGGCGGCTTTTAATGCGCCTCTTGCAGGAGCAGTTTTCTCATTGGAGGAAATATTTAAATATTTTTCGCCTGCCATTCTTTTATCTGCAATAACTTCGGCAGTTGCCGCTGATTTTGTTTCAAAAATAATTTTTGGCTTAAAGCCTGTATTTGATTTTGAAGTTAAAGGCTCAATACCTTTGTCAAATTACTGGCTGCTTATTATTTTAGGGGCGCTTCTTGGATGCGCAGGGGCGGTATATAATTTTGTTCTTGTAAGAACTCAAAAGCTTTACAAAAAAATTCCTCAGAAGTATGCAAAATTAAGGATTTTAATTCCGTTTGTTCTGGCGGGATGCTTGGGAATAATTTTCCCGTTTGCCTTATGCGGCGGGCATGCGGCCATAGAAAAGCTTGATTTGTCATCGGGAGTATTTTTCTTGCTCTTGCTTTTGGTGGTAAAATTTATTTTCTCAATGATAAGCTTTGGCTCCGGTGCGCCCGGAGGCATTTTCTTTCCGCTTTTGGTTATGGGAGCGCTTATAGGCGCCGTTTTCGGGAGTATTTCGATTGATTTTTGCGGTGTCGATTCCGGTTTATTTTATAATTTTATAATTCTTTCTATGGCGGGATTTTTTACGGCTATTGTAAAAGCTCCGATAACTGGAATTATACTTCTTACTGAAATGACCGGTTCTTTCAATCATTTGCTTTCGCTTTCAATGGTATCGCTTATAGCATATATTGTTTCAGATTTGCTGAAAAGCGCGCCCATATATGAAACTTTGCTTGAAAATCAGATTTTGCAGTCGGAACAAAATGGGGAAACAAAAGACCATAATGAAAAAACCACAATTGAAATGGTGGTTCAGATTGGTTCAGTATGCGAGAACAAGCTTGTCAAGGAAATAAATATCCCTCCGAATTGCCTTTTGGTTTCAGTTAAAAGAGGAGGCAAAAATTTAATTCCAAAGGGCGATACTAAGATACTTGCCGGTGATTATTTAATTTTTCTTGCAAATGCTTGTGATGAAGCAAATTTAAGGGAAAACCTTTTAAAAATAGTTGCGGTATAAAATTCATTTTCCTATGCAATAAGCATCTTTTTAAATTTTAAATAAAACAGGTGATAATAAATGGTTGGTTCGGAACGAATAACAATGCCGCGTTATCTTAAAATAGCGGTAAATCTTTCTTCAAGGATAGCCTCTGGAGAGATTCCGGTTGGTGAAAAGCTTAAGGGCCGTTCGGTGCTTTCAAGCGAATACAACGTTTCATCAGAAACGATAAGAAGGGCAATAGCAATTTTGTCTGACAAAAAGGTAGTCGAGGTGGCTGTGGGCAGCGGCATAATAGTAAAGTCAAAGGAAAATGCAATAAAATTTGTTAAAAATTTCAAAGATGATGAAAGCATTGCCGAAATGCGCTCAAAGCTTGGGCAGATGTTTGAAAAGCGCAAGCAAATGGATGAAGAAATAAATGATTTGACTTTAAAAATAATAGATATGTACAAATACAAGCGTTCCGATTTGATAACGCCGGTTGAGATACAACTGCCGAAACATTCTTTTGTAATAGGCAAAAGCATAGGCGAACTTGAAGTATGGCATAATACCGGAGCTACAATTATAGGGATTATACAGGATGAGGATGTGATAATTTCCCCCGGGCCTTATTATGAATTTCATGAAAATGAACGAGTGCTTATTGTCGGTGACAAAAATGTAATTGAACGTTTTAATGCTTTTGTAAACGGCATGATTTAAAAAGCGTCTGTAATGTATTTTAATACCCAAAGTTAAATTTTACAACAAAATTCCCCAAAGTTTTTAAAGACTTTGAGGAATTTATTTTTATTTATCAAAACTTGGATTAAATGCGTAAAAATTCTTGCTGTCAAGCTGGTCTGTTACGGAGCGCAGCGCCTCGCCGAACCTCTGGTAGTGAACAATTTCTCTTGCGCGCAGGAATTTTATTGCATCCCTTACATCCGGGTCGTCTGCAAGCCTTAAAATGTTGTCGTAGGTTTTTCTTGCCTTTTGTTCGGCAGCCATATCTTCATGCAGGTCGGCTATCGGGTCGCCTGAGGATTGAAGCGGCATTACGCTGAACGGATTTCCTGAGGCGTCAACAGGATAAATTCCCGCAGTGTGGTCCACAAAATAAGCGTCATAACCGGATTTTTTTATTTGCTCCGGAGTCATGTTCCTTGTAAGCTGGTAAACCAAAGTTCCTATCATTTCCATATGTCCAAGTTCTTCGGTTCCAATATCGTTTAAGATTCCCTTTGTCTTTGCATTGGGGGCAGTATATCTTTGGCTTAAATAGCGTATGGAGGCTCCCAATTCACCATCAGGCCCGCCAAGTTGTGTCATGACAATTTTTGCCATTGCGGGGTTTGGATTTTTAATATTTATAGGGTATTGAAGTTTTTTTTCATAGCTCCACATTAGACATTAGCCTCCTTTTCCCATGGCCAAGGGGTATCTATCCAGTTCCAGCGTTCATTTGCCGTTGCTTGTGATACCATAAGCGGGCCGTAATTTTTTGCATATTCCTCATAAGCCTTGTTTCTAAGCTCGTTGTATTTTCTGAAATGTGCAAGCCCATACTGGCAGTCGGGATGGGTGTCAAGATAAAGTACAAGCTCGTTCAGGATAAAATCATACATTTTTATTCTTT
The DNA here is from genome assembly GCA_029267825.1 of Oscillospiraceae bacterium. Classification (GTDB taxonomy): domain Bacteria; phylum Bacillota; class Clostridia; order Oscillospirales; family Ruminococcaceae; genus JAIHAL01. Next base: position 11,755 of record JAJUHO010000018.1, read on the forward strand.
TAAGAAGGTCAATCTTTTCTGCCATGCGGTACAGCCTCCTCGCCTATAAACGGCAAATCAAGACTTGGGAACATTGTGCCCCTTGAAAAAGCAACTGCCTCGTCGTAAGGGGTTTCCCACTGCTGATACGGAACATAGGCCATTCCTATCGGGGTTTCTGCCGGAAACGGGGAAATAGTCATGATTTTAGGTGCATTTTCCATATCAAAAGTCCTTTCGTTTTTATTTGGATTTTTAAAAATTATGTCACTGCTATTTTATTCAAAATGGCGACAAAAGGTTACAAAAGGCGCCAAAGCAAAAAAATCCCCGCGGATTATTCCGCGGGGAAATTTTCTATGCTATTTTTTATTATTCATAAAGCTTTGAGAGCTTTACAAGGTAATCGTACCTGTCAGCGGCATTCTTTGCTGCATAATCAAAGATTTTTTCAGCCCTTTCAGGATTTTGACGGGCAAGCGAGTTGTAACGTACTTCGCTCATAAGGAATTCCTTGTAATCCGCAGTAGGAGCCTTGCTGTCAAGCTGGAACGGATTTTTGCCCTCTGCTTTAAGACGCGGGTCAAATCTGAAGAGGTGCCAGTAGCCTGCCTCAACAGCTCTCTTTTCCTCGGTCTGAGCCATGGACATTCCGCTCTTGATGCCGTGGTTGATGCAAGGAGCGTAAGCTATTACAATGGACGGGCCGTTGTAGCTTTCAGCTTCTGTAAATGCCTTAATGCACTGGTTGTAATCAGCACCCTGTGCAACTTGTGCAACGTATACATAACCATAGCTCATTGCAATGCTTGCAAGGTCTTTTTTCTTAACTTCCTTTCCGGCAGCGGCAAACTGTGCGATTGCGCCAGCAGGTGTTGCCTTTGAGGATTGTCCGCCGGTGTTGGAGTAAACTTCTGTGTCAAATACAAGGATGTTTACGTCTTCGCCGGAAGCAATTACATGGTCAAGACCGCCAAATCCGATGTCATATGCCCAGCCGTCGCCTCCGAATATCCATACGGATTTCTTTGCAAGGTAATCCTTAAGCTTGAGGACATCCTTAGCAAGCGCATCCGAGCTCTTTTCAAGCTCTGCTATGAGCTTTGTGGTTGCTGCCTTGTTTTCGTTGCCGAGGTTCAAAGTTGAAAGGTATCCTTCAATAGCGGTTTTGAGTTCTCCGCCGGCAGTCTTGTCGAGTTCAAGAAGCTTTGAAACTGCTCTCTGACGGAGTGTGTTCTGTGCAAGGAACATTCCGTAGCCGTATTCGGCATTGTCTTCAAAGAGGGAGTTTGCCCAAGCAGGTCCTTTGCCTTCCTTGTTTGTGGTGTAGGGAGTTGAAGGAGCCGAACCACCCCAGATTGAGGAGCATCCGGTTGCGTTTGCAATATACATCCTGTCGCCGAAGAGCTGTGTTACAAGCTTTGCGTAAGGAGTTTCGCCACAACCTGCGCAAGCGCCCGAGAATTCGAGGAGGGGCTGCTTGAATTGTGAGCCCTTAACGGTTGTTTCCTTAAACTTTTCGTGAACTTCAGGCTTTTCGGGAAGCTTCTGGCAGTAAGCAAATACTTCCTGTTCAGCAAGCTGGGTTTCAAGTGGCATGAATGCAAGAGCCTTGTTTCCCTTCTTGCCGGGGCATACGTTTATACATGAGCCGCAGCCTGTGCAGTCAAGTGCAGAAACAGTGATTAAGAAATTGTATCCGGGCATGCCAGTTACAGGGATAGCCTTTTTCTTTGCAAGTTCCGGAGCGGCTGCAAGTTCTTCGTTTGTAAGAACTGCCGGACGGATTACTGCGTGCGGACATACATAAGAGCAGAAATTGCACTGTATGCAGTTTTCGCTGTTCCAGCATGGAACGTCAACGGCGATTCCACGCTTTTCAAATGCAGCGGAGCCCTGCGGGAATGTGCCGTCTGCCATATGAACGAAAGTCGAAACAGGGAGCTTGTCTCCTTCCTGTGCGTTGCAAGGAATCTGAATCTTGTTTACAAAGTCCACAAGCACTTGATTGTCGCCGCTTACATGAGCCATGCCCATCGGAGAATCGGAAGCGTTTGCCCATTCTGCGGGAACCTTTACTTCAACAATTTCATTTACGCCGGCATCAATAGCGTCGTGGTTCATCTTAACGACAGCCTCACCCTTCTTTGAGTAAGAAGCGGTTGCTGCGTCTTTCATATACTTGATTGCGTCTTCAATCGGGATAATGTTTGCAAGTTTGAAGAATGCAGCTTGGAGAATGGTGTTTATCCTGTTTCCAAGACCTATCTTCTTTCCGATGTCAACGCCGTTGATTGTGTAGAACTTGATATTGTTCTTTGCAATATACCTCTTAACCTGTCCGGGGAGGTGCTTGTCAAGTTCTTCGGCATTCCACTGGCAGTTGAGGAGGAATACTCCGCCCGGCTTAATATCGGAAACCATGTCATACTTGTTTACATAAGACTGGTTGTGGCAGGCAACAAAATCCGCCTTGTTTACAAGGTATGTGGATTTTATCGGTGATTTTCCGAAACGCAGGTGCGAAACGGTTACGCCGCCTGACTTCTTTGAGTCGTATGCAAAGTATGCTTGAGCATACATGTCTGTGTGGTCGCCGATAATCTTGATGGAGTTCTTGTTTGCTCCAACCGTTCCGTCGGCGCCAAGGCCCCAGAACTTGCAGGCGGTTGTGCCGGCAGGAGCGGTGTCCGGATTTTCGTCAACGGGAAGTGAAAGGTTTGTAACGTCGTCAACAATGGCAACGGTGAATTTCTTCTTTGTGGTGTTCTTGAATACGGCGATGATGTCGGCTGGAGTTGTGTCCTTTGAGCCGAGGCCGTATCTTCCGGAGAAAATCGGAACATCCTTGAATTTGGATTCTTTAAGCGCTGCGGCAACGTCAAGGTAAAGAGGTTCGCCGAGAGCGCCGGGTTCCTTTGTCCTGTCAAGAACAGAGATTTGCTTTACGCTGTCCGGAATTGCTTCAATGAGCTTTTCAGGAACAAAAGGTCTGTAAAGTCTTACCTTTACAAGGCCGTATTTTCCGCCCTTGGAGTTGAGGTAGTCAATGGTTTCTTCAATTGTATCGTTTACGGAGCCCATTGCGATTATGATATGTTCAGCATCCGGAGCGCCGTAGTAATTGAAGAGCTTGTAGTTTGTGCCAATTTCCTTGTTGATTTTTTCCATATATTCTTCAACTATTGTAGGAAGTGCATTGTAGTACTGGTTGCAAGCTTCCCTTGCCTGGAAGAATATATCAGGGTTCTGGGCTGTTCCGCGGAGAACGGGATGTTCCGGATTGAGTGCCCTGTTTCTGAAAGCATCCACAGCGTCCATATCAACGAACTTTTTAAGTGTTTCGTTGTCCCAAACCTGAATTTTTTGTATTTCATGGGAAGTACGGAATCCGTCAAAGAAGTGGAGGAACGGAACCCTTCCCTTGATTGTTGAAAGGTGTGCGATTGCGCCGAGGTCCATAACTTCTTGCGGGTTTGTGGAGCAAAGCATTGCAAAGCCTGTCTGGCGGCATGCGTAAACGTCGGAGTGGTCTCCGAAGATGTTGAGCGCATGAGAAGCAACGCAGCGTGCCGAAACATGGATTACGCAGGGGAGAAGTTCTCCGGCGATTTTATACATGTTCGGAATCATAAGGAGCAAGCCTTGTGAAGCGGTATAGGTGGTTGTGAGAGCACCTGCTGCAAGTGAGCCGTGAACTGTTCCTGCTGCTCCTGCTTCAGACTGCATTTCAATAACCCTTACGGGCTGTCCGAAAATGTTGGTTTGTCCTTTTGTGGACCATTGGTCGGTTACTTCCGCCATTACTGACGAAGGAGTAATCGGATAGATAGCGGCAACTTCCGTAAACGGATACGCGGCCCATGCGGCGGCGTTGTTGCCATCCATGGTTTTCATTTTTCTTGCCATTTTTTAGTCCTCCTCAAATATTCGTGTATGAGTACCATACCTCAACTATACAGTTTAGCACAATAAGGGTTAAAAGTAAAGAGATGGCGCATAAATAATGTTAATTTCTTGACGAATTTTCAAAAATAAAAATGGTTTAAAACGGTTATTGTTTACAAAACAATTATATTTTTTGTCGTAAGGCTTTTTTTATGCCAATACGATGCTTAAAAAAGCTTTTGGAAGGCGTTTCTTTTATAAAAGCCAAATGATTACAAAAGGGTTACAAGAAGTTTCCAATATGGTTACAAATTGTTGGAAAGCCATCAAAAGCCGATTTTTCGGCATTTTATTTTTTAAAAATCGTTAGAAAATAAGTCCAGATTTGTTGACTTTTATAACCGGATATAGTATAATTTCTCTTGCCGGATGTAATTTTGTGCCATGAAAAGGCCTTGTTTTCCGGCTTTCATAAGGAGGATACTGATATCATGGAATCTGACGCGAACCGATGGCTGTCAGGTGCTTTAATTTTATTTCTTTTTTTAAAAGGGTTTTATGCGGCGTGCGAATTTGCCGTGGTTGAAATCAGCGATGCCAAGGTAAAAGGCTTTGCTGAAAAGGGAGGAAAAGAAGGCAGGCTTTTTAAGCTGCTTTCAAAACCTGCAAGGCTGCTTACCGTATTTTCGGTGCACAAGGTTTTTTCAAGCGCGGCGGTTACTTTTTTGGCGGGAATTATTTTTTATCCACCTTTAAAGGAATGGCTGCATTTGATTTTTGGCGGATTTGAAGCTGCTTGCGCGGTTGTTTCGGCTTTGATTATAGTTACTCTTGCAGCAGTGGTCATGTCGGTGTTTTGCGATGCGCTTCCCAAAAAGCTTGCCGCTAAGGGCGGGGACGGCTTTGCCGTTGCATGCGTTCCTGCGGTGGAGTTTTTATCTATGGTTTTTTATCCGGTGTCAATGCTGGTGCATTTTTGCTCGACGGGGATTGAAAGGCTTTTGGGAATTGATTCCTCCGAGCAGAAGGATGTTGTGACGGAGGAGGAAATCCTCATGCTTGTGGATGCGGGAAATGAAACCGGGGTTATTGAGGAAAGCCAGCGCGAAATGATAAACAATATTTTTGAATTCCGCGACCTTGAAGTATGCGATGTTATGACACACAGGACAAACCTTGTTGCAGTCGGAATAAACACAAGCATTTCGGATTTGGTTTATGCTGCTATGAATTCCGGATATTCAAGAATTCCCGTTTACGAAGACAGCATAGATGAGATTGCCGGAGTTGTTTATGTGAAGGATTTGCTTTGCCTTGTTGGGAGAGAGGATTTGGAGGGCGTTTCTTTAAAGGATTTTTTAAGGGATGCGCTTTATGTTCCCGAAACGGCAAAGTGTGTGGATGTCTTTAAAAAGCTCAGTTCCATTAAGGCTCAGATGGCGATAGTTGTTGATGAATACGGCGGAACGGCCGGCATGGTTACTATGGAAGATTTGCTTGAAGCCATTGTGGGCAATATGCAGGATGAGTATGACAACGAAGCTGAGGATTTTGTAAAGGTGTCCGATGGGGTTTATACCATAAGCGGTATGGCGGACCCGGAAAAAATCCTTGAAGAGCTTGGAATAAGCCTTCCGGAAAATCATGAATATGACACCATGGGCGGGTTTGTTGTGGACCTTTTGGGAAGGATTCCCGAAAGCGGAGAAACGCCTTCTGTTGTGTATCAAAACGTGGAATTTACCGTGCTTTTGATTGAGGACAAGAGGGTTTTAAAAATCAAGGCGGTTGTCTTGGATTCCGCACAAGAACCCACACAGGAAAAAGATAACTTTGAAAATTTAAAATAAAGGTAAGGAGAAACAAAACATGAAGAAAAGTTCAATCATTGCATTGCTTATTTCTGCGGCACTTATGGCTTCGGCACTTGCCGGCTGCGGAAAGGAAATAGAAAGCTCGGTGCCGGACGTTTCGGTGACGACAACTGAAACGACTAAGGCAACAACTACCGAAACAACTACTGCTGCAACTACTACAACCGCCGCGACTACCACAACTGCGGCAACCACTACAACTGCTGCAACAACTAAGGCAACAACTGCTGCAACAACGAAAGCTCCCGCGGCAACAACAAAGGCCGCAGCTGCAACCACTGCCGCAACCACAAAGGCTCCGGCTGCAACAACTGCCGCAACAACAGCGGTTCAGCTTGCTAAGGATGCAACTGCAAACAAATATGTTTACAATACGCTTAACGATGAGGAAAAAACTGTTTACAATGAAATAGTTGCCGCTGTAAAGGCACGTCAGGCAACCTGCACTTTCAGCTCGCCGCATGATGGCGCTCTTGTAACTAAAATTTACAGGGATGTATTCTTCCAAGAAGCTGAGCTTTTCTGGCTGCAAGGTTCTGCCTCAACATATACCGGCAGCGTAAGCAGCATTCCGCTTGAATATAAGTATACGGAAGCTGACCAGGCGGTAATCCAAAAGGACCTTGACGGGGCCGTTTCACAAATTGCCGCAACATTCCCGGCAAATGCTTCGCTTGTGACGAAAATCAAGAAAATTCATGACTGGATTATTTTAAAGACTGCTTTCACCAAAGAAAACCACAGCGCCGATGACGCATACGGCCCGCTTGTGCTTGGATACGGCCAGTGCGAGGGCTATGCAAAGGCATTTACCTATGTCTGCACAAAGCTTGGCATTGAAAACGTCCGCATTACCGGACTCAACAACCATAACCTTTCACATGCTTGGAATAAGGTTAAAATAAACGGAGCATGGTACAACGTTGACCTTACTTGGGACGACCCGACCGGAAATACTCCTGATTATATAAGGGATTTCTATTTGCTTGTTCCGGACAGCCAGATAAACGGACTTTCGCATTTTGTTGTTGAAGAATACACTCCGTTTACTCCTCCTGTTGCAAATTCTCTTGATGCAAACTATTTCGTACAGACCGGATACTATGCTACCACATATGATTCTGCAATAAGCCTTATGCAGCAGCAGATAATCAATGCCGCAAAATCAAAGAGCCAAATTGCACAGGTTAAGTGCTCATCTAAAGAGATTTATGACGCTGTAAATAATTATCTTGTAAATCAGGCCGGTGTGCTTGGTATGAAGGATAAGGCAAATGCAACCAAGGGCTGCAATCAAATCAAGGGTGTTTCAGGGGCAAGCGACCCTAATCTCCTTGTAGTTGCAATTAAATTGTCTTATTGATTATTTTAAATTACTTGGAAAGGAAAATTAAGGTTAATGAAAAAACTCAGCATTCTTTTGGCGCTTCTTTTATCGGTTTCCATTTTTGCAACATCATGTGGAAAAAAAATTGATGAATCGGCTTCTTCCGGTGCTTCATCGTCTTCATCAGTTTCGGATTCGGAAGACAAATCTTCGAGCGGGGATTCTTCCAAGCAAGACTCAAATGAATCTTCAAAAGACGACGAAGATGTTATTGATGTTGATTCGTCAAGCAAGGCAAACGAAAACGTAAAGCTTGACCAGACAATGAAGGAAACTTCAAAGGTAAGGTACGGTTATTCAACCCTTTCTGCTGACGAAAAGGCCATTTACGACAAAATTCTTGATGCAGTGTACAATTTTAAGGATGAAGTTGACTTTGGCAAGGAAATCACTTATGAAACTTACAGCAAGGTTTATAAGATGATTTATTTCCAAGAAACCCAGCTTTTCTGGATGAGGGGCGTGCTGCAGCCGTTTGATAATTCCACGTCGAAGACTGCTCCGCTTTACTACACCTGCGACAAGGCAACGGCTGCTGAAATGCAGAAAAAAATAGACGCAAAGGCTGCGGAAATAGTTGCTTCTTTCCCGTCGGGAGCATCGGCGGTGGATAAGCTTCTTGCAATACATGATTATATCGGCAAGAATTGCTCATTTACCGATGTAAAGGACAGTGGAAGCTCGCAGACGATTTACGGCGGACTGATTGAGGGAAAAGTTCAGTGCGAGGGCTATGCAAAAACAATGGGCTTTTTGTGCGACAAGGCCGGAATTGAAAACTTGCTCATTGTCGGCGAAAACAACAAGCAGCTCAGCCATGCATGGAATATGGTCAAGATTGACGGCGAATGGTACAATATCGACATCACTTGGGATGACCCGACAGGAAATTCCGACCCGAATTTTGTAATCCATAATTATTTCAATGTGACCGATGCGGAAATACTTAATATAAGCCACTTCCAGGATCTTGACACAACTGCGTTCACTCCGCCGAAAGCAACTGCAACAAAGGCAAATTACTTTGTTTATTACAAGCTGTATGTTAAATCAACCGATGAGGCGCTCAGCCTTATGCAGCAGGAAATGACAAAGTCCGCTAAGGCTAAAAAGCCTGTTGCGGAAATAAAGTGCTCATCAAAAGAGGTTTATGATGCGGCACATACTGCGGTTGTAAATAAGGCAATTGAAATGCAGCAAAAGGCAAATTCCGAAAGCGGAAACAAAATAACCGCTCTTGCCGACGGAAGCGATTCCCACACATACGTTATCCGCATAAACTTGACCTATTGATTTGAATTGTGTTAGAATGGGGGAAGCAAAGCGTACTTTTGGCGCAGAGCTTTCCCTATTTTATAAAGGTGGATGATTTGTCTATGAAAATTCGTAAAAAATATCTGATAAAAGCTTTTGCACTTCTTGCGGCAGCAATTTTTTCAGCATGTGGGGCATCTGGTTCCGCGAAGGATTCCGAAAAAAAAGAAGCCTTGCTTGAAACCACAATATCGACCTTTTCACAGACCGAGCCGGCGGCAACAACCTCCCAGACTTCACAAACGACATCACAGACAACACCCCAGACCACTGCGTCGGAACCTGCAAAGGCTGAAACGACGATTGCTCCTGAAACCACTACGCTTTCGGAATCGGTGACCATTGCAACGACCGCTCCGGTTACCCAGCCGACGGCAACTGCGGCACAAATTTTGCAGATTCCTGTTCCGGCACAGACTCCGGCCCCGCAAACGGAAATTTCATTTTCAACGACATCACAGACTACAACTGCGGGACAAGCTGTGCTCCAAAAGCTTTCTCCAATCAATTCCACTTATACATATAACAATTTAAGCCCCGAACTTAAAAAAGTATATAATAAAATTCTTTCGGCGGCAAAAAATTTTACAACGCAGGTAGTTTTTGATTCGCCTGTAAATCTTAACGATGTCAGCGAAATTTATTCCGCAATATATATGGAGGAAATAAACCTTCAATATCTTTCCAACAGCTTTAAATATGATGCTTCTCCGGTGACAAAAATTCAAATTTCATTTGATTATCCGCAAAGCCAGATAAACTTGATGAATGCACAAACCGAAGAAGCGGCAAACCGTATAATTGCCGGGATTACTCCCACAATGACTGCTTTTGATATAGTAAAATACTTTCATGACACTATTATAAAAAACTGCACATATGATGCAAGCGCCGAATTTGCCTCGACGGCGTATGGAGCGCTTGTAAACGGAAGGGCGCTTTGCCAAGGATATTCACATGCAATGGCCCTGCTTTGCAATAAAGTCGGCATTGAAAACGCTTTTGCAACGGGATATGCAAAAGAGGACCATATGTGGAATATGATAAAGCTTAACGGCGTTTGGTATAATCTTGACGTGACATGGGATGACCCTGACAAGGCGGCATATCCAGATTTGGTTTTTTATGATTATTTTAATGTGACAAATTCCGATTTGACTTCAAGGCAAATTTACAGCAGTTATGTTCCGTTGCCGGATGCGTTTGCTACGGATGAAAATTATTTTGTCAAAAACGGATTTGTTGCAAATTCGCTTGCAGACGCACAGCAAATTCTTTTCAACCAAATTGTAAATGCCGCAAATAGAGGAGAAAAATATGTAAGGTTGAAATGTGCAAATACGCAGGTTTACAATGAGGTCTATCAATCTTTGGTGACACAGAACGGCATATCGTCAATTATAAGGCAGGCCAATTCACAGGTTCAAAATAAATTCAACCTTTCGGTAAAACTTACTGTAAACACCGAAACAAGGGTAATGAACTTTATTCTCAGTTGATTTTTGCAAAAAGCGCAAAGGGGGAAATGGTGTGAGAAAATCGGCGGCGGCAGCATTTGTTTTGTCTTTGGCAATAGGACTCAGCGCTTGCGAAAGAAACCAAAGCTCATCGTCAGACAGCTCTTCTTTGCCGCAAGAAACAATAAAAACGTCGGTTACTTTAACAGAAACTGTTTCCCAAAGTGCAAAAGCTCCAAAAGAGAGCGAAACAGAGGTGCAAACCGAAGCTACTACTACTACTACTACTTACGCCAACCCTGTTTTTTGGAGCGATATACCGGACGTATGTTCAAGCAGATACGGCTATTACTTGCTTAGTGCTGATGAAAAGGCGGTCTATGACCAGCTTGTTTCTGCTGCAAGGGCTTTTCAAACAAATGTTGTGCTTAAAAAGAAGCTTCCAAGAGAAGATGTAATAAAAATAATTTCCTTGATGAGGCTTGAAGAAGTTGACCTTTACTACATAAGCAGGGAATATGAAGCTCATGTGGTGCAGGCAACCGGAATGGTTACTGCGGTGGATTTGGCATATGATTTTACAAAAACGGAAGTCGAAAACCTTAACCGCCAAGTGGACCAAAAGGTTTCTGAAATTTTAATGAGGCTGCCATCGGATGCGACTACCGAAGCAAAAATCAAGGCTTTTCATGATACGATTGTGCTTAGTACCGATTACAGCGTAAATTACAAATATGGAGCGACTCCATACGGGCCTTTGGTTGGGGGGCAGGCTTTGTGCGAGGGATATGCAAGGGCATTTGCCTTGCTTTGCAATAAGGTTGGAATTGAAAACCTTTTTGTTACAGGCAGCTACAACAATGAGGACCACATATGGAACATGGTTAAGATTGACGGAAATTGGTACAACATAGATACCACGTGGGATGACCCGCCATATGAGGGCGATGAAAGAAACCCTGATTATTATATACAGTATAATTATTTCCTTTACCAAAACAGCGAAAAAGAGCCTAAATTAACCGTGTACGATAACTTTTTCCCGATTCCGGAAACAAAATCGAATAAATACAATTATTTTATTTATTACGGCTATTATGCGGAAAGCTATGAGCAGGCAAAGAAGATTATTGCAAACCAAGTGCAATATTCGCTTAAAACTGGCAAGAAGTTTATACGGCTTAAGCTTTCAAGCCACGAGCTTTACGAAGAAACGCTTAAAAGATTAAAAGAAGGCAAAGAAATATACGACGAAGACGTAACCCCAAAGGATAGCGTAAAAAAATATTATATCTCAAAATTTGATGACCTGAATATAATTCAGCTTGAAATATTCCCAAGCAATCAATAAAAATAAAAAAATCCTGTCTGTTAGACAGGATTTTTTTATTTTTCTACCGAGTTTATCTTCTTTTTTGCCGCCGAAAAGACAATGACCAAAAGTGAAAGCCCGCCGGCCATTATTTTAAAATTGTCTGAAGTTATTTCAAGCTTTTCATTATCGGCCTTGGCTTGCAGCTGTGCCTTTTTTAAAAAGCCTTTATAATGGTTTTGGTTCATCAGGGAAACGGCGTCGGAATAGTTCATTATATCCGCATTGAAAAATCTTATTTCCGGCTTGTCATGAAGTGGAATGAAATAATCCGCAGATTCGCCCCAAAAGCATACTGCCGCCGTGCCAAACTCTTTATTTTGCACAAAAACAACCTTATAGCATTTGGGCGAAGATTCATCCATAATCAGAACCGACCTTGCGGCATCCTTAAAAAACGGGCGTACAGGCGTTAGATTTATGCTGCTGACAGTCCAGCATCCCTCGCCAGAGCTTCCCCCGCCCGGAAGCTCGACATCTTTGGAGTTGGAAAGGCAAACTTCAATCGTTAAATTTCCTACATTTACAGGAAGCCGCCATATGTACTCTTGCTTTTCAAGTGAGTCTAAAATCAATGAAGCCGGTTTTTTCTTAAAGATTATCAGGTCATTTACGCGATAAATTTTTTCGGCCCTTGAAAAATCAATATCCTCTTTTTGTGCCTCACGTGAAAGTTCGTCCCTATGCCTGTTTATAAGAAAAATGATTTCATCTTCCAGCGAAGTTACCGCGTTATAATCAGGCGAATCGG
>JAJUHO010000223.1 GCA_029267825.1 Oscillospiraceae bacterium
CGCCCACTGGAAATATAAAGAAGGCGTAAAAGGCAAGGATAAGCTTGACAGCCGCCTTGCGTGGATACGCCAGATTATTGAAGCACAGCAGGAAACGGATGACGTTGAGGAAATAGTAAGAACCATTAAGAGTGATTTGGCGCCGGAGGATGTTTTTGCTTTTACGCCGAAAGGTGATATGATTTCTCTGCCGATGGGTTCTACCGTAATAGATTTTGCTTATGCAATTCATACCCAAGTTGGGCATAAAATGGTGGGAGCAAAGGTTGACGGAAAACTTCAATCGCTTGATTATAAGATACGCACCGGAGAAATTGTAGAAATAATAACTTCAAAGGACCCAAACCACGGGCCTAACAGGGCTTGGCTTGAAATTGCAAAAACCAATGAGGCAAAAGCAAAAATAAGGGCATGGTTTAAAAAGGAGTGCCGCGAGGAAAACATCGTAAAGGGAAAACAGGACTTGGAGCGCGAATTCAAGCGCAATCAAATAAGGATTCCGGAAGAGGATTTGGAGCATTTCCTTGCCGATGATATGAAAAGGCATCATTGCGAAACTATAGATGATTATTATGCTGCAATAGGATACGGCGGAATTGTGCTTTCAAAAATAATGCAGAGATTAAAAGACAGTTATGTAAAACAGTATGTTGAGGCCCCGCTGTCGCCTACAAACACTCCGCCAAAACGCACGACAAGTGCTGACGGAATAGTTGTTGAGGGAATAGATAACTGCCTTATAAAATTTGCCCAGTGCTGCAATCCCTTGCCGGGGGATGAGATAATAGGTTTTATCACAAGAGGGCATGGCGTTTCGGTGCATAAAAAGGATTGCGTGAATTATTTAAATGCTATAAAAAATGGGAAAGAGCCTGAAAGATGGATAAATGTCTATTGGGCTTCCAACCAAAATAAAACGTATAAAGCAACGTTGGATATTGTTTCGTATGATAGGAACGGGCTTTTGGCGGATGTTGCTACGGTGCTTTCGGAAATGAGGATTTTTATACATGAGAGCAAATCGCGTGAGCTTAAAAACGGGAATGCCAATATAGTCCTTACAATAAGCATAGGCGGGATAGAACAGCTGAACAACATAATAGCAAGGCTTAAAAAAATCAACGGAGTAATTTCAGTTGACAGAACCGGAAAATAAAGAATCTTTTTGGAGATGATATAATGGACGTATACACATTGTGCTTGGGCGAGCTTGGAACAAATTGCTATATAGTTTCTTCGGAAAAGAAAAATGCGGTGATAATCGACCCGGCTGACGAGGCGGAAAAAATCTTTGAATTTGTTCAAAGCAAAGGGCTTTCGCCAAAAAAAATACTTCTTACCCATGGGCATTACGACCATATTCTTGCGGCTGAGGATGTAAGGGTGAAATATGGGATACCTGTTTATGTGCACTTGAATGATAAGCTTAAACTTTCAAGCAGGACGGAAAATCTGCATGCGGTTTTTCTTGCGCAAAAGCCGTTTAAGGAAGTAAATGAAGCCGTTGTTTTTTACGACGGGGAAATAATTGAGCAGGACGAGCTGAAATTTGAAGTTGTTCATACTCCGGGGCATACTCCCGGTTCTGTGTGCTACATTTGTCGCGATGCTGTTTTTACAGGTGATACACTTTTTAAGGACTCCATAGGGAGGACGGATTTTCCCGGAGGAAGCTATGATGATATTTTAGATTCTTTGGAACGCCTTAAAAAACTTGAAGGGAATAGAAAAATTTATCCCGGGCATGGAGATTCAACGACGCTTGAAAG
>JAJUHO010000061.1 GCA_029267825.1 Oscillospiraceae bacterium
TTCGCCTGTAATGCCGGTTCTGTCAACGCTTTCAACAAATTGCTTTTGCATAAAGGCATACATAATCAACAATGGGAGTATGCTGAGCATTGTGCCAGCCATTTTTATGGATTCGTTTATATTGCCCATCTGCTCCTGTCCGGACTGGTTGTATGCCTGATAGTTGTCGTCAAAGTTTTTAAGTTGAACCACAAGTGTTGCAAGGGACGTATTCCTTGCCGTACCCGTTCCGGTAATATAAAGCGTTGCAAGGTAGGATTCGTTCCAATACCACACTACCGAGAAAAGAAAGACCACAAGAATTGCCGGGCCTGCCGAGGGAATGGCAATCCTTAAAAACGACTTGAAATATCCCGCACCGTCAATAAGTGCTGCCTCTATCAGCGCCTGCGGCACCTGTCTGAAAAACTGATAATAAATCAGAATGAAAATTTGGCTTTTCAGCCCTTGCCCAAGTATTGCGGGAAAGATAAACGATTTTACCGAGCCTATAAGCTTTAAATCGGTATAAAGCACATAAGTCGGCATCATTGTTATCTGGGGCGGAAGAATAAAGGAAAAAATAAGTATTGCCATCATAATCTTTTTCCCCTTAAAATCAAACCGCGCAAAACCGTATCCGACAAAGGCACAGACAACCATTTGAATTAAAGTCGGAACACCCGCAATAACTATGCTGTCAAGCAATGAGTCAAAAAACTTCATTGCATTCATAGCTTTTCTGTAATTTTCAAGATAAAACTGCGACGGAATCCAGTGCACCGATGTGTCAAGCAAATCTTCAAGCGGCATAAGGCTTGTGCTTATCATGTAAAGCAAAGGATAAATGTAAATAAACCCTATGCCTATCAAAAGCACATATTTTACAACCTGCGGGATAATTCCCTCCCTGTCTTTTGAGCCAAGGAGGTATTTCCTTGCCTTTTCTTTATTTGGCTTTAAATCCGAAAACGAAAATTTTATATTTGCGGCTTTGGGCTTCATGCCTTAACACCCCCTATTTTTCTGGCATTGGCCTTCTGCCTGCGCTTTAACCTTTTAAGTTCCCTTTCCTTTTGCTTTTCACGTTTTCTTTCAAGCTTTATGGCATCCTTTAAGTTATCCTTTTTAGGGCGGAGCACCAAAGCTGTAATTCCAACTATAATTGTCACGATAACCGCATACATCCATGCCATTGCAGATGCAAACCCGTATCCTCTTGATGCGGCAAACATATTTGTATAAATAAGGTTAATAACCGCATTCTGCTCGTTGTTGGAAAGGAAAATCACCGTATAAATCGCATTAAGCAAGGTCATTGGCTTTATCATGGGAAGCGTTATCTTCCAAAAGCATTCCCATCCTGAACCGCCGTCAATTTTTGCCGCCTCGTAAAGAGATGTATCTATCTTTTGTATTGCCGCAAGGTAAATAAGAATTTGCACTCCGGAATACCAAAGAATCATAATCATATTTGCAAAAAGGTTTACTATTGGGGCAACCATAAAATCCGGCAGCATGTTGCTTAGTATGTTTGTTATAACGGTTGTGTTCATTGACGGTATTGTGGCGGCGCCTTGGGATGCAAGCTGCGACATTACCGGCCCGCTTACTATAATAACCGGCAGAAAGTAAACCGTCCTGAAAAAGCCTTTAAGCTTTATTTTGCCGTTGAGCAAAAGCGCAATGATAAGCGAAAATACCACTATTACCGGCATTGACAAAAGGGTATTTAAAAGGTAGCTCAAAAGCGACTGCACAAAATAAAGGTCCTGCAAAAATATGCCCTGATAATTGGCTATGCCGGCAAATTCAAACACCCTTCCGGATGGTTTCATTTTGACATTGCAAAGGCTGTAGTAAAAAGACTGCACAAGAGGTATCAAAACAAATATCAACGCTCCGGCAACCCAGGGTGAAACGAAAAGATATCCGTAAAGGGCTTCCCTTGATTTCAGCTTGCTTGCCTTCTTTTTCTTTGTCATTTCACTTCACCCACCTTATACGACATTGGTTCTACTTCAATCCCGTCGGCCATTGCCGCCGCATCGCCGTAATTTACATAAATTCTTGTGCCGTTGCTGTATGTCACTTTTACAAGCTCGTTGGAAAAGCTTTCATGCTTTGTTATGGTCGCGCCGGCAACCTTTTCATGTACGGCTTTCAGCTCATCGTAATACTTTATTATATTGTCCTTATATACTTTGAACTGCGAACTGAAAACATCTGATGAATTTGTATTTTGCAGCTTTGCCGGATCTTCATAAGTTATATAAAACGAAGGATTTATCCCCATTTCAACAAGATTTAAGAAAAATTCGTTTTTATTCGCCTCAAAATTCGTGTACTCGCCGTACATTGGAATTATCCCCTTCAAGGCAATTGAAAGGAACGGCACTTCCTTGTCAACATAGGTATAATCCGACGAACCCACCGGCATATCTATTATTGCTCCCGTATACTGCCAAAGGTATGAAAACGGCTGTTCAAGCGCCAAATTAAAATCCTTTGAAAGCCCTGAAACAATTCCCTCATAGCTCTTTGCCGTATCGACCCTTGAATAAATATTGCCCTTATAAGTATAGGTGAACAAATTGTCCGTAATCCCGGACAGCATAATGTTCTTTATGCCTTTGTCAAGGTATTGGGAGCTTGTTTTTTCAAGATTTGCCCTGCTTATATCCGGCATGAGAAAATTAAATCTTGTGAAAACTTTTTTGTATGTATCTTCTTCATAAACACGCTTTGTAATTTTCTTTACCACGCTGAATGTTGTATTGTTAGTGTCGGGATTTATCCTAAGCGCATCCTGCGCAAGGTAGAAATCTATCCCCTTTTCGCCAAGCTCTTTTATCAGAGATGTAAGTCCCGACGTGCCGCCTATCGCCCTGTCCGCAGAATAGCTTGTTATCGGAAGGGCATTTATTCCGCCCTTCTGCCAACCTTTGTAGACTGCAAGAATATCGGTAACTCCCGCATTTTCAAGCTCGGAGATTATTTCCCTTATGTTGTCCTCGGTTGTCATTGTTACTGTTTTTTTGAAAAGCAGCCAATTTTCCTTGTCCGTTCCAAGAAAATCAAGGCGGATTTTAAAATCGTCGTCCTTTTTTGAAACAAGCCCGTTTTCAAGAAGATAATTTCTGTATTTTACAGCAAGCCCGGTATAATTTGCATCCTCCCCGTCGGTAAAGAGATACCTTACCTTTATGTCAAAATCATTCCTTGTCTTTTGCCTTGTAAGTATCGAACCCGAGGAATTGCTGGTTGGCTGGTTGTAAATCTGCCTTAAAATGAATTTTGAAGTTATCCAGTTAAAATCAGTATAGGCGCTGTTGGGATATGCCTCAATCTTTGCGCTGTACTGTCCGCTTTCTATAACCCCAAGGCATGCCATCTGCGAATCCGTATGAACCATGCCGAACACAGGTGCAATTATCTTTTCAGAGTCGTTTACCGTCTGGAATTCATCACGGAAAAGCGAAAGTATCGCAGTTTCATCAACACCTGCATTCTTGCCATAAACATATTCAGAAAAAGATGTTCCGGCAAATTTGCCTTCATTGTCTTCAAGATTTATGATTGCCCCGTTCCCGTCCGGGATAAGCATATATCCCTGCCTTTCGCCAAGCTTTGTATGTCCAAGAAAAGGATAAACATAAACCTCGCCTATCTTAAACTGGTCTGAATCCTCTTTAAGGGAGGAACTTGGTATTTCGGCGGTAAAACCATCTTCATTCAGGGAAACATTCAGCGTATAGCCTATTTTGAAATCATCGTAATAAACCTCGGCGCTAAACCCTTTTTCATTCAACGAAACTTTCTTTTGGGCTTTTCTTATGTCGGCGGTGGTCGGCACAACATTTATGCCGTTGAGCACCTGCAAAACAACTCCCGATTTCATGAACGCCATCCAAGTTTCGTTTGCCTTTTCGCCGTCGCTTTCAACCACTGACTCCATTATAGCGCCCGTCTTTTTGTCCCTTATAATGATTGAAAGCGATTCTTCCTTAAAATAAAGCTGGTAATTGTCATTTTGAGCAATAAGCTTGTGGCCTTTTATCGTGCTGCCGGGATTTTGCACAACCCCCTGCGCCGGCAAAGAGGCTTGAACGCTTCCTGACGAAGCTTCGTCAAGGGCAAGCGCCCCTCCCATTGAAAGCTGTGAAAAGGCAATCCCCGCGCAAAGCAGCGATGCAAAAATTTTAACGCAAACAGGATTTTTAAATGCTTTCAATTCTGTACACCACCTCTCCGGCAATTGCCTGAATAAAGTCAATTACCTGCGAAACAAGAACGTAAATTATGAATATCAGCAAAAGCGCTATAAGAACTGTAAACAGCGTAAGGCAAATAGTCCTTATGGTTTCTTTTACCGAATAGTTGTTTATTTCCTTAATGGAAAGGAATACTAAAATCACAATCCAAGCATAGGTCAAAAAGTCGGAAAACTGAACAAGAAAGCTTTCGTTGTATGTGACCGCATTGCTTAACAGCACTATGAACGGCTTTAAAACTATAAACGGAGCAAGCGAATATGCAAATGAACAGTAAATTTGCTTGTAGCTGCCCTCTCCGTCCGTAATGGTGCAGACAAGGTATGTGCAGGTCGAAAGGATTACAAAAAGTCCCACTACATATGCTACATCAGAGAAGAATTCATATCTGCCCTCTTGAACGGTCTTGAATATAAAGCCTATGGCATATTTATTTATCAAATAAAGAATCATAAACGCCAAAAGCAAAATGTTCGCAGAAAGAACCGAAACCCTTTTTTCGCGCTTTATTCCATAGCATCCGTCAATCGGGTGCCGCATGAAGTAAAACATGTAGCTTATTTGACTGACAAGCCTATTTGAGAAAACATCCTTCTTTAAGTTTGCCGCCGGAACAAGAATTCCGGTTTTCCTGTCAAATGCCTTTAAAATCTTCCACAAAACGACCGCAAATACGATTATCAAAATAACCGTGACAAGATTTCTTTTAAGCCAAATGTTCCTTACTTCCCAAAAAGCGTCCGAATATCCGTCCTTGTCCTTTGCAAGGCGGAAATATTTAAGCGCCTGCGGATAATTTTCCTCCTGCAAATATGCCTGCCCCATTGCAAGGTTTGCGTAATCAAAAAGGCTGTTCATTTCAATTACCTGCGAAAGGGGCTCCTTGCTTTCCGTGTATTTTCCGTTTTGGTAAAGGTAAAGCGCCTTATGAACAAGGTCTGTAAACTCCGTCGGCTGATAAACCTGAATTTCATTCTTCTCGGAATCAAGCACATATATATTGTCATTTTTGTCAACATCTATTGCGGATGCTTTTTTAAACAATCCTATCCTGTGCCTGTCGTCATCCCTTCCGCCGAACACAAACAAAAGGCTGCCCTCTTTGTTGTATTCATATATATACCCGTTTTCGGAAAGCACAAAAATATTTTCGTAATTTCCCGTTGAAACCGCCGCGGGAAGCTCATCCCAAGCATCCGGCTCAATTATGTTCTTGCCGGCTATTGTAAGCTTTTTAAGGCTTGTTGTCTTTTCTCCCTGTGTAACCGTATATACAAGCCCCTTGTCGTCAATGCAAAGGTTTGTCGGCGTTGATGGTATGTTTGCCGCCATCCTTGCCCTTTGCTCGTCAGTGAGGATTATCCTTCTGAGCAAATCCACCGGGCTTACCCATGTGTAGTTGGTTCCAAAGTAGCCAAGAAAGGTTCCTCCCTCAGTAGGCGCTATATGCACGATGCCGTTTGTATTTCCCTCGCACACTATGTACATATTCCCACTATGGTCAACAGTCAGCTTGGTAGGCTTAAAATCGTTGCCATCGCCATAAAGAGGATGATTTGGCTTTGTGTATTCATTTTGGACTTGCCCGTCGGAATTAAAGACGAAAACCTTCTTTTTTGCCTTGTCGGCAACATAAAGCGTCTTATCATCTGCCACAAAAATTCCGGTTGGCTGGCCAAGAACATCCTCGCCATAAACTGCAAGCAGCTCGCCGTTTTTATCGCCGACCAAAATTCTGTGGTTTCCTGTATCGGCAACATAAATCTTGCCATCGTCCGTTATTTTCAAATCGGAAGCGCCTGAAAGCGCAAGCTCGCCGATTTTTGTAATGGTTTTAAGCGGCGTATAAGCCGTTTGGGTTTCCACTATCCTGCCGTAGCCGTTTTCGGTATAAGTTTTATACGGAGTTGCGGCGTCAGCTTTGACCGGCGGATTCACCAAGCTCACCAGCATTAAAAATGCCGATGCTATCATGGATATCCTGAATTTCCTTTTCATGTTAACCTCCTCCGATACGGTCTTGAAATTAAAGCTATTTGATTCCTGAATGCGCCATCGTGTTCATAATATTGCTTTGAAGTATAATGAACAGCACCAGATTCGGTATAAACATGATGAGAGAGGCCGCGGCGGCAACCCCCTGCCCCGCAACGCTGTTGTTTGCATTTGCAAGAGAATTCATATAGAATGCAAGTGTTTTAAGCCCCTCGTTGTTTATGTAAATGTTTGAGCTTTCTATATTCACCCATGCCTGCTGGAAAGCAAGTATTGCGCCTGTCGCAAGCGCAGGTTTAATCATTGGAAGTATTATCCTTGTGTAAACGGTAAAATCCCTTGCCCCGTCCATATATGCGGCCTCAATCAGGGCATTTGGCACCTGGTCGATAAACTGCTTTATAAGGAAAAGGCTGACCGGCATCGAAATAAGCGGAAGTATATGCGCCAAGAAGGTATTCGTAAGGCCAAGCCCGTTTATAACAAGATACCTTGGAATCATTACCGCAACCGGCACGAACATGAGGGCCATGTTGTTTATTTCAAATATTGCGGTTTTGGTTTTAAATTTCAGCTTTGAAAGAGCAAATCCCGCAAGAGATGAAATAAACGTCGAAAGAAAAACCACCGACAAAGTCACTATAATGCTGTTGTAAACATACCGGCTCATCGGTATTCCGGAAGCTCTTGCCGATTTAAACAAATCCCTGAAATTGTCAAGCGTAGGGCTTTTTACAAAAAACCTCGGAGGATATGCAAAAAGCTCATCCATAGGCTTAAACGCATGGCAGAAAATGAATATTATCGGCAGCAGCATGAAAATTGCAAGCGGCAGTATCGCTAAGAAAATTTTTATTTGTCCCCTTTCAAACCTTTGGGGATTTATCCTGCTTCCCTTGTATCTTGCCATTTTCAATCCTCCTTGAACAGCTTCTTGGAAACGGTTGAGAACAAATATACAATTCCAAGCAAAGCAACCGAAACGGCCGCCGCATATCCCATCTCATACCTGATGAAGCCATAGTCCTCAATATGGTTTACTATAAGCTGCGCCGAATAGTTTGGCGTCGGGTTTGCTCCCGCAAGCTGAACGCTTATCGCACCGTTCTGGAACGTATTCACTATTGCCATTACCGCACCGAAAAGCATTTGAGGCTTCATTGTTGGAATGGTTATGTAAATCATTTCCTGAAAGCGGTTTTTTACACCGTCAATTGCAGCAGCCTCATAAAGCGATTCATCCGAATTAAGTATGCCGGCAAGCATGGCAAGAAAGCCGACTCCCATGCTGCTCCAAAGTCCCACGATAATAACTATCGGCAAAAGGAACCTCGTGTCCGAAAGCCATATTATAGGCTCAGTTATAACTCCAAGCCTTATCAGCAGGGAATTTATATATCCGGTCTGGTCGCCGCTGAAAAGGATTTTCCACAAAACCGCCATGGCGACACCGGAAGTAAGGCTTGGCGAATAAAAGATAAGCGCCAGCACCGTCCTCGGCCCTTTTGTAAGCTGCGAAAGCGCCCATGCAAGCAGAAACGAAAGCATATATCCCCCCGGCCCCACAATAATGGCGTAAACCACTGTATTCGGAAGAACCTTCTGCATGAACACCTCGTCCTGCGTGATAAGGTTTATATAGTTTAAAAATCCTATGAATTTTGGAAACTGTATGGTGTTGAAATTTGTAAACGAAAGTATTATTGCTATTGCAATCGGAACAACTATAAATGCGGTGAAAAGCAATATGTATGGCGCAAGGAACAAATACGCGCTTTTATTGCTTTTTTCAAGCCTTTCAATTTCTTTTCTGCCTGACTTCATCCTGTGCGCCTCCTTTTAATTGCTTTTCCCAAGTATTTTTCTGACCGTTTCTATTGTCGGAACTTTATATTCCTTGATGACATTTCCGTTTTGGTCCATATATCCGAATTCCTGAAGCTTTCTCTCGGTTTCGCGGTTTACATTTTTCGCCGCCGCATCAAGAGTCGTCCTCAGATTCTTGCCGTCAACCACAATGGAGTTGTAAGCGTTGCTCATTTCACGCTCAAGCATATATGTTCCCAAAATCCTCGGCGCTTCAAGCGTCCATTTGGACTGTTCAAGAATTACTTCCTTATCCTTTGTCTTCCACGGCAGTTTTTGAAAAGCCTCGGTATTTGCTGTGCTCCAAAGGAATTCGCTTCCGTATGAAATTTGCAGCGTCTGGCCGAATTCCACCTGAACATCGGCGGACGACCACCATTTCATGAATTCCCACGCCATTTGTTCCCTTTGGCTATTGCTCTTGAACATAACCGTGCTCTCCATTCCGGAGGATGTGTACCTTAAAATGTTTCCGTTTTCATCCTTTATTCCGGGAACAGGGGCTATGCTCCATGAATTTGCAATTTCCGGCGCGGCGTTTGTCAAAAGATTGTACATCCCATATTCGGCAATGCCTATCGGCAAATCCCCATTTCTAAAATGCTGATAAAAATTAGGAACGTCAACGGGAAGGTTGTAAATCGTAAAAAGCTCCGTAAGCTCGGTAAAGCCCTTTATTGCGGCATCACTTGTGATTTTTGTCCCCTCTGAGGCATTTTCGCCGTAAAGCGTTGCGCCATATTGGAAAAGCAAAGGCGTTGTGCCGTGGAACGTTTTCATAGTCGTCATCCCCGCTGTGGGATAGTAGAAATTGTATCCCCTTCTTTGAAGCTCGGGAAGCATATCCTTTACATCCTCAATAGTCTGCGGAACCTCAAGCCCAAGCTTTCCAAGAATATCCGTCCTGTAATAAAGCACCCAGAAATTCATTGTTTCCGGAAGCGCATAAATACCGTCGTCTATGGTTGCCGGAATATGCAAACCGTCATTAAAGCGCGACGCCACTTCCTTAAAGTCATCAAATTCCGCAAGATTTTTTATTGCTCCCCTTATCGCAAGGTCAAACGGAATTGCATAATTTATCGATGTTGCAACATCAGGAGCGTCGCCGGAGGCATTTGCAAGAATAAGCTTGCTCTGGTCAGGCATAAGCGAAAGGTCAACCTGTATGCCGGTCTTAGGAGTAAAATCCTCATCAATCATTTTTTGAAGTATTTCAAGGTACTGCTTTGACCTGTTCATCCAAACCTGTAAATGCTCTGGATTTATGCTGCTTGCCGAATAGGATTGGTCCGAAAACGAATTAAAAAATCTTTGAATTCCCTTTGCGGCCTTTACAAAAACATTAGTCTTTCCGGGAAGCTTTGCCCCGTTCTGGAAAATGTAAATCCTGTCAAAGGAAATATAATTTTTGGTGATTGAATCCACAAATTTTGCTATAAAATTATTGACCGAATTGGTGCTCTGTGAAAGCTCTGAAAGGCGGTATGTAAGCTCATCCGGCTTATCGGCAAGGCTCCTTAACTGCTTTGAGGCAACTCCAAGGCTGGAAAATGCCGAAACTTGGCTTACATTTGGATTATACTTTTTTGCATCCTCCCTCATTGCGTCAAGCTCATCCGCCCAGCCGTTAAGCTTTTCGGCGGCATCCGGCATATATTTGAGCACATCAAAGTCCCTGTACTTATCCTTGTTTGTACCGACAAGCTTTGTAACTTCAAGCGTCATGTCGCTTATCTCGCTCATTATCCTGTCAGTTTTTTCAAGATATTCCCTTATCTTGTCTGCATTTATGGCAAATGAAACCGTATGTTTCCCTTTTTCAAGATAAACGGAAAGATTTTCGCCGTTTTCACTGTTTTTAAGTATTGCATTTTGAAAAGTTTTATTGTAATCTAATGGATAGGAATAAAAAGCGCTGTCCGGTATTTTCCCGTCCACCATTACATCTATAAATACCGGAAAGTCCTTTTTGTCCATCTGGCGGTAATTTAAGGCAATATTATAGTACCCTGCATTTTCAACCTCAAACTCATAACCGACCATTTGTCCGGCATCTTTAAATGAAGCGCTGTCAATTACATTAAGAACCTTGCTGTCCGGCTGATACGGCGACAAGTCCGGGTCGTACTCGCAAGCGGCGCGTATTGAAGAATCGTTCCTGAATGCCATATCCTCGGCTTCAATGGTTATCAGCGCATCCCCGTCGGCAGGCTGTGAAGTTTCATGCGCTTTTATTTCAGGCGGCGCCGAAAGGAATATTGCACCTATGAGAATATTCCCCTCCGCAACGGAAAGAGTTATCGTATTTTCCCCTTTTTTAAGCTCAAGCAGGAGAGGGGTAGAATAGCGGTAGCTTGCATCGGTTATGTATTTGTTCTGCCACTCATAAACCTTTTCCGGAACGGGGACGATTTGGTCGCCATACCTGTCATAAGAAGCTTCCTCTGGATTTTTCCACATGCTTTCAAAAACAAGGCGCCTTGCCTCATAAAAAGGATAATCACCATTAAGCTTTAAAGACATCTCCGCCGGAAGTGTTGAATCATCGCAGGAATAATAATCAAAGCTAACGGCATATTGCGCGGTTTCGGGAGCTTCAACTGAAAATGAGGCGGTTTCTCCTATTTTTAAATCTACCGCCGTGCTTTTATAGCCGTAAGAATTTGAAGCAAGGCTTCCTCCATCTTTTTTCCACGCCTTTTCGGCCGAAAATTCAACATTTTCCCCTGAATAAGGCTTTGAAGCATATTTTGCGCTTACAGCAGTGTAATTGCTTGTTATCATTTCATTTGAGTATTCTATTCCCGTTGTATTATCCGAAGAAACCTGTGCGGATTTTTCCCCGTCTTTTGCAAAGGCAGTTCCCGTGCCTGTGCTTACGGCAAAAACCAAAGCCATTATAGCCAAAGCCGGTTTTTTAAACTTGGTAAACCTCATAGTTTTCATCCTCCATAGGCCAAATCCGTATAGCCTTATTCCGACGACTCTTCTTTAAAAAATCGCTAACTAATTTAGCAAAATCAAATTAGTTTAGATTTCTTTAAACTATTTTTATTATATCTAACGTCTTACTAAATGTCAATACGTTTTTCGAATTTTTTTGTGCGTATTTAATATTTTCTAATTTTGTTTTCAGAAATTATAAAGTTAAAGTCGACAATGGCATACAAATTTATTTTTAAATGTATTGATTTATTTGTAAAATAATATTATAATATATTTAAATGCTGTGCTTATGCTATAATTTAAAATGTTTTAATAAAACCTAAATTACGAAGTGATTTCCCTCTTTTGATATACTTAATTAAGGACGGTGTCGCAAATGCTCCATATCAAAAATCTTGACGACGGACTGGAAATCTTTAAGGCCCTTGGATCTGAAGTCAGAGTTGAAATCATTAAGCTTCTTTTGCAAAACAA
>JAJUHO010000225.1 GCA_029267825.1 Oscillospiraceae bacterium
GAAAAAATCACAATAAATCCGTGGGATTTTATAATCGTAGAAAGATAAAAAATACAAACCCGCCTCATTGCCAAAAGCATGGGCGGGTTTTTTAATCATTACTCTTGCGTATTTGTTTTCAATTTGAAATAATCAAATTCTGCGGTGCAATCGTACGCGTACAAGCCTATAAACGTGCCGGTAAAAGTCATCATATGCGTGCCTTCCGTCGAAAGTCCAGCTGTAAGGGCCGTACCAAGCAAAATCCAGTCCCCGTTCGGGATTTTATAATAAAAATAATATTTTTCCTTGTCCGCTTTAATTTTGAATTCGATTACACCGTCGCAATCAACTTCCGCACAATTTGTCACAACATTTATATCATGCACGGCTTTATTAAGGCAAACCTCATATTTTCTGCCTCGTTTTGAAAGATAAATTGCATAATAATAATCCTGATTATAAAATGCTGTAATGCCGGCTTTTGAACCGCAGGACAAATCGGCGCTCAACCTTGTGAAGACTTCAATATTATTTTCCGGCTGACGGATTCCGACAAACGTCGGAGAGGTATTAAAGCTGCCCAAATCTTTATTTGTTCCCTTTAAAACAAGCTTTCCATTGTTTAAAAGATAATTTTTCTTTTCTGGATTTCTCACAAAAGTCCATTCAGGGCGAAGTTTTTCGCCGCAAAAATCATCCTCAAAGTCAAAGGAAGCATTATCCGGCTTTGCAGGCAAAGGAGCATCCATTTCCGCCTCTATGGTTTTATTTTCACCTATTTCAAACCAGCCGTCTTCATTCCATCTTGCAGGCGCCAAAAAGGTTTCTCTACCCAAATGATGCAAAAATCCGTTTGCGCGTATGCCCAAAAACACCGCCCACCAGTTTCCGTTTTGGTCCTCCACTATATCAGCGTGCCCGGTAGCTTGAATTTCTCCGCCTTTATCCTTATGTGAAAGTATCGGATTGAACGGGCAAGGTTCATAAGGGCCAAAAACATTCCTGCTGCGCTGCATGGTCACCATATGTCCGTATTCGGTTCCGCCTTCTGCAAGCATTAAATAATAATATCCGCCGCGTTTGTAAACATGCGGAGCCTCGGGAGATTTTCCTCCGCACCCGTTTACAAAATGCTTTTCCGACAAGAATTTTCCGCTGTCAGGGTCAATCCGGGCAATTTCTATCCCCCATGAGCCGTCTTTAAAGGCGGTTCCGCTGAAATAGCATTTTCCGTCATCATCGAAGAAAAGCGACGGGTCTATGCCAAAATGCTCTATCCTAACAGGTTTTGACCATTTGCCGCAAGGATTATCGGTATGTACTATAAAATTGGTCATATTTGTCACATTGGTGCAGACAACATAAAAAGTACCATTATTATAGCGTATTGTGGGAGCATAAAGGCCTCCCGACGGATTTGAACCATCCAACGGCAAGTATTCGTTTTCATCAAGGCAATGCGAAACCATTTTCCAGTTTGCAAGATTTTTGCTGTGGTAAACAGGAATTCCGGGAAAGAATTCAAATGTCGAAGTTACAAGATAAAAATCATCGCCAACTCGACAAATGCTTGGATCCGGGTTAAAACCCCTGATTACAGGATTTTTAAAAAGCATACAAAGCCCTCCTTATTCTTATACTAATGAATTATATCACAATGAAATTAGAGTGGCAAGGGAAACAGAAATTAAATCC
>JAJUHO010000090.1 GCA_029267825.1 Oscillospiraceae bacterium
ACTGCATTATAGCATTTTTTACGGCAACCTGTAAAGGGCAAGCCGCCTTCGGCGGTGCTGGTTTGCCTCAGGTTCAGAAAATCTAAAAATATGCCGTTGGTTTTTGGGTGTTTTTCGACTGCACATTTTTGGACAATTTCAGTAATATGATGATTGAAAATAATAAGATAGTAATTATTGATTTTGACCGTTATGATTTTGGTGATCCATGGGAAGAATTTAATCGTATTGTATGGTGTGCTCAAGTTTCGCCAAAGTTTGCATCAGGCATGATAGATGGTTATTTTGATAATGAAGTGCCGTTTGAATTTTGGAAGTTGTTGGGGCTATACATTGGCAGCAATATGCTTTCTTCAATACCGTGGGCTGTTCAATTTGGAGAAAAAGAAGTAAATACCATGCTTAGCCAAGCAAAGGATGTGTTAAGTTGGTATAATAATATGCAGTACATTATTCCAACCTGGTATAAATGTAAATAAAAAACTGGATACTTATAAAGCCATCGGGTGATTGTTTTGGGAGAAATATCTGCTTTAACTTAAATGGCAGCCATGTTTATAGTCTGCTTTAAAATAACTTTTAATTCTTCAGGAGAAAGATTCATATTGTCCTCGACCCATCGTATTAGCATTCCATTCAGACCACCAATGCTGTAAGACAACGCAAATTTGAGTATTTTTTCATTGGATTTAATTGTCGGTTTTACAATTTGTAAAATTGATGGGGCCACTTTCTCAGCCATGTTGTATAGAGTATCCAGCAACATATTTTTTTTAAGTAACTTTAAAAGGTCAATATGTTCCTGCCAAAAACTGAAATAAACTGCGGCAACTTCCGGATAATGTTTCGGCTTTATTTCCTTTATTTTTTCAATAAAGCTTGTGGCGAGTAAAGCCATATGTTCGTTGAGTATATCATCTTTGGTCTTATAAAGGCGATAAAATGTACGGCGTGACAAATCTGCTTCCTGACAGATTTGTGTAATTGTTATTTTTGAATACTCATTAGTTGCCATAAGCCTTATCAATGCATCTTCCAGCATTTTCTTTGATTGCAATGCAATTCTGTAATTCATCCTATTCATATATAATCCCCTTAACCTGTAAAAAATGTCACAGTTTTTTATATAATGCAGCACAATAGCTTGATTAGTTGAAAAGTGCCAATAAGCATAGTATAATGTAAATTGTAATATGCGTCAAGTGTGACATGTTAAGGGGGATAAAATTAATGGCTTATATTAAAAATATAACCGGAATCCAGCAGTTTGATTTTCAGATAAACCGTGTGCTTACTTATGGAGAAATGGCGGCAGATGAAAAAGAGATTGTTAGTAAAGCAAGCAGCATAAGGAATTTTGCACAATGGTTTGATTTTTGGTTGGCGCTTGCAAAAAAGCACGAGAATTTAGGCGAATATATGCGTGCGGCTTATGCGTATAGGATGGCCGAATTTTTCCTAAAAGAAACTCATCCTCAAAAATATTGCATGTATGAAAAATCTGTTGAGAATTTTTATAAAGCTTTTCAACAAATGAAGTTGGATTATGAAGTTCACGAGATTCCTTACATGGGAAAGGAAATGCATAGCATAATTTTCAAAAATAAAAATGAGAAAGGAGTCTTGCTTGTTTGTGGCGGTTATGATTCCTTTATTGAAGAATTTGTGTTGGCAATAACAAGATTTTTGCAAGAAGGTTATACAATTATTCTTTTTGAGGGCGATGGGCAAGGAAAGACATTGAAAAACGGGCTTAAGTTTATTGCGAATTGGGAACGTCCTACATCATGTGTACTGGATTATTATAATGTAAAAGAATGTATTATGATTGGCATATCATGGGGCGGGTATCTTGCGTTGAGGGCTGCGGCTTTTGAAAAGCGGATTAAGGCGGTCGTTGCATACGATGTACTTGAAGATGGGTTTGACTGCATGACAAACATATTTCCAGTACTTTTAAAGATGCTTGTAAGATATTGTTTTGCAAAAGGCAAAAAGGAATTTATAAATAGATTGATTAGATATATAAGAAACAGAAGCTTAATTGCAGAATGGGCAATGATGCAGGGTATGTATATCACCGGAACAAATACTCCTTACGATTTTTATAAAGAACTTCAGAAGCATCGCCTTTCGCAGGACGTATGCGACAGGTTGACGTGTGATGTTCTGCTGCTTGCAGGAGAAAAGGATCATTATATTCCCAAAAATCAATTTTATAAATTGATAAACAAGATAAAGCACGCAAGAAGCTTATCCGCAAGAATGTTTACAGAAGCGGAAGGTGGAGAACAGCACTGTCAAATAGGAAATCATTTGCTTGCTATTGAAGAAATACTTAACTGGATAAAAAGCATTGATTAATTATTGTGAAATTTTTAAAATTAATGTTTCTTTTAAATTAACATAACTTTATTACTTGACAAAACAGGAAAAAGCATTATAATGAATATATTCATTCATTTAAAATTGATACAGGAGGCATATTTATGGCATTGTCTCATGGTAGAACAAGGAGAAACGGGCAACCAAACGATCGATCACGGAAGATTCGCATATCAAAAGAGCCGGACGAACGCCGACAGGAGATTATAGAGACTGCGCTGGGGTTGTTTTCCGAGAAAGGCTACGAAGATACCACCATCCAGGATATAGCGGAGAGGATGAACGTATCTCCGGGCCTGTGCTACCGTTATTTCAAGTCAAAAACAGAACTTTTTGCGGCGACGTCTGAATATTACGCTACGCAGGCAGTGGAACAGATAAAAATCCCGATATCGCAGGATATTCCCGCGATTGATAAATTCAATCTTGTGATAAACCGCATGTTTGATTTTTCAATCAGCCACCATGAATTTGAATCCAGGTACAGCGAAGGTTCAGAAATAAGGTCCATCCTCTTGGACAATGTTGCAAATCAATGGATTTCCGCAATAATCCCAATCATAGAGCAGGGCGTAAATGAAAATGTTTTTCATTGCAGCAATATTGAAAGCACCGCGAAATTCTTAATCTATGGTCTGATTCACACGTTTCATGAAGAAATGCCGAAAGAAAACGCGCAGGAATACATGCGTTCATTTTTGAATTTCACCAGGGATATGTCTATGCGCGTTTTGGAAATAAAAAGCGATTGAGACGGCCATAATCCATAAAAGTACACATGAGAGCCATTTGGCTGTTATGTGTTTTTTCGAAACAACTGAATGAATAAATTTACTCATTGACAAATATAAAAAAATATGTTAACATACAAGTGAATAAATTTATTCAATACAAAACTGGAAAGAAGGTGAAGCGGTTATTCAATTGCATCGGGCAGGAGAGGATTACCTGAAAACAATTTTGCTGCTTCATAAGCGGAACGGCGAGGTCAGAGAGATAGACATAGCAAACGAAATGGGATATACAAGGCCAAGTGTGTGCTGCATGATGAAAAAGCTGAGTCAGCTTGGTTATGTTGAAGTCAACGGAAATAATGTATGCCTTACTGAAACCGGGCTGAAGCTTGCAAATGAGATTTATGAAAGGCATTGTGTTGTAAGAGATTTTTTAACCGGCTGTCTGGCGGTTACGCCGTCAACGGCGGAAAAGGACGCCTGCCGTATGGAGCATATATTAAGCCGCGAAACGTTTGAGGCGCTGAAAGCTGCTTTGGAAAAGAAAGGGGGTGTGCAAGCAGGTGGTTTCTTTGCTGGTTCGGCTGTTGATAAAGGACTATGAAAATACCTCGTCCCCCTCTGTACAGAGGGCTAAAGTTATTACAAGACTTGTCATTGCATCACTGCGTCAGGCGAGGCAATGCAAATCCTGATGCCGGTTTGGCTTCATACAAATTATAGAATTACAAGGAGATTTTATCATGAACAATGAAGAACGTATAACATTGCTAAGAGAAGGTTCCATACCGCATGTTTTGCTGAAAATGGGTTTGCCGACAATGATCGGCATGCTGGTTACTGGATTTTATAATCTGATTGATGCATATTTTGTTGGAGGTTTGGGAACAAGCCAAATGGGGGCGGTGTCCATTACTTTCCCTCTTGGTCAGGCAATAGTCGGGGTTGCCGTTTTATTCGGAAGCGGAGTGGCATCTCTTTGATAGCATTCATGATTTCAGTTGTGCTTTTTAAATTACTCTCCTTAATCAGTTAACGTATTGCTTTTTTAGTATCATATACAGAAATTATAATTTAAATTTGTTATTGACATATGTCTGAAATTGCTTATAATAAATGTATATGAGCATTGTTTGCTGGTGATTATAGCGAGGTGAGATTGTATGCCAAGACCGAGAAAATGGAGAAAAGTATGCTGTCTTCCTGAAAACATCCGCTTTGGGCCGTTGGATGTCAGCGCGGATGATACTGTGGTTATGACTGTTGATGAATATGAAACCATACGGTTGATTGATGCAAACGGATTTACACAGGAGCAGTGTGCCGCACAAATGGATATTTCACGCACTACTGTACAAGGTATGTATGAGAGTGCAAGAAAAAAATTGGCGCAATCACTTGTTGAAGGAAAAGTTCTTTTAATTGAAGGTGGAGAATATCGCCTTTGCAGCGGCAGAGAAAGCGGGTGCGGCAAAGAAGGATGCTGCAGACACAAATGCTGCATGGGCGGAAAAGAAAACTTTGAAGTTGAAAATAACCAGCAGTAATTTTTTATTAAGGAGCGAAAATAAATGAGCCAAAATTGCAATCAAAATTGCGGCAGCTGTGCAGAAAACTGCGCAGACAGAAAAGAAAGTAAGGATAGTTTCAGAGAAAATCCGCATGAAATGAGCAGCATAAAAAAAGTCATAGGCATTGTAAGCGGAAAAGGCGGTGTAGGCAAATCGATGGTTACTTCTATGCTTGCTGTTATAATGAATAGAATGGGTTATCATTCTGCCGTTCTGGATGCGGATGTAACAGGCCCATCAATTCCAAAAGCATTTGGAATAAAAGAAAAAGCCACAGGCAGCGAGTTGGGATTATTTCCTGTAAAAAGCAAGACAGGTATTGATATCATGTCGGTTAATTTGCTTTTGGAGAATGATACAGACCCTGTTGTTTGGAGAGGGCCTATAATTGCCGGTGCGGTAAAGCAGTTTTGGACAGACGTAATATGGAATGATGTGGATTTTATGTTTATAGATATGCCTCCGGGAACTGGTGATGTTCCTCTTACCGTATTCCAGTCAATTCCGGTTGATGGAATCATCATTGTGACTTCACCGCAGGAACTTGTTTCAATGATTGTGTCAAAAGCAGTAAAAATGGCTGAAATGATGAATATTCCAATTATAGGGCTGGTTGAAAATATGTCATATTTTAAATGCCCTGATTGCGGCAAAGAATATAAGATATTCGGCGACAGCCATATTGATGAGATTGCCGAAAAGCATAATTTAAAGGTACTTGCCAAACTGCCAATAAACCCAAAAATCTCTGCTGCTTGCGATAAGGGCTTGATAGAGCTTTTTGAAGGCGATTGGCTTGACCCTGTGGCAAAAATATTGCAAGATTTATAAAAATATTTTATATCGATGGAATGATTTTTGCGGCCGAATTTGCTGATTTCAGCAAATTCGGCTGTTTTTATTATTTGTTGTTTTAACAAGCTTGCAATTAAGTAATTTTATGTTATAATAATATTGTATATGCAAATTTTGAAAATATAATAACCCGCTTGGATTGAAAGGAAGACTGCGAAATGGAAGTAAAAAGCAAATTTCAGCAGGGAACGCTTAAAGTTTCTGATGAGGTCATATCTGCTGTGGCAAGACTTGCGGCTTGCGAAGTGGATGGTATAAGCGGAGTCGCGGTTCCGGAAGCTTCTTTTGGCAGGATGTTTTTAAAGCCTGATAAAAATGATGCCGTTGAAATTAAAATTTCCGGAGATACGGTTGAAATTTCGCTTGGTGTTCTTGTAAAATATGGCTGCAAGGCCGCGGTTGCTGCCAAACGGGTGCAGGAGAATATAAAAGCTGCCGTTCAAAATATGACCGGAATAATGGTTTCAAGGGTTGATGTTTTGATTGCGGGAGTTGTTTTTGAGAATAATAAAAAGGAATAAAAAAGGCGGGCTTTGCGCCAAAAGTGCGTGAAGCTTGCTTTGCTGTTTTGTATAATATGTTAAAAATGCCTGATGGCGGAATGGAGTTTTGCAATGTCAAGACGCGAAATGCGCGAATCTGCTTTTAAGCTTGTTTTTGAAAGCCTTTTTAGAAACGAATCTGCTGATGAAATAATTGAACTTGCCGAAGGTATTGATGAAATAATAATAAATGAAGATGTAACAATGATGTTTAAGGGGACAATAGAACATTCAAAGGAACTTGATGAGATAATAGCAAAATTCAGTGAAAAAAGACAGTTTGAAAGGATACCAAAAGTAAATATTGCCGTGCTCAGGCTTGCGCTTTATGAAATTCTTTATGAGGAAAAGGTGCCTATGAACGTTGCAATAAACGAAGCGGTGCTTATTTCAAAAAAATATTCGCATGAAAGCGATGTTGCTTTTGTAAACGGGATTTTGGGCGCGTATTCAAGAAGCAAAGAGGAAAACGCATAATGTCGAGCTTCCTTGGTATAGATACAAGCAACTATACAACATCGCTGGCCATTTATGATGATGAGAACGGCAAAATGATGCAGTTTAAAATGCCTTTGCCGGTAAAGGAAAATGAAGTAGGATTAAGACAAAGCGATGCGGTGTTCCATCATACAAAACATCTTCCTGAACTTATGGAGAAATGTTTTCCGTTTAGTGGTAAAATTGCTGCGGTTGGAGTTTCTGCAAAGCCCAGGGATGTACAAGGGTCATATATGCCTTGCTTTCTTGCGGGAGAAGGACTTGCACGTTCAATTTGCGCAATGAATTCAATTGATTTGCATAAAACATCACACCAAACGGGGCATATTTTGGCGGCTATTTTTTCATGCGGGAAATTTGAGCTTTTAAAGCAAAAATTCATTGCTTTCCATGTCAGCGGAGGAACGACCGAATGTTTGCTTGTTGAGCCTGATGATGAAAAGGCAATAAAAATTTCTTTGATTTCCTCCTCGTTGGATTTAAAGGCCGGACAGGCAATTGATAGGATTGGTGTCCTTATGGGATTGAGATTTCCATGTGGAATGGAAATGGAAAGACTTGCTCTTGAAAGTGTGAAGGAATATAATATAAAACCTTCGATGAAGGGATTGAATTGCTGCCTTTCCGGACTTGAAAACAAGTGCAGGGAAATGCTTTTAAAGGACGAGAAAAAGGAAGATGTAGCAAAATATTGCATAGATTATATTGGAAAAGCAGTTGAGGAAATGACCGCCGGAGCATTAAGGGAGTATGGCAATTTTCCCGTTGTATACGCCGGAGGAGTAATGTCAAATTTACTTATAAGAAAAAGGATTTTAAATAGATTTGAAGCTTATTTTGCAAGCCCTGAATTTTCCTGCGACAATGCCGCGGGAGTTGCTTTTTTTGCTGCTTTAAAGCATAAGGAGAAAAAAGAATGAACAATATCCTTACGGTTTCGCAAATTAACAAGTATATTTCTTTTAAGTTTAAGGATGAC
>JAJUHO010000139.1 GCA_029267825.1 Oscillospiraceae bacterium
ATAAGCTCTGCAATAAAATTCCTTGTGGAAAACAATATGAACATACGTGAAATTTTCGGCAATATCCACCTTGTTTACAGAAAAATGTCAGCTCTTGAAACTCTTGAAGAAATTGAGGAGTACCTTATATCCTTCTTTGGCAAAATTGAAAAGTACGTTTCCGAAAATGCCTCGCCCGATGAAACAAAGCACATTGACAGGATTTTAAATTACATTTCCCGACACTACAAAGGCGATATAAATTTTGAGGATATGGCAGAGGAAGTTGGAATAAGCTACTCATATATAAGGAAAATCATAAAGGATTTCACCGGTAAAAACCTTATCGACTATATAAACGGGCTCAGGATTGAGGAGGCCAAAAGGCTTCTGCGGCAGACCGATGCCCCTATATCCGAAATAGCAGGGCTTTCCGGATACAACAACGTTCAAAGCCTTACAAGGTTTTTCAAAAAGTACGAAGGCATAACTCCCGGTGAATACAGAAACATGAAAGAATAGCTCAAAGCGGCGGACATTGTTTTTGTGTCCGCCGCTTATCCATTGTTGAAAAAATACAATTATATCGTCTATATCAAAATAATTATGTGCATTATTTTTGATAATCAAAATTACTAATGACAACAAAAACGGGTTGAAAAAAGATTATTTTGTGCATTTTTTCTTTAAAATCACCTTGATTTGTTTTATCAAAACTAAATACAGAAATGAAAAATGCCCTGAAATTGGGCATTTTTTTAATTATCAAAAATGATTATTCATCTCAAAAGAGATTATTTACAAAACCAAAGCCAGCAATTATACTGAAAACACAAAGCGAATTCACATAAAAATGAGCAACTTAAACAACGCTCCTGCCAACGAAAAAAATGCCGCAGATATGTGTCTTTGCAAAAATCTTATATATAGGAGGAAGAAAAATGGCCAACGGAAAACAAACTTCTTTGTCGCCCTTTTTAAAAAGCTGGAAAAACTCATTAAAGCGCGATTGGCAGCTTTACCTGCTGCTCCTGCTGCCGGTGGCAATGGTTATAATTTTCAAGTATGCATCCTACCCCGGCCTTAGAATAGCTTTCCTTGACTACAAACCCGCCCTTGGCTATGACGGAAGCAAGTTCATAGGCTTTGGAACTTTTCAAAAAATTTTTAAGGACGCCGATTTTTTAAAAGCTCTTAAAAATACCGTTATATTCAACTTTGCGGATTTAATTGTTGGGTTTCCAATGCCGATAATTCTTGCAATACTTTTAAATGAAATACACTTTAAAAGATTTAAAAAGGTTTCGCAGACCATACTTTACCTTCCGCATTTCCTTTCCTGGGTAATTGTTGCAAGCATATTCACGCAGCTTTTAAAACCCGAAACCGGACTTGTAAACATTCTGATAACAAACCTCGGCGGCCAGTCGGTGCATTTTCTTACGGAAAAATACCACTGGGCGGTATCCTACATAGTTATAGCCGTATGGCAGGGCATGGGCTGGGGAACGATAATCTACCTTGCCGCCATAACGGGCATAAACGGCGAACTTTATGAGGCGGCGACAATTGACGGCGCCGGAAGGTTCGGAAAGATATGGCATGTAACCCTTCCCGGAATAAAGGGCACAATAGTTACGCTGCTAATAATGAATCTCGGCAGGATGATGGGCAGCTCGTTTGAAAGGCTTTACAGCTTTGACAACGTAATGGTTACCGACTTCCAGTACCAGCTTTCAATTTACATTTACGAAAAAGGCTTGCAGGCAGGAAATTTCAGCATGGCGACAGCGGTAGGGCTCTTCCAGTCGCTGGTGGGACTTATACTTGTAATAGCCTCCGACCGCTTTGCAAAGCTGCTTGGCGAAGACGGACTAATGTAAAAGAAAGGGGTGCAAAAAATGCCATCATCAGCCATATTTATTAAAAAACGCCGTAAAACAAGCATCGGCGAAATAATAATCTGCATAATCGTAGCAATAATCTCGCTTACCTGCATACTTCCATTCATACATGTTTTTTCAAAATCGGTAAGCTCTGACCATTATGTGCTGCAAAAATCCGTATATCTTCTGCCAAAGGGCTTTACCCTTACGGCATACCAAAACATCTTCAACGATGGAAAAATGGTGCGCTCAATGGGCCTTACCATAATCGTGACAGCGCTTTTTACGGTCATAGGAATGGTTGCCACAACCTGCGCCGCCTATCCGCTGACCAAAAAGAGACTCAAAGGCAGGCTGTTTTTCTCATACCTTTTCCTTTTTACCCTTTACTTTGGGGCAGGGCTTATCCCGGAATACCTGCTTATGAAGCAATTAAACCTGCTCAACACAATTTGGGTTCTTGTACTTCCGCTTGCGTTCAGCCCGTACAATATGCTTATTATGAAAAGCTTTTTGCAGTCGAACATTCCAGACAGCCTTGAAGAATCGGCCTTTCTCGATGGGGCCTCAAACTTTCAGATACTTACAAAAATAGTTCTTCCGCTTTCAAAGCCGATAATAGCAACCCTTTCGCTCTTTTACGCAGTGGGAAGATGGAACGCCTATGCAGATGCAAAGTATTACATAACCAAACAGGCCCTTTACCCGCTGCAGCTCCTTTTAAACCAAATGGTCGGAGCATCCGCCGACAGCACGGCAATTTCAGCGCTTGAAGGCGGCGCCGTAATGAGCACGCCGGAGGTCTTGCAGGCCGCCTGCGTAATGTTCGCAACAATCCCGATAATTTGCGTATACCCGTTCGTGCAAAAATATTTTGTAAAAGGCGTAATGATAGGCGCCGTAAAAGGATAGCCGGAATATCGGATTTTTTTAAGCAAAAGCCGATTTCTTATAAAAATAATTCAAGAGGAGGAAAATCATGAAAAAAGTTAACGCAAAGCAGCTTTCTTTGGCGCTTGCAGCGGTAGTATCCGCAAGCGCGCTTGCAGGATGCGGCTCCGGAGCTTCTTCGTCTTCATCGTCAAGTTCTTCCGCCGCAGAAAGCACAACCGCAGCACAAACTTCAGCCGTTGCCGGAATTGATGGATTTAAGGCTTTTGACAAGCAGGTTGAAATCCAAATTCCCGTTTACGACAGAAACGTTGACGGACTTCCGCCGGTTGATGACAACTATTGGACAAAATGGATTCAGTCGCAATTCGGGGATAAGTACAACATAAAAGTTACTTATGTGGCAATACCGCGTACTGACGAAGTGACAAAAATGAATATGCTCATTGCCGCAGGCGAATCTCCCGACATAGTATTCCATTACGACTATCCTCAGGCGGTTGCATATGCCGACCAGGGCGCATTGCAGGAAATTGACATGGAGCAATTCAAGCAAATCGCCCCAACCTACTACAAGAATATGGAGGACTATGGAATTCTTCCTTACTGCAAGCTGAACGGCAAGG
This sequence comes from Oscillospiraceae bacterium, assembly GCA_029267825.1. Lineage (GTDB taxonomy): Bacteria > Bacillota > Clostridia > Oscillospirales > Ruminococcaceae > JAIHAL01. The sequence goes on from JAJUHO010000139.1 coordinate 3,383, forward strand.
ATATGTTTGTAATGGCAAGAAGGCCCACTGCTTACAACTGGGTAACCCTAATACGCCAGGACTGGATTGATGCAGTCGGAATGGAAATGCCAAAAAACTATTCGGAATATACCGCCCTTCTTGACGCTTGGATTGCAAAGGGGCTTTGCCAGTACCCGCTTACAATGTCGCTGCCGACAACGGGCTATGTTGCAGGCAACTATCCGTTCAGGCCATATCCGCCGAATGAAGAAGATACTGCGCTTTATTCAGACCTTTCAATTGCTTCGCTCACATGGGAACCGACATACAAAATGCTTAAAAGGCAGAATGCCGAATACAACAAAGGATATTACAGCAAGGAATACTATCTTGACAAGGACGGCTCTCAGGCAAAAGCCGACTTTATTGCCGGAAAAACTGGCGTTTATGCAAATTACCTCACCGCAAACTCGGATTATGTTTCAGGGCTTCTTCAAAATAATCCCAATGCAAAGCTTGCCGTTTTAAGCCCGTATGCAACCCTTGAAGACGGTCAGGTTCCGGCAGGAAGGGCATACTGGCCGTTCGGAATGATACTTGGCTTCTCATCACAGTCATCAGCCGACGAAACAAAAGCCGTTGAAATGCTGCTTGAATGGATGTCGCAAAAAGACAACCTCTTTACCCTGCAAAACGGATACGAAGGCAAAAACTATACTCTTGACAGCAACGGGCTTCCGGTTATGCAGGACTACCAAGGCGAAGAAAGAATGAACTACAACTCCAACAAAGACATGTTCTGCCTTGTAATCGAGGGCAAGGATTATGGCAGTGACGAGGCAAACCTCCAAGTGCAAAAGACAACCTATGCTCCAAAAGGCTATGAATACCTCATTGACGACAGCTATAAATTCTACAAGGAAACTGAAAAATATCTCACCACAGACTACCTGTTCTCAAAGAGCATAGCTTCCGTTGCCGAGTACAAGGAAACACTCCTTTCCAAGTGGCAGGAATACAGCGTAAAGCTCATAACCTGCAAGCCGGACGAATTTGACGCCCTTTACAAGCAATTCAGCAAGGACTATCTTGACTCAGGCTACCAGACAATTCTTGACGAAAGAAAAGCCGCATACGAAGAAAGCAAAAAGTAAAAACAAAAAACAACGCAGGGAATGCCTTAAAAAAGGCATTCCCATAAGGCGTTTTCAGGAGGATTTTCAATATGCTTAAACTTAAAATCAAGTACGATAAGGACAAACTTTTTGAAATCATTGACAAAGTTGTAAAGCGCACCATGTCCATGGACCTTACCTGGGAATGGCCCTGCGGAGTAGCCTTTTACGGCATATGCAGGGCATATGAGGCAACCGGCAAAAAGGAATACATAGACATG
>JAJUHO010000117.1 GCA_029267825.1 Oscillospiraceae bacterium
TCTGATGCGTCCGCTATTTTTGTAACAAGCTCGGCGGACTGCTCGGTGCTTTCTATAATCGTGCGGAAGGTCTGCGCCGTTTCATTGGCTATTTTTGTTCCATGTCCGACAAGGTCTATGGTGTTTTGTATGAGAACCGTGGTTTGTTTTGCAGCCTCTGCCGAACGGCTTGCAAGATTTCTAACCTCGTCGGCGACAACTGCAAAGCCTTTTCCGGCGGAGCCTGCGCGTGCGGCCTCGACTGCGGCGTTAAGGGCAAGGATATTTGTCTGGAATGCTATGTCGTCAATGGTCTTGATGATTTTTTGTATTTCAGCCGAAGCATTGTTGATGTCTTCCATTGAAACGAGCATTTCTTCCATTTTCTTTCTGCCTTCTTCAACTTCCTTGGAGGACTGCACGGAAATTTCTTTTGCATGGCTTGCCGATTTTGCGTTTTTGGCAACATTGTCAGAAATTTCATTGATTGCGGCTGAAAGTTCCTCAATGGTGCTTGCCTGTTCCGTTGCCGCCTGCGAAAGTTGCATGGATGACTGTGAAATCTGCTCGGCACGGCTTGAAAGCGTTTCTGCGGCAAGGTTTATATCCTTCATCATTTTATTGAGCGATGTGAGTATGTGTTCAAGCGCTGATTTTATCCCCACAAAATCGCCGGTGAATTCACCATCTGCCTCAACCGTCAAATCTCCGTCGGCAATTGAATTTAAAACCCTTGAGATTTCTCCGATATATTTTTGCAGCCCGAGTGCCGTTTCTGAAAGGGAGGAAGCAATTCTGCCCATTTCATTGTTTGATTTTAAATCAATCGCTATTGCGTCAGAGTTTGAGATGCCTATTTCACCGTTTTTAATGTTTTCCGCAACGGCAACGATTTTGTTAAACGGCTTTTTAATCATTCCGTTAAGGGTTATTACAACTATAACCATAAGAACTGCCAAGAGTACAAGTGCTATGATTATAGATGAAATTGTGCCGACTGCCAGCCTTTGCGAAACCCCATCAATATTTTTGCCTGCAAAAAGTGTAAACAAAACTTCGCCGTTTGCGTCAAGAATAGGCTTGTATTTTGTTATGTAATTCTTGCCAAATATTTTATCGCTGCCTATATATTCATTTTTACCGTCAATAACCTTTTTTGTCATTTCCGCATTCAGCTGTGTGCCGACTTTGCGTTCGTTGTTTTCCATAAGGGTCGAATTTACGCTTGTGTTGCCTATGAAAATAGTATAATCCGAACCGGTTATGTCTTTGATTTTATCAAGAAAAGCAGTGTCGCCCATGGAGCAAAGAGATGTGATGGAACCGACTATTTGTCCTTGGCTTGTTACCGGCGCGCTGGAAGCAACATAAATTTTGTTGTCGCTTGTTATTTCATAGCTTGTTGATTTTGCTCCTGTCAATGCTTGTTTTGTGCATGCAAGTCCGGAAAAAGCAGAGGAATCATTGTCGGGAACTGACGAAATTATTTTTCCGCTTTCGTCCGTAAAAAACACTGCGTCGGCGCCTGCTGTTTTTATAGCTTCACTTGCTATTGATTTAAGCGCGCTGGGAGTTTTATTCTTCACGGCATAAACCGTTGAAGTTTGGTTTGCGTAAGTATCAGTTATAACTACCACGCTTTTGTTGAGGTCCGAGATTGCATTTTCAAGTCCCTGCATTGCTGTCTTTGCTTCATCTTCAAAAAGGTCTCTCACTGCCATAGCTGAATTTATTGACATTATCGAAACTATAAGTGCAACAATAATTGCAAGGCAAGTTGCGGCAAAAATTGTTACCGTTGATGAAAGCGACTTTAATTTCGATTCTCCTTTAAGCCAATAAAACCCATTGAATTTGAATTTAAGCGAAGGAAATTTGAATTTCCGCATTTTAAATATAGCCTCCCAAAACAAAAATTATGTCAATTTTTATTATATAATACCGAAAAAACTTTCATGTGAATATTCTGTAAATTTTAGAAAACGTTTAAATTGCACGAATTAACAAACTGCTTTGTTGTTAATACTGCATAAAAAAATAAATTTTTTGTAAAGGCTATATTTATTTTTAATGTTAAGGGCAATACATAAGCCTTCCGCTTGAATAGAACCCTCCCTCCGTTGCGCCTGAGACCATTCTGAGATGAAACGGCCCGCAATCCTGCTTGCAGGAAAGGTATCCGCCGTAATGGGGAAACCTTAATGTCGGAAGGTAATAGCCGCCAAACGAGTCGCAAAAGTATGTTGATGTGCTGCCGGAAGCTCCTGCTGCAAAAAATCCAAGCTGATTCGTTGCCTGTATTGCCGAAACATATCCGGAATATTTGCCTTCAAGCTTTTTGACGACTGTGTAGCCTGAGGCGGTATCATTGAAGTTTCCGTCGGAAATGGCGACAGATGAGGTTGATGTGCCTCCGCTTCCGTTGGCATTTAAGACAAGTCCGTCAATCAGCACCGAAAATCCTCCCCAAAAGTCCTCAAGCCCGCAGAATTTCACCGCTTCATTAGGCAATTGCGAGCCGTAATTCATGCCTTTTTGGTTTGAAGTTCCGCTTAAAAAAACATCGGTGCTGTCGCTGTTGCCTTTTCCAAGGGCGCTTTGCCCGTCTATGCTTTTAAATCTTACGGCAAAAAGGACTTGAAGAAGAATGAGCTTGTTCCATGAAAGCAGTTCATAGCCGCTTCCGTTTGCCTGTGCAAAGGTGCGCAGTTCGCTTGTTGATTTTTTATAAATCGGCGCTTGCCCTGAAACGCAGCGGAGCTTTCCATCCAAAATACAAGAAAGATATGCCCCGATGTAAAATTTTTCGCGCACGCTTCCTTTATAGCTCATTGCAAAGTCGGAAAAGCCATCTCCGGGCCGGTTGGAGTATTTTATGTAGTAATAATTTTCATCCTGAGAAAAGCTGTACCATATTTTAGGGAACTCTATCATTACATCCCCGTCTGTGCCATCAAGATTGGCATCGTATCCTCCGGATGTTTTGGAAAAATCATTTGGATTCAAATAATAGCTTACTTTTCCGTTTTTAAGCACGCAAGGCTTTATTTTGGAAAAGGGGAACCTTTTGCTCCATCCGTTGTCGATGAAATTGCCGTTGTTTCCGTATGACGGAGAAAATCCTGCGCTGTCGTCGGTATAGGAAACGGATGAAAACGGGTCGGAGTCGGCCTTGGAGATTTTTATTCCGTAAACTACCTTTTTTTCGGGTGCGCAGACGCCGCCCGCAACGGCGTAAATTTTTCTGTCAAGCAGTCTCATTAGTATCCCCCCACAACAACGGTATTGGAAAGCCCGTCATACCATAGTCCAAGAGAGTATCTTTTGTTTGCGCACGGATAGAACACTCCATCCGTTACATCCTGCCCAAAGATTTTAGTGCCCTCGGGGAAAGAAACCACGGTTGCGGCGGCAGGACTTGTAAAGCAGATGAATGCGCTGTAAAATTCGTTTGGAAAGCTGACCGAAAGGGATGAAAGGGACCCGAAATGATATTCCATGTTGTCGGCAACCGTAATTGTTTTCGAGGAGGAAGTTAAATCCGTTACTATAACCGCCTTTCCGGAATCGCCTGTGTCGCCTTTGTCCCCCTTGTCGCCTTTGGCGCCTTGAAGACTGCCTGCGCTTTTCCATGAATTTTGCATTATGTCCCAGTAATAATATTCGCCAAGTATCATGAATCCGCCGTCAAAGGATTTCCCGTCGGGATAGGCAAGCAAAAGGGCATCAAGGCTGTCAAAAGTGCCAAGAATTTTAAGTCCTGTTCCGGCGTCGCCTTTTTGGCCTTTTAAAGAGTTCAGAAAATCATCTTCACTGCCGGTGCTGCCTTTTGAAAGCCATATGTCATAGGCTGATTTGCCTATGTAGGAGCGTGCCCTGTCGGCTTCCGCAGTTGCCTTTGCGGCAAGTGTTTGCATTTGTGCAAGCGCTTGTTCGATTAAGCTTTGCGGCGGGGAGTATTCTCCGGTGACGGAAGACTTTACATAAATTTCGCTTGACGGGATTTTTATTATCCCGCCGGAGGGAGATACTCCAACAAGTTCGAGTGAAAGAGTTCCCGCAACGGCTGTAAAATCTGAGGTTGCACTCCATTTTAAAAGGATATCCTCCCCGTCGGCAAGGCTTTCAAGAAGCTGTTCGGCAATGGTGTTTTTTTCGGATGCAGCCCGCATTTTAAAGCTGAATTGCGAAAGGTCGGTTTCGCCGTATTTTTTCGGAAGCCTTATGTAAAAGGTGTCCGCGCCGTTTTCGCCCTGTACGAGGATATGTGCCGCCGCTTCGGCCATGAGTTTTTTGCCTATTACTTGAAGTTCCATATTTCATTTCCTTTCCTTTAAAAAAATAATCCCCTCATAAAAATTTAAAATGAGGGGATTATTTGCACGAAAGAATGCAAATCACCTGTAAGTTATAAATTTGTTCAGCAAAAATTGCAGTCCAGCGGAAAGAATAAGGCATAAAAACTTTAATGCGTAAATATTCATCAAATTTTTAAGCAAAAAAATCAAAAGCGTTGAAAGTGCCATCCCTGAAAGACAGACGGAAAGATAAAGAAGAAATCTTACAAAAATCCGGTCAGTCTTTTTAAAATTTAAAAATGTGTTTCCGAAAAAGCTGAGCAGAAATCCCGACGCCTGCCCAAGAAGGCTTGAAATCTCCGGTGAGAGCCCAAAATGCAGAAAAACCATGAATACGGAATAATCGAGCACCGCGGCAGTTGCTCCGATTGCCCCGTACAAAAAAAGCTCCCTTAGCATTTTTAGTGCCGTTGTGCGGAAAATCTTTGCAAAAGCAAAATAAACAGCGTTTTTGCATAGCTTGCCGCAAACGGCAAAAAGCGCCTTTTGGACTTTCCAAGCTTTCTTTTGTCAAAACGTATAGGTATTTCCTTGATTTTGAGAGTTGGCTTATAAAGTTTTAGCTTAAGCAGAATTTCTTCAAGGACATCGTAATTTTCACATTTTAAAACTATTTGTTTTATCTGGCTTGTTCTGTACATCCTGTAATTAGTTGAAACATCCCTTGCGTCTATTCCTAAAAGCAGGCGGTAGATAAAGTTAAGAAGCTTTGACATGGCAACGGAAATTTTTGAATCAAGTGTTTTTCCGCCCCTTGCATATCGTGAGCCTATTGCGACATCGGCTCCGGACATAAGGGCCTTGTGCAGTTTGGGGATGTATTCCGGATTGTGCGAACCGTCGCCGTCAAGCATAAGCAGCTTGTCCATTGAGGCGTGGCGTATTCCGGTGCGGATTGCCCCGCCAAAGCCGGCCTCCTCTTGATTTAAATATTTTGCACCGAAATTATGGCAGATTTCCCTTGAATTATCGACGCTGATAATGCCATCGACAACGATTATTTCATATTCCTCGCCGGTTTTTGAAAGCGCTGTTTTTATTTGCGGGAGAAGGTATTTTAAATTTTCCGCCTCGCCATATGCGGGAATTACGGCGCTTATTCCCATTTTACTCCCTCATTTCCGAATATTTTCGGAAATATTTTTCCCATAATCGTAAATTATATAATCTTCAAACACAAGGATTTTTTTGGGCGGGCCAAGCGCTTTTCTTACGTTTTTTTCAGTTATTCCAAAGTCTGCGTTTTTGTTTGACGGGTTTATTATGACAAAGCTGAATGGCTCGAAGTACCATTCGTCCTTGCAAAACCATGAAAATTTTGAAAGGCTGCCGTCTTGAAAGGCTACCGCTCTGACTTTTACATTTCCAAGGCTTGAAACGGTGGTGTGCGATGCGTCCCAAAAGGCGGAACAGCCATTTTCAAGCTTGTTTTTGAGCAAAAATCCGGAAAGGCGTTCTTGCGGAGTGTTTATTTGATTTAAATTGCGAGGGAAGAAAATTGTCGAGGCCCCAAAAAGCAAGGATATGAAAAATACCA
>JAJUHO010000001.1 GCA_029267825.1 Oscillospiraceae bacterium
CAAAGCTCGGCAACTTTTACTGCAGCTTCCCCTTGCATAAGAAGTTTTTCCGCTTCGTTTACCCGTACAGTATTTAAATACCTCTTTACACTCATATTCATATTATTTTTAAACAAAACGCCAAGATATACTGGATTTAAATTCCACATTTCCGCAAGGCTGTTTACGGTTATCTTTTGAGCATAATTTTTATTTATATATTCGACCATTTTGGCTACCCTTGAATCCATAAATGCAGGCGAATCCGGAAAATAAAGCTGTTCCAAAATTTCATGAAGAATTATCATTAAAATTGCGCGGCATTTTAATATATGCCCGCTCTTTTTTTCCATCCAATCATGATTAAGTTGCTTAAAAAGTTCTATAATTCGACCCGGACTTGGAATTCTTGAAACTATAGGAAGAGGAAGGTCTACCGTGTCTCCCGAACTGCTGTTGAAATTAAACAAAAAAGCATTTACGGCAAAACTTTTCATTGGATTTTTAGCATTTGTAAAAGCCTTTCTTTTACTGCCATGAGGAATACAAATCAAATCGCCTTTTTTAACTTCATAAGCAACATCGTTCACTATGTATGTTGCTTCTCCATCCAAAATATAAGTTATATCGGTAAAATCGCAAAAAGACTCCCCTATCGTCCATTCGGGAGTTGCCTCTCTAAAAATTGAAATCAATATGTGTGCTGAAATATATTCGAGGTCATAATATTTCGGATTTTCAAGAACATATTTGTACTTATCGTTTTCTTCCATTCCAACCAGCCTTTTAAACTAATTTTATATTTAAATTCTACAAATCAAATAAGCTTTTTATATGGAATCAGCTTTGCTTTAATGATAACATTATTAAGATAAAAAATCAATTTAAAAAGGTGAAAATATGCGCGAAATTCTATATTTAGAATACAATTCCTCTCATAGTAAATATAAATCAACATTAAAGGCCGAATGTAGAGGAATATGAATATTCAAGATGGGACACTTATTTTTATCGCAAAACATGAATTCCTGATAAAAAATGACGAAAAATTTATTCGTAATATTAAAATTTATATTTAAAAAAACAGTTAAAACCTTAAAAAATTACATTGATTTGAATTCCGAAGTATATTATAATAAATGCAATTGTGAGCCGCAAAAAGTCGAAATAAAGCTGCCGGATTGTTATTTGCCTAAAACACCAATCATAATTTGGGCAGGAATTCATGGTGACAACGAAAACAACGGCTTGACCGGATTTGTTTCATGGGAAATTAAAAATTTGGATTAAAAGAGGTATCTTATGAAAAGCTACAAGGAAAAATACGATCTTTTCAGACAAAAAGCAGAAGAACTCGTTTCTAAAATGACGCTTGAAGAAGCCGCATCGCAACTCAGATACGACGCTCCGGCAATAGAAAGACTCGGCATACCGGCTTACAACTGGTGGAATGAAGCTTTGCATGGGGTTGCAAGAGCCGGAACCGCAACAATGTTCCCGCAGGCAATTGCAATGGCGGCAACATTTGACGAAAATTCCGTTGCAAAAATGGCAGAAATCATTGCAGAAGAAGGACGCGCAAAATACAATGAACAATCCAAAAAGGGCGACAGGGACATTTATAAAGGCTTGACTTTCTGGGCACCGAACATAAACATTTTCCGTGACCCAAGATGGGGACGCGGACACGAAACCTATGGCGAAGACCCGTTTTTGACTTCACGTCTTGGTGTAGCTTATGTAAAATCATTGCAAGGTGACGGCGAATATATGAAAGCCGCAGCTTGTGCAAAGCATTATGCCGTACATAGCGGGCCAGAAGCTTTAAGGCACGAATTTGACGCAAAAGCCTCCCCAAGGGACATGTGGGATACTTACCTTCCGGCATTTGAAGCTTGCGTAAAAGAAGGCGGCGTAGAAGCAGTTATGGGAGCATATAACCGCACAAACGGTGAGCCTTGCTGCGGCAGTAAAACTCTCATTCAAGATATACTTGTAAAAAAATGGGGGTTTAAAGGGCATTTTGTTTCAGACTGCTGGGCAATAAAAGATTTCCATACAAGGCATATGATTACAAAAACTGCTCCGGAATCAGCTGCTCTTGCCCTCAAAAACGGCTGTGATATAAATTGCGGCAATACTTATCTCCATATAATGCAAGCCTATATGGACGGCCTTGTAACAGAAGAGCAAATCCGTGCTGCGGCAATAAGAGCATTTACCACACGTTTTAAACTTGGACTTTTTGATGAAAACTGCGAATACAACAAAATTCCATACGAAGTGAATGACAGCAAGGAACACAATGAAATATCCCTTGAAATGAGCAGAAAATCCCTTGTTCTCCTTAAAAATAATGGTATTTTGCCTCTTAAAAAAGAAAACATAAAAACAATAGCTGTAATAGGTCCGAATGCCAACAATATAGGAGCTCTTATTGGAAATTATTTTGGTACCGCTTCACGCTATACTACAAACCTCATGGGCATACAAGATATGGCATGGCAGGAAGGAATCCGCGTACTTTACGCCGAAGGTTGCCACCTCTTTTCAGACAGGATAAGCAATCTTGCCTTGCCAAACGACAGGCTTGCAGAAGCAGTAACCGTTGCAGAAAAATCCGACGTTGCAATTCTTTGCCTTGGTCTTGATGCAACAGTAGAGGGTGAAGAAGGCGATACAGGAAATTCTTTTGCCGCGGGCGACAAGGTAAGCCTTGAATTGCCAATGCCTCAACAAATACTTCTTAAAGCGATTATTGAAACCGGCAAACCGGTAATTCTTGTAAACAATACAGGAAGTGCAATGGATTTGCGCTTTGCTGACAAGCATTGCGACGCTATAATCCAAGCATGGTACAGCGGCGCCCATGGCGGAAAAGCTCTTGCTGAACTTATTTTCGGAAAATTTTCTCCGTCAGGCAGACTGCCGGTAACCTTTTACGAAAAGACAGAAGATTTGCCTCCGTTTGAAGATTACTCAATGGAAAATCGCACATACCGATACTTTAAAGGCACTCCCCTTTATCCTTTTGGTTTCGGTCTTTCCTATACAAATTTTGAATATTCTGACCTAAAGCTTTCTTCCAATGTTATTGGCGTTTCAGATGACCTTGAATTGGAAGTAAAAATAAAGAATACAGGAAATCTTGACGGCGAAGAAGTTGTGCAAATTTATGTAAAAGATTTGCAAAGCAGCCACACCCTTCCTGTGCATAGCCTTTGCGGATTCAAAAGGATTTTCCTTTTAAAAGGTGAAGAAAAGGTTGTAAATTTTAAAATTCCAAACAAATGCTTTGAAGTGGTTGATGAAAACGGAAACCGTTTTATAGAGTCCGGCGAATTTAAGATTTATGCAGGGCCATCACAGCCTGATGCAAGGAGCGCCGAACTTTTAGGCAAAAAATGTCTTGAAGCAGTTTTTGAAATAAAATAGCAAATTCCCCGGTTTGCATAAAATGCTTGCCGGGGAATTTATTTTCCAAATAGAAAATCAAAAAAACATTTTAAAAAATTTACTGCAAATTTAAAATTAAAAATATAAGGCAGGCCAAAAACAGCAAGAAGCGCTATTTCAAAATACAAGAGCCTATTTTCTTTCCAGCTTTGGCTGATTGAAAAATATGCACCATAAACACGTCTTAATTCATTTGTTTTTTGCTCCAAGGCTTTAATGCGCTCATTAAATAAATATTCTGCGCCTAAATTTTCATAAAACTTCTTTGCGGCCTCACTATGAAATTTATCATTACTCAAAAATACCTTTGTAAAATATGCTCCAGAATACTGAAATTTAAGCATCGGCGCTATCTTTTTTGCATATTTCACCGCACTTATATTAAGCTTAGCACGTTTTAAGCTTTCCACTATGCTCTCGGATTCATCAAGCAAAACATTCGCATTTTCCTCTAAATATGCAAGAGCTGTATCTTTTGCAAGTATTCCTGCAATTAAAGATATATATTCTTCACTTTCACCCTCAACATCCTCAAAATTTTCACTTAAAATAAAGCTACTGCGGTATTTTATAATAAAATCATTATTTATATTAAATGAAAGCGAACGTAAAAAATCAAAAAATATCATTTTTTCTTCTTCAAGAATAAAATTTACAAAAACTATGCAGCCATAATCAAAAATAAAAATCGTTTTTTCAAGATCAATATATTTAAAAATAATAGCCAAAGCTTTACCATCGATTTTTAAGCAGTCACTCCATTTAAAAAATTCTGATATGCCAAAAAAATCAGAAAGGCGTAAGAGGGAAAATTTTTGTGCCGCCTTGCAGCAATCAAAAATAATTCTTTTATTTGCCATACAAAACTCCCCTCTCAGGCCGAATGCAAAAGCTCGACAAACATTAAAACAACTTCCACCACAATTAAAAGCACTATAACAAGTTCTACAAAAAGCCCTCTCGTCGAATGGCTTATTGATGCAAAATCATTTATAATATTGTTAAGTACGGAAGATTTTTTCTCAATTATTTCAAACCTATCATTCAATTCAAAGAATTCAGACATCTTTTCATAAAAAATCCCCGCGCTGCTGTTTGTCCAAGTAATATCCGGCTTATCAAGAATCATTATGTAGCTTATGCTGTTGTATTCATGTCGAACCACTTTTGCGGTAGTCCTTGCGAGCGCCTTGTCGCCAAGCTGCAGCTTTCCTTTTTCAAGTCTTACTATCAATGTTTCAATGCTGTCAAGAATTTTTGCAAGCTGTTCCTCAACACGTTCAAGCGCAACTGATTTTGCTATCACTACCGCTGCAAGTTCAGGATAAAAAGGCTGGTACTCATTTATAACCACATATTTATCAGTAAGCACAAAATTTTCTTCATTTGAAACCCTAAGTTCATAATCGTCGTTGTAGTATTCCCAAGACGAGCTTATTTCAACACCAAAACCTTTTAAATAATCTATAAACAAAAGATAACTCTGCGGTTCAATATTGATAAAAACAATACTGCCAAACGAAAAAACCATTACCTTTTTATCTTCGCTTAAATCAATATGCAGTATTCTTTCAAGAATTTCTCCTTGTATTATCAAAGGCTCTTCCCAGGTATACTTTTTCTTTATTCCCAATTCAACAGCAATACGATTTAAATCAATTTCATTACTTACCGAATAGGCTTTTAAATTAAGGCTAAGCATAAATCCCTCCATTCAGTTTTAAACACAGCCCTATCAATTAAAATTATACCTCTTTATGGAAGCAATTTCAATATTCAAATAAAAAATCTCCTTAACTGTAAAAAGTCAAGGAGATTTTAATTTTTATTGTTTATTATTGTCCTGCTCCCTTATTTGAACCCTGCGGATTTTGCCGCTTATTGTTTTTGGAAGCTCATCAACAAATTCAACTATCCTCGGGTATTTATAAGGAGCGGTAGTCTTTTTTACATGTTCTTGCAGCTCTTTTGCAAGCTCGTCCGAAGCTTTATTCTTATATTCTTTTGAAAGTACAATAGTCGCCTTTACAACCGTTCCTCTTATCGGGTCCTTTGCTCCGGTAACGGCACACTCCAAAACAGCAGGATGCTCCATAAGCACGCTTTCTATTTCAAAAGGTCCTATCCTATATCCGGAAGATTTTATTACATCATCGGTTCTTCCAACATACCAAATATACCCGTCCTCATCCCTCCATGCCGTATCTCCGGTATGGTAAATATTATTGTTCCACGAGGAGGTTGTAGCTTCTTCGTTTTTGTAATATCCCTTAAATAATCCTTTATGGAATCTGCCATCAGTTCTTATTACTATTTCGCCAACTTCGCCGTTTGGCACACTATTGCCGTCTTCATCAACGATATCCACATTATAAAGCGGCATTGGCTTGCCCATTGAACCAGGCTTTGGATTTGTCCCCGGTTGGTTTGCCACTATAACAACAGTTTCCGTTTGTCCAAACCCCTCCATAAGCTTTATCCCGGTATATTGGTAAAATTTATTAAACACTTCCGGATTTAACGCTTCCCCCGCAATTGTGGCATATTTGAGCGAAGAAAGGTCATAGTTTTCAATTCCTTCCTTTATGAAAAATCTAAACATAGTCGGCGGAGCACAAAAAGAAGTAATTTTATAATCCTGAATTTTCTTTAAGATGTCACTTGCCACAAACCTATCAAAATCGTAAACAAAAATACTTGCACCGAGGGCAAACTGGCCATACATCTTGCCCCACATGCATTTTGCCCATCCGCTTTCAGAAATTGTAAGGTGAAGGGTATCATCCTTTATGTTGTGCCAATGCTTTGCCGTCATTATATGCGCAGCAGAATAATAGTAGCTATGCACAACCATCTTAGGATATCCAGTCGTTCCGGAAGTAAAATACAAAAGCATATCTTCCTCAACTTTTGTAGGAAGCCTATCAAGAGATGCACTATATTTTGCAATTTCCAAATCAAACGAAATCCAACCATCTCGGTTGCCGTTTACAATAAATCTTTCCTTTATCTCTTTATAAGTTTCTTGTGCCTGCTCTATATGCTCGGTCGTTTCTCCCGTTGCAGTAGCAATGACATATTTCACGCCTGCGGCTTCAAAACGGTAAATATAATCCTTTACCATAAGCTGATTGGTTGCCGGAATCAAAATCGCGCCTATTTTGCAAAGAGCAATTGCTATAAACCAAAACTGATAATGCCTTTTAAGCACACAAAGCACCTTATCGCCCTTTTTAACTCCATGGGCAAGCAACATATTTGCAGTCTGATTGCTTTTTTCCATTAAATCGCCATAAGTAAAAATATGCTCCTCACCGGCCTCATTGCACCAAACCATTGCCCTTCGATTTGGTTCAAGTTTTGCTATGGCGTCAATAATATCATAACCAAAATTAAAATTATCAGGACAATTCAACTCAAATTTATTTAAAAGCCCGTTTTCATCAAAGCCTTCTATGCAAAACTGCTTATGCAAGTCTTTTACTTCCATTGAGAATATCCTCCAAAATTATTTCTTTACAAGGACAGCCATGAATTTGCAATCCTTCCCACCAACAGCAATCATTCCATGCGGAGTAGAAGAATCATAATAAACTGCGTCACCGGCATTAAGTATTTCTGTTTTATCACCAAAGACGCATTTCAGCGAACCTTCAATAACATAATCAAATTCTTGGCCGTCATGGGAGGAAAGTATTATCGGCTTGTCTTGAGCATCTTCCTCATAAGGCGCTATAACCATAAGCGGTTCTATTTTTTTGCCCTTAAAAAGGTATGCAAGATGCTGATAGGCAAATCTTTCCCGCCTTTCAATCGGAAGTCCTTGTCCATTTCTGACTATTTCATACTTATCAAGTTTTGGATTTTCACCGGTAAGTATCTCAATTAAATCCACACCAAAAGCTTCAGCGCATTTATACAAAAAAGAAACTGAAAAATCCATTTCCCCGTTTTCAATTTTTTCATAGTCCTCTTTTGACGTGGAAGTCATAGCGCAAATTTCATCAATCGAAATTTCAAGGCTTTCCCTTAAACCTTTTAATCTTTGAGCTGTTTCCTTAATGCTATAATTCATTAGCATGCCCTCCCTTTAATAATATTAAAAACCTCAAGCATTTCACAAGGTTTGGACAATATGTAATCCGCACCGGCCTTATTTAACTCATCAAAATCTCTGAATCCCCACAAGCATCCTGCCGAAATTATTCCGGCATTCTTTGCCGTCAGCACATCCACATCCGAATCCCCTGCAAAAATGCAGTTTTTCTTGTCAACGCCAAGTTCTTCAATTATTTTAAATACAATATCAGGAGCAGGTTTTTTAGGAATTGAATCTGTTTTCCCCGAAACAAAATCAAAAGTATCCTTAAAGAAGTGTTCTACTATAATTTTGGCAAAAGTATCCGGTTTATTTGATGCAACCGCAAGCTTTATCCCGTTTTCTTTAAGCGTCTTTAAAAGTTCCAAAATTCCATCATAAGGTTTTGTTTTGCTGCAATAATGATTATTATAATAAAAATCAAAATCAGATTTTATTGCAGTTTCAGTTTCTTCATTGCAAAATCCATCCGGCAAAGCTCTTTTTATAAGGATTGCCAATCCGTTGCCCACAAGATATCTATACTCATCGGTTTCATGCTCAGGAAAACCATTCTTTCTTAAAGCATAGTTTACCGCATCCGCCAAATCTTCAAGAGAATTTACAAGTGTTCCGTCCAAATCAAAAATAGCCAATTTAATCAAAACGCTCAATCCCATTCAAATATTTTAAAAATTAATTGTATGAATTTTACCATAAAAAAAGAAATTTTTCAATATTATCCGCCAAAAAAAGTATGCTCTATAAAAATCTTTAAGCCTATTGCTATCAAAATAATTCCGCCGGCAATTTCTGCCTTGCGGTTAAGAACGGCGCCAAAGCGTTTGCCTATAAAAACTCCGGCAAAACAACATACAAATGTTACCAGAGCAATAAAAGCCGCAGATGTAATTATGTTTGCACGCATAGCCGAAAAACTAACTCCAACCGCAAGCGCATCTATGCTTGTGGCAAGTCCTTGAACCAAAAGCGCATTAAGCGTAAGTTTTATTCCAACAGAATCGCAAGCATCACAGTCTTTTTCTTTTATAGCTTCAAAAAGCATTTTCCCGCCTATAATTCCCAATAGAACCAAAGCAATCACATGGTCAAAGCGGGTTACATAAGCAGTAAAGGTTTGCCCCAAAAAATACCCTATCGAAGGCATTACGCCTTGAAAAAGCCCGAAAGTCAAAGCAATTGCAAAAGTCCACCCAAGTTTTATGTTTTTAGCGCACATACCATTTGTGACCGAAACCGCAAAAGCATCCATTGAAAGTCCCAAAGCAATAAAAAACAATTCTATAAATCCCATTTTGTTCCCCTTATTCCTTAATCCTTTTTTAAATTTAAATCCTCGTGCTGAGAAGAGGAGAATATTTTTCACGGAATTTCTCAAAGCTATCATTTTCAATAGCCGCGCGTATTTTTTCCATCAGCGTATTATAAAAATAAAGGTTGTGCATAACCGCAAGTCTGCCGGCAAGCTGTTCATCAGCCTTAAAAAGATGCCTTAAATAGCTCCTTGAAAAATTTCTGCACGTCGGGCAATCACATTCTTCATCAACCGGCCTCGGATCTGTCGTGTAGCATTTATTAGTGACGTGCATTATACCTTTCCATGTAAACAAAGTAGCATGTCTTGCATTTCTGCTCGGCATTACGCAGTCAAAAAGGTCAACGCCCCTATACACAGCCTCAATTATGTTTTCAGGAGTGCCAACCCCCATAAGATACCTTGGTTTATTTTCAGGCATTATCGGTTCTACAGTTTCTATAATCCTATACATTTCTTCTGCTGGTTCGCCAACCGCAAGTCCGCCTATGGCATATCCATCCAAGTCAAGCTTTGCTATTTCCTCCATATGCGAAATTCTTAAATCATCAAATGTGCAGCCCTGATTTATCCCAAAAAGCATTTGTTTCTTATTTATTGTATCATGCAAAGCATTAAGTCTTTCCATCTCTTCTTTGCATCTATAAAGCCATCTTGTTGTTCTTTCGCAGGATTTTTTTGAATACTCATACTTTGCAGGGTTTTCAACGCATTCATCAAATGCCATGGCAATCGTCGAACCAAGATTTGATTGTATCTGCATGCTTTCCTCAGGCCCCATAAAAATTTTTCTGCCATCTACATGTGAGCTGAAATACACGCCCTCTTCCTTAATCTTTCGCAAGGAGGCAAGCGAAAAGACCTGAAATCCTCCGCTGTCGGTAAGTATTGGCCGGTTCCAGTTCATAAATTTATGAAGTCCGCCCATTTCTTTAATAACCTTATCTCCCGGTCTTACATGCAGATGATAGGTATTGCAAAGTTCAACTTGGCATTTTAACTCAACTAAATCAATTGAAGAAACTCCGCCTTTTATTGCCGCAGATGTACCTACATTCATAAAACAAGGCGTCTGAACAATCCCATGAACTGTATGAAACTCACCGCGTCTTGCTTTATTTTCCTTTTTTAAAAGCTTAAACATCCTATTACCATTCCCATCATAAAATAATCATTGCATCGCCAAAGCTGAAAAAACGGTATTTTTCATCAACGGCAATCTTGTATGCATTCATTGTTTTTTCATAACCAAGAAAAGCACTTACCAGCATTATCAAAGTGCTTTCCGGAAGATGAAAATTTGTTATCAGCCCATCAATAGCTTTAAATTTATACCCGGGACTGATGAAAATATCCGTATACCCCTCTCTTTCAGAAAATTCACCGAAAAACGTTGCAACGCTTTCAAGGGTTCTGCACGAAGTCGTACCGACAGCTATTACCCTTCCTCCTTCGGCTTTGGTCTTGTTTATCAAATCCGCAGTTTCCTTTGGCAAAAAATAATGCTCGGAATGCATCTTATGCTCCGATATATCCTCAACTTTAACCGGACGGAAAGTTCCAAGCCCAACATGAAGTGTAACGTATGCAATGTTAACCCCCATATCCTTAATCTCATCAAGCATTTCAGGAGTAAAATGAAGCCCTGCCGTCGGCGCCGCAGCAGATCCCGGTTCTTTTGAATAAACCGTTTGATACCTTTCATTATTTTCAAGCTTTTCCTTAATATAAGGGGGCAATGGCATTTGCCCTATCTTTTCAAGCACATTAAAAAAATTCCCCTCACAAGAGAATTTTACAATACGGTTTCCACTTTCCAAGACCTCAATCACTTCCGCCGTCATAAGTCCATCGCCAAAAGAAAATTTAGTTCCAGCCTTTGCCTTTTTGCCAGGACGGCATATTATTTCCCAAACCATATTCCCTTTTTGCTCCAAAAGCAAAAATTCAATAAAAGTTTTATTATCACATTTTTCGCCATAAAGTCTTGCCGGCAAAACCCTTGAATTATTAAGCACCAGCAAGTCACCTTTTTTTAAATAGCGGCATAGATTATAGAAACGGTCATGTATCACTTCTCCGCTTTCCCTGTCAATTTTCATAAGCCTTGACGCATTCCTCGGCTCTATCGGAGTTTGAGCAATCAGTTCTTCCGGAAGTTCATAATAAAAATCTGAAGTTTTCATCAAAAAATATTCCTTTCAGTGCTTTTTAATGTGTACTTTAATAAATTTAAAATAATCATTGACACATCAAAATAAAAATGATATTATAAAAATATAAATATTCGGATAGAGGCGCGGCTGCGAAAAGTAATTTCCTTGAGAAAGCCTTATTTCTATGATGGGAAACGAAAGGCAAGGCCGCCGAAGGATGTTGGTTTAAGGCGCCGGCAATCCTGGTTGCAAGCCGAACAGGTTTGCAATTGTCATCATGCGGTGTGATGGAGAGCTATCGACATATGAATGCCGAATTCAATATCGGCTCAAAGTGTCAACATTTCTATTATATTGCATGATGAACCGGTTTTCAACCGGTTTTTTTAATATTTATAAAATCTGTTAAAAATTTTAACCAAAAGGAGCATACTTATGAAGCAATTTAAAGTTGGCATTATAGGCGCTACGGGAATGGTTGGACAGAGATTTTCCATTCTGCTTGAAAATCATCCTTGGTTTAAGGTTACTGTTGTTGCGGCTTCACCGCGTTCAAAAGGCAAAACCCTTGAAGAGGCAATAGGAAATCGTTGGGCTATGTCAAAGCCTATTCCGGAAAGCATAAAAAACCTTATCGTTTATGATGCCACTGCGGATATAAAAGAAATAGCATCCCAAGTCGATTTTGTATTTTGTGCGGTAGATATGAAAAAAGACGAAATCAAAGCCCTTGAAGAAGCCTATGCAAAAGCGGAATGCCCGGTTATTTCAAACAATTCGGCTCACAGGGGCACGCCGGACGTTCCTATGATTATTCCGGAAGTAAATCCGGAACATGCGGAAATAATACATTCGCAGCGCAAAAGGCTTGGTACAAAAAGAGGCTTTATAGCAGTTAAATCCAACTGCTCAATACAAAGCTATGTTCCCGCCCTTGCACCGCTTATGGATTATGGTGTGACAAAGTGTCTTGCATGCACCTATCAGGCTATTTCAGGTGCAGGAAAAACTTTTGAAACTTGGCCGGAAATGGTTGATAATCTTATACCTTTCATTGGCGGTGAAGAAGAAAAATCAGAACTTGAACCTCTTAAGGTTTGGGGTAAAATTGAGGATGGCAAAATTGTAAATGCTTCTTCCCCATCCATTACAACACAGTGCCTTAGGGTACCTGTTTCTGACGGACATACCGCTGCAGTATTCGTGTCTTTTGAAAAAAAGCCTGCAAAAGAAGAAATATTGAAACTTTGGAAAGAATTTAAAGGTGTTCCACAGGAATTAAAACTTCCATCCGCACCAAAGCAGTTCCTCAATTATTTTGAAGAAGACAACCGTCCTCAGGCAAAACTTGACAGGGATTTGGAAAATGGAATGGCAATTTCTATTGGCCGCCTAAGAGAAGACAGCCAATATGACTACAAATTCGTATGCCTCTCCCACAATACGGTAAGGGGTGCTGCCGGCGGAGCTGTTTTAATGGCTGAACTTCTTGCCGCAAAAGGATTTTTAGATTAAGTTTTATTACATTTTAAAAGGGTGATATTATGAAAAATACCGTTTTTACAGGAGCCGGAGTGGCAATCGTCACCCCTATGAACAAAGATGGAAGCGTAAATTACGCAAAGCTGCGGGAACTTATAGATTTTCAGATTGAAAATGGAACGGATGCAATAATTATATGCGGAACAACGGGAGAATCTTCTACTTTAACCGATGATGAACACGTTAAGTGCATCCAAATTGCAGTTGAACAGACGAAAAAAAGGGTTCCGGTAATTGCCGGAACCGGCAGCAATGACACAAGATACGCAATAGAGCTTTCAAAAGAAGCTCAGGGCCTTGGAGCTGATGCTCTGCTGCTTGTAAGCCCATACTACAACAAAACATCACAGCGTGGTCTTGTTGCGCATTTTACAGCAATCGCTGACAGTGTGGATATTCCGATAGTGCTTTACAACATCCCTCCAAGAACCAATGTAAATATAGCAATTGATACTTTTGTACAGCTTTCAAAACATAAAAATATTGTCGCAGTAAAAGAGGCTGGCGGGAGCATAAGCTATGTTGCTGAAATAATTGCCGCATGCGGCGAAAATCTCGACGTTTACAGCGGAAACGACGACCAAATCGTCCCCATAATGTCGCTTGGAGGAAAGGGAGTTATTTCCGTTCTTTCAAACATAATGCCAAAAGAAACACATATGATGACAAAGCTTTGTCTTGAAAATAATTTCCACGAAGCGGCGAAAATGCAAATAGAACTTTTAAAGCTTATAAACAATCTTTTCATTGACGTAAACCCGATACCGGTGAAAGAAGCCATGAACCTTATGGGTATGGATGTTGGCGAATGCAGGCTTCCGCTTATAAAAATGGAGCAAAAAAAGATTGACGCTCTTGCCGAATCCATGAAAAAAGCAGGACTTATCAAATAATATTATTAAGGAATGATTAACTTGACCGATATAGCTATATGCGGCTGCAACGGTAAAATGGGAAAGGTAATATACAGCATCATAAAAGAACGCAACGATTGCCGCGTTGTCGCCGGAATTGATGTAAACACTGATAAGTATGCCGATTTCCCCGTTTTCTCTACGCCAAATGAAATGAACGTAAAACCTGACGTCATAATTGATTTTTCACATCCGTCTTCACTTGAACCACTCATAGAATACGGGCTTTCCTCCGGCTGTGCAATAGTTTTTGCTACAACAGGATATTCGGCCGAACAAATCGCTAAAATTAAAAAAGCTTCAGAGCAAATTCCGGTATTCTTTACGTTCAACATGTCGCTTGGAATAAATTTGCTTGTGGAGCTTGCAAAAAAAGCAACTTCGGTTTTGGGCGGACAGTTTGACATTGAAATTGTAGAAAAGCACCATAATCAAAAAATCGATTCCCCAAGCGGCACGGCTTTAATGCTTGCAGATGCAATAAATGAAACTCTCGGCAACTCATGCCAATATGTATATGACAGACACTCGCGCAGACAAAAACGCGATAAAAACGAAATAGGCATTCATGCAATCAGAGGCGGAACTATTGTAGGCGAGCATGAAATCATCTTTGCCGGCCGCGATGAAATCATAACTCTCTCCCATTCGGCTACTTCAAAAGAAATTTTCGCCGTCGGAGCGGTGAACGCCGCAATTTTCCTGAAAGGCAAAAAAAGCGGGCTTTATAACATGTCAAATCTGGTTTGATAAATAAAATAAATTCCATGCCTTAAAATTGCAGGCATGGAATTTATTTTATGTCCCGGAAACCGGAATGACTGGGAATTTTATTCCGTTTTCATTGAATGCTTTTTTTACTTCTTCCAAAAGGTCAAAATTAAGGTTGAAGTAATTTTCAGAAGCAACCCAAACTTTTACTTCTATGCTTATTCCGTTCGGAACCTGTCCTCCCATTCTTATAAACGGTTCCGGATCCTTTAAAGCAATATTATTTTTATCTATTACTTCCTTAATTATTGAAATTGCCTTTTCATAGTCATTGTCATACGAAATTGAGAAACTCAGCTCAAGCTTTCTGAGCTTCTCTTGAGTAAAATTTATAATTTTTGCATTTGAAACTTGCCCATTGGGAATAAAAACCGCTTTATTATCCGACGTTAAAAGTTTAGTGTAAAGAATATTTATGCTTTCAACCTTTCCCGTAACACCGTTGGTTTCAATAAAATCACCAGCAACAAAAGGTTTTGAAATTAAAATTATAAATCCTCCGGCTAAATTTGAAAGGCTGTTCTGCAAAGCAAGGCCTACCGCAAGGCCTGCAGCTCCTATAACAGCCACAATTGAGCTCATAGGAACGCCAAGCACCGAAAGGGCAATCACTACCGCAAGAGTGTAAAACACAATTTTAACAAGCGATTTTAAAAATGCGTGTGCCGTTATATCCAGCTTGCTTTTGGACAAAGCTTTTTCCATTATCTTTACAAGGATTTTTGTAAAAATAATTCCTACAATAAAAACAACAACCGCAGTTATTATTGTGGGTATAAAGTCAACAAATTTATTCCAAATTTTTTCCCACCATGAAAGATCCGCAACAATATTTTCAGGCGCAAGCAACATCATGATATCTCCTCATTTTTATTACTTTTTAACAATTATAACTTTTTAAAGCTTTTTTTGTCAATAAGTATATTACAAATAAAAATAAATATGTTTGTGAAAAAAATATCTAATTTAATATTGCAATTTAGGGCATCATAAGGTATAATAAAGTTGTTGTTTTATTATTTGCTTAGCAAAGGAGAGTGAAAAAATATGCCTATGAGCGACGTTATAGCAATAACCTTTACCGGGTTGGTAATAGTTTTTTGCGGGTTGATTATTTTAATTGCTTTTGTTTCTATTTTAAGCATGATATTAAAAAAATCAAAATCAGACGAAAAGCCTGTGCCTAAAACAATTTCTGCTCCCGCCCCGGCGCCTGTGTCCGTTCCGTCGGCGCAAATTGAGGACGGAATAAGCGATGAGGTAATTGCGGTTATTTCAGCGGCAATAGCAGCTATGTCAGACTCTGACAACACCGTTTATGCCGTGCGCAGCATTAAAAAAGTTGCTAAGGTCGGCAGACCTGTTTGGGCGGCAGCCGGACTTCACGAAAACACTCGTGCATTTTAAATTGACTGCGCAATTTTTTGAACAGAAAGGGATTTTCTATGTTTGAAACCTTTGTTAAAACAATATCAAACCTTGCAGCCACATCAGGTTTTTCAGCTTTTACATGGCGCGAAGGTTTGATGCTTTTAATTGCCTTTGTTTTCCTTTATCTTGCAATCAAAAAGCAATATGAACCTCTTCTCCTTTTGCCGATTTCATTTGGAATATTGCTTGCAAACCTTCCTCTTGCAAACCTTACATCATATTCCGGTCCGGCAGACGGTGAAGTAGGCGGACTTCTCTACTATCTCTACCAAGGTGTACACTACGGAATTTATCCTCCGCTTATCTTCCTTGGAATAGGCTGTATGACTGACTTCGGTCCACTTATTGCCAATCCCAAAAGCTTTCTTTTGGGCGCCGCCGCACAGGGAGGAATTTTCTTTACGTTTATTTTTGCGGCTCTTTTGGGATTTGCACCGCAAGAATGTGCCTCAATTGCTATCATAGGCGGAGCGGACGGGCCTACAACCATTTACGTTACTTCAAGAATGCTTTCGCATCCTGAAATTTACGGTCAAAACGGAACTTTCTCGATTGACCTTGGAACGGTTGCCGTTGCGGCATATTCTTATATGGCGCTTGTGCCAATTATCCAGCCGCCTATAATGAAACTTCTTACAACCAAAAAAGAACGTTCTGTTGTTATGGAACAGCTTCGCCCGGTTTCCAAAACGGAAAAAGTTATTTTCCCAATTGCCGTAACCGTTGTTGTATCGCTTCTTGTTCCTTCAGCAGCAACTCTTGTTGGAATGCTTATGCTTGGAAACCTTATTAAGGAAAGTGGCGTATGTGAAAGACTTTGCAAAACTGCCCAAAATGAGCTTATGAATATAATTACCATTTTCCTTGGAGTTACCGTTGGAGCAACCACTACAGCAGATAAAATAGTAAGCCTTAATACTCTTAAAATAATACTTCTCGGGTTGCTTGCTTTCTCGTTTGGCACAGCTTGCGGAGTACTTATTGGCAAGCTTATGTATTTGTTCAGCGGAGGAAAGATAAATCCTCTCATAGGTTCTGCAGGAGTATCTGCTGTTCCTATGGCTGCAAGAGTATCTCAAAAAGTCGGCGCAGAAACAAATCCGACAAACTTCCTTCTCATGCATGCTATGGGCCCAAACGTTGCTGGTGTTATCGGTTCTGCAGTTGCTGCCGGTGTTCTGCTTAGCATTATACCTCATTAAAGTTATACATAAAAACCTACCGTTTAAAATGGCAGGTTTTTATATTTTTACTACTAACAACAGCCGATAAACTTTTTTGTTTATCGGCTGTTGTTTTAATAATTATAAAGTGAAATGCACTGAAATCCATCAAGCAACTTATCAAGCATTTTAAAAGCTATTCCTGTGCCCTTTGCAACACATAAAATAGGATCATCAGCAACAATACAAGGAACTCCCGTCATTTTTGAAATAAGTTTATCAAGTCCACCTATCATTGCTCCACCACCAGTCAATATAATCCCACTGTTATATATATCACCAACAAGTTCCGGCGGTGTGCTTTCCAAAACGCTCTTTATGGCGTCAATAATTTCAAAAATTAAATCCTTAACCGCATTAAAAATATCCATATCAGAAATTTCAATTTTTTCCGGAAGGCCTTTTATAAGGTTTCTTCCCTTTACAAACATTTTTTTGCTGCCGTCAGGATCAAAAACATTTGTAATGCTCTTTTTAGCAAATTCGGCTGTCTTTTCCCCTATAAGTATCCTGTATTTATCAGAAACATAGCGAATGATAGCTTGATCAAGCTTATTTCCGGCAAGCTTAAGCGATGTTGAACGGACAATTCCATTTAAAGAAACAACCGCTATATCTGTTGTCCCTCCCCCTATGTCAACCACCATTCTTCCGCAAGGCTCGGAAATATCATATCCTGCCCCAAGGATAGCTGCAATCGGTTCTTGTATAAGGTAAACTTTTCTTGACCCTGCATTTCTTGCCGCTTCAACTACTGCTCTGCTTTCAACATCCGTAATAAGTGACGGAACACAAAGCACAATTCTTGGCCTTATAAGCTGTTTGCCAGAAACCTTTAAAATAAATTCATTTATCATGCTTTCAGTCATTTGGTGGTCTGAAATAACCCCATCTGTCAATGGCTTTACAGCAACAATATATTCTGGGGTTCTGCCTATCATTTTATAAGCTTCTTCCCCAACAGCAACAATTTGATTTGTCTTTTTATTATATGCTACTACCGATGGTTCATTAAGGACAATTCCTTTATTCCCCATAGTTATAATTATACTGGCGGTACCAAGGTCAATTCCAATATCCACAGAAGCCATTTTTGTTCCCTCTCAAAACATTTTGATAAAAAATTGCGTCAAGCGTAAACATTATAAAACTTATATAAAAAAATATATTATTTGCATTTTTTTGCTTAACTTTATATATTTTATCACTTTTTAATTATTTTTTCAAGTATTTTATTCATTTTTTAAGCTCGTAGTCGCTGCAACAGCTCCGACAATTTTTTGAGCCCCAAGGCCTTTTAAAAGCCTTGCACATTCATTAAGCGTGCTTCCGGTAGTAATTACATCGTCACATAAAATTATTTTTTTGCCATCTAATTTTACACTTTCATTTATAAAAAATTCATCTTTTGCATTTAAAGCACGTTCTTTTACATTTAAAGTATGCTGCTCAATGCCGTTATCATTTTTGGACAATATATTTCTATTTAAAGGAATTTTTGTTCTTTGAGAAATAAATTTTGCAATTTCTTCAGCCTGATTATAACCCCTTTCCGCCTTTTTTCTATTTGACATGGGAACCGGAACAATCATATCATAAATTTCTCCATCACAGGCAATCTTGCCAGAAAGAAAATCCGCAAAAATTTCTGCGGCATTTATTGCATTCTTCGTTTTTAAAGCTATAACCCCCTCTCTTGCAATGCCTTCATAAAAGCAAACCGTATGGCATTTGTCATAGTAAAGATTATTTGAGCATATGCATTGCTCTTTCCCACACGATGGGCAAACTTTTTCGTTAACAAAAGGAAGCTTAATTAAACATTCCTCACATGCAAGCTTGTCCCATCTTACAAATTTATCGCAAAAAGGGCATCTGTTTGGGAAAAATATATCCTGTATGAATTTTTCAAATTTGCTCATTAAAATCAATCCCTTCAAGCATATGCTTTAAGCAAGTATGCCTTAAAGCTTTTCGATTATTTGCAACCATATATTCAATACGTTCTTTTGAACCAACTATAATCAAAAGTTTTTTTGCCCTTGTAACGGCCGTATAAAGCAGACTTCTATAATAAAGTTTGCTAAATCCCCCAAATAAAGGAATTATAACTGCAGGAAATTCGCTTCCCTGACTTTTATGCACAGTTACAGCATACGCAAGCTCAAGCTGTTCAAGCATATCAAGGCTATATTCTGCTATTCTGCCGTCAAAGTCAATTACTGCAACCCCGTCACGCTTGCTTATTCTTTTTATAGTTCCTATGTCACCGTTAAAAATTCCTGCTCCTGCCTCATTATCTTTTATCCAGACAATATCGTAATTATTTTTTGTCTGCATTACTTTGTCGTTTTCCCTAAATGTATAAATTATGCTCTTTGCCTCGCTTAAATGCTTCTGAGGCGGATTTATTTCCGCCTGCAATCTTTTATTAAGCTCAATTACCCCCAAAACTCCTTTCCTCGTCGGAGAAAGTATTTGTATATCATCAAGTGGAGAATATCCGTATGCTTTCGGGAGTCTATTTTTATACAAATCCACGACCGTTTCAAGAACCGTTTCTTCGTTTTGTCTTTGTAAAAAGAAAAAATCGCTGTCTTTTTTAGTTAAATCAGGAACCTCACCATTTACTATCCTATGGGCATTTGTAACTATGCAGCTCTGTTGGGCCTGTCTGAAAATCTTTTTAAGCTCAACCACAGTAATTTTTCCGCTTTCAATCATATCTTTAAGCAAATTTCCAGCACCAACCGACGGAAGTTGATTGCTATCACCTACCATGATAAGTCTGCAGTTTAGCTTTATCCCTCTTAGCAAAGCCTCAAACAAAAGCGTATCGACCATTGACATTTCATCAACAATAAGCACATCGCAGTTGATGGGATTATTTTCATTGTGAATAAATTTAAGTTTTCCATCACCATCATATCCCATTTCAAGAAGCCTATGGATAGTCTTTGCTTCATATCCGGTCAAATCGGAAATTCTTTTTGCAGCACGTCCTGTCGGCGCACAAATCATCACCCTCATGCCCTGTTGTTCATAAAGGGATATTATGGCATTTAATGTTGTCGTTTTTCCTGTTCCGGGGCCACCGGTAAGAATTAAAAATCCCCTTGAAAGAGCAAGCGAAATTGCCTTTCTTTGCAATTCTTCATATTTAATCCCCTCGCGCTCCTCTTCAAGGCTTATCACTTGTTCATAATCATTCAAATTATCTTTAAAGAAATCACTTATTGCCTCAATTCTTGATGATATATACCTTTCCGCAACGTAATAATCCGGTAAAAACGAATAGGAAATATTCCCCTTGATATACTCTATTACATTTTCTTCTTTGTATTCATATTCAAGGGTTTTATAAAAATCCTCCTCGCTTACGCCTAAAAAATCACAAACCGATTTTTGCAGCCTGTCCGTAGGCAAGCAAGTATGCCCAAGCAAAGTATTACCGGAAAGAACATATGCAATCCCCGCCCTTATCCTTTCCATGCTGTTGAAAGGCATATCAAGCAACTTTGCAATCTTATCAGCTTTTTGAAAATCAAGTTCTATTCCAAATCCACAAAGGCAATATGGGTTTTCCTTTATTATGTCAATACTAAACTGCCCCCATCTTTTCCAAGCCTTTACGGCAAAAGACGGCGGCACACCATACTCCGAAAGAAAAATCATAAGTCTGCGGATTCCAAAAATTCTATTAAATTCCTGTGATATTTCATTATATTTTTTAGGAGAAATTCCTTTTATCTTTAAAAGTTCGGAGGGGGTATTTTCAATCACATCAAGCGTTCTTTCCCCAAAGGCATCCACAATCCTTTCTGCAAGCGACGGCCCTATTCCTTTTATAACGCCGGAAGAAAGGTATTTTTGTATAGCATAGGCACTTTGCGGAAGCTTTCTTTCACAATATTTTGCACTGAATTGAACCCCGAATTTAGGATGATTTATATAATTTCCGGAAACCTTGAGAACTTCCCCCTCCTCAACATTTCCAAGCTCACCAACAACTGTCGCCATAGCATTGCCCATATCAAGGTCAATAACCACATAAGAAGTATTTTCATTCCTATATATTACCTTATCAACACAGCCCTCAATATTTAAAAGACGCTCTTCCAAAACTTTTCCCCCAAAAGGCAAAATAAAATTCCATTATTACATTATAGCGCTAATCAAACTTTTTTTCAATCAAAAAATCCTTTAATTCATCGGGCTTTAAAAAATAAACAAAGCCATTATCCTCGGAAAGTTTTTTGCACACCAGAGCGGTTTCTTCATCTACACCTAAGTCAAGCAAAACAATTTCTTCCCTAAGGCAGCATTCTTTCCAATTTAACTTCCACATAAGACTTCTGACTATGTATTCGACGTCATTTCCACCGTCAAAAAGTGGAATAACCGTTAGTGCACCAAACTTTATTTTTGACGACAAATAAATTTTAGCATATATCCTAACGGCTTCTATTACTGCAAAAATACAACTTATCAAAAGCATTGCAAAAATTATATATTCGCCGGACATAATAAAACCTCCCGAAAAATCCAGATAATACAATCTATGATTTCGGAAGGTTTTATGTGATTATTGAAAATTGTTTTGAATCAGGCTGTCAACATATGCCTGCATTTCTCTTTTGGACTGTATTTGATGGGTATGGTTTATAATCTCGTCCTGTTTTTCCTTTGGTAGAGAAGCAAAGTAATTCATAGCATTTAAATTTTTTGCAAGAGCCATGCCAAGCCCCAAAGGAATATCATTTCCGTTTGCATAATTTTTCATTTAAACCACCTCTGCAAAAATAGTTTTAGCAAAGGCACAAGAAAATATGCAAAGAAAAATTTATTGCTGTTGAGTCCTTTTAGCTTCCAATTCAGCCAAAGCATCTTTTCTTGAAAGATTTATCCTGCCCTGCTGGTCGATTTCCATGACCTTAACAACAATTTCATCGCCAATTGAAACGACATCCTCAACCTTTTCAACCCTTGCTTTATCAAGCTTTGAAATGTGGACAAGTCCGTCCTTTCCGGGAGCAATCTCAACAAATGCGCCAAAATTCATAAGGCGGACAACTTTTCCTTTATAAATCGCACCTATTTCAGGGTCATTTGCAATCGTATTGACAATCTGCAATGCCTTTTTAGCCTTTTCAATATCAACGCCGGAAATGAAAACATCACCGTCATCTGTAATATCAATTTTAACTTCGCAATCAAGCTGTATCTTTTGAATAACTTTTCCGCCCTGTCCGATAACTTCCCTTATTTTGTCAACAGGTATCCTTGTTTGAAGCATTTTAGGGGCATATCTGCTTACTTCCGAACGTGGGGCCGGAATTGCTTTAAGCATTATTTCATCAAGAATGTAAATTCTTGCTTTTCTTGTCTTTTCAAAAGCTTCCTTTATTATTTCAGGAGTAAGTCCGTCAATTTTTATATCAACCTGTATTGCGGTTATTCCCTTATGAGTTCCGCCAACTTTAAAGTCCATATCACCGAAAAAGTCTTCAACGCCTTGAATATCCACCATAGTTATCCAGCGTTCTCCTTCGGTTACAAGTCCACATGAAATTCCGGCAACAGGAGCCTTAATCGGCACTCCGGCATCCATAAGCGCAAGCGTTGAGCCGCAAATTGAACCTTGTGAGGTTGAGCCATTTGAAGAAAGCACCTCTGAAACAAGCCTATACGCATAAGGGAATTCTTCAACACTTGGAATTACCGGTTCAAGAGCTCTTTCCGCAAGCGCACCATGGCCTATTTCACGTCTTCCGGGGCCTCTGCTCGGCTTTGTTTCTCCAACGGAATAGCTTGGGAAATTATAATGATGCATATACCTCTTGGTATCTTCTTCATCAAGACCATCAATGCGTTGAGAATCGCTCACTGGTCCCAAAGTAGCCACGGTAAGCACCTGAGTTTGTCCTCTTGTGAAAAGTCCTGAACCATGAACCCTTGGCAGCACGCCTACTTCTGCTGCAAGAGGACGGATTTCATCAAGCTTTCTTCCATCCACACGTTTACCCTCGTCAAGCAGCCAGCGTCTTACTATTGTTTTTTGAAGTTTATAAATACATTCGTCTATCATCAATTCTTTTTCAGGATAAAGTTCGTCAAACTTGGCATGGATTTCATCCTTTACAGGCCCAAGTCTTTCCTCACGGATATTTTTATCATCAGTATCAAGTGCATATTTTACCTTTTCCATTGCAAATTCCGCAATGGCTTCATACATATCATGGTCAACTTCCTGCGATTCAAATTCAAATTTTTTCTTTCCTATTTGAGCTTGTATATCGCTGATAAAATCAACAATCTTCTTTATCTCTTCATGCGCTTTAATGATAGCCTCAAGCATGGTATCCTCAGGAACCTGATTTGCTCCGGCTTCTATCATTACTATTTTTTCTTTTGTGGCTGCAACGGTAAGATTCAAATCACTTTTTTCCCTCTGTGCCAAATTGGGATTAAGGATTATTTCCCCATCGACAAGGCCCACGTTAATTCCACCTATCGGGCCATTCCACGGAATATCCGAAATTGAAAGAGCTATTGATGCGGCAATCATTCCGGCAATTTCAGGAGAATTATCAGGGTCTACCGAAAGAACTGTCATTACAACCGAAACGTCATTCCTCATATCCTTTGGAAAAAGTGGTCTTATCGGACGGTCAACAAGTCTTGAAGTCAAAATTGCCTTTTCTGACGGCTTGCCCTCACGCTTTAAAAATGAACCGGGAATTTTTCCAACCGAATAAAGTCTTTCCTCATAATCGACAGAAAGCGGAAAGAAATCTACTCCTTCCCTTGGTTTAGAGCTTGCGGTAACATTTGCCATCACAACAGTTTCGCCGTATCTTACCCAGCAAGAACCGTTTGAAAGCATGCAAGTCTTTCCTGTTTCCACAACAAGTTCCCTGCCGACATAAGTCGTCTTAAATACTTTGTAGTTTTCAAACAACATAAAACTGCTCCTTTGTTTTTTTATTTCCATAGGCAGCAGCTTTAGCAATAAATCCTGTCTCTTTTTCAAAAGAAACACGATTTAATGCTAAAAAAACCACTACCTATTTTTCCTTAATTTAATGCTAAAAGGCAGAATAGGAAAATTTCCTTTCTGCCTTTAACGCACAAAAATTACTTACGGATACCGAGCTTTTCAATTATTGCACGATACCTGTTAACATCCTTCTTCATAAGATAATTAAGAAGGTTACGCCTATGACCTACCATCTTAAAAAGACCTCTACGCGAGTGGTTGTCTTTCTTATGAACCTTCAAGTGTTCTGTAAGATCATTTATCCTCTTGGTGAGGATTGCAATTTGAACTTCCGGAGAACCGGTATCATTCTCGCTGATCTTATTTGCCTCAATAATTGCGTTTTTTTCTTCTTTGAGCATCATTTGCCATTCACCCCTTTTAATCTTTTCCCTGCAGCTTAGCAAGAGGAGGGTAAAATTCCCTTTAAAAGGGCTGTATCCAAAAGCCAAGCATGCGGCATTGCGTTTTACATAACGCAAATAAAATTATAGCAAATTTTTTGAGATTTGTAAAGATAATTTTCAAGATTTTCAGGAAATAATTTTCCCTTTCTTGCCCGACTGGCCTTTTATCGGCATTTCACTGCCGCCTTTGTCCTCAAACACCGCCTCTTCTTCATCAAGCGGCTGAAGGTATCTTGTTTCAGGATTTTGTTCTCCTTTTTCCTCATAATAAGGATTGATTATATATTTTTGAATTACCGGATAGGAATTAAAGCATATTATCATTTGTACAAGAGAGAGAGCAATCAATGGATAAAGCAGCAAAAAGAACATGCTGACATACCATGAAAGGGCAAATACACCTCCAATTACCAATGCAACGCAAACAAGGGTAATCAAATTCTTTTTTATCGCCACACAAGAAAGTATAAATGCATTCTTAAATATATTTTTAAGCGGCAAATCCACCGTTACAATCATAAGGTATATATAAAAATGCATTATCAATAATATTATTCCTATGCTTATGCTTAAAACATACGGAACATAATAAAAAGAATTTTGTGCGGCCATAGCAGGATAAATTTGAAATCCCAAAATAATGCTTGCCGTTACAAGAACATCAAAAATTCCTACAGGGAGCGCCTGCTTTAAATTTTTCATAAAGGCCTCAAAAAAATCCGACCAAACAAAAGCGTGTTTTTCTTGGGAAAAATTCCTTATAACCTTTGTAAATCCGGCAGTTGCAGGGCCTATCGTTATTATCGGCAGGCAAAGCAAAAAATATACTATGTTAAGAGGAATAAGCTTCCAAAATTTCCTGAAAAAGATTTCCCAAAAAAGAAAAAAAGGTTTCTTTTTAGGAGCATTTTTTGGAACACCGGGACCAGCCTTTGAATAATTTACGCTAAATAAACCCAAACAAATACAACTCCTTGATTTTTATAATAAGCTAAAATAAAACTCCTGCAAAAACAAATGTAAGAATACTGTCGAGTAATGAAGATAATCCTATTATAACAAACAAAATTAAAAATTTCAATAGATAAAGTTTTATGCATGAAGCCATATTTGAATTATTCCCATTCACAATCGTTTCTGCAAAAAGGTTGGAAAGCCTTATGCTTTCCCGCACTGAAAAAATTATTGCAACCGAAGAAATAACCGCATGTGGCAATATCATTATTAAAATTATAAAAAAGCCTTTTATCCCATACATAGTATAAATATAAGACATTGAAGTTCCAAGACCAAGGCCCCGAAAAAAAGGCACAAAAAGTTCAAACGGTTGAGCTATGGCCCAAAATCCCATTAAAAAGCAAACCAGTACAAGAAGCGATGAGCTTGAAAAAGATTCTAAAAAAGTTTGGATAAAAGTATGCTCCGACCTTTCCTTAATAAATCCCTGCGTTATAAAAGACAAATCCGAAATATCCGACCCGCTCATGTTGCAAAAAATAAGAGTTCCTGCAAGCACACCAAGCAGCACCAAAAACATCAGCAGCATTAGCGATGCCTTGCTTTTAAGTTCGGGAAATTTTCTTTTCGGCGAAATGCCTGTCCTTTCAAATTCAACCATAAGCCTCTTCCTTTATTTTTTTAATATTAAAATATATTCAAAAAATAAAAAAGGTATTCATTCCATATACCTATTATCTATTTTTAAAAACCAACAAAATTGCAATCGTTCATTTTTTATTTAAAATACACAAGCTAAATAAGCTTTTTACATTGAATTCTGATTTTTTTTATGATAACATTTTGATAAAATAAATATTTTTAGGGGGCTTTATAAAAATGGACAGAAAAGCATACTTAAAAGAAATAGATGAAACTATAAAAAATGGAAAATACAAAGACAACTGGGAATCTCTTTCACAATTTAAAATTCCGGATTGGTATAGAAACGCAAAGTTCGGAATTTTTATTCATTGGGGTGTCTATTCTGTGCCAGCTTTTGCAAACGAATGGTATCCTCGAAATATGTACATTCAAGGAACACGTGAATTTGAACATCACATTGCAACATATGGACTTCATAAAGATTTTGGCTATAAAGATTTCATACCTATGTTCAAGGCGGAAAAATTCAATCCTGACGCATGGGCCAAGCTCTTTGAAGCATCCGGAGCTCGTTATATCATACCGGTTGCCGAACATCATGACGGATTTCAAATGTACCATAGTGACCTTTCCCATTTTAACGTTTTTGAAATGGGGCCAAAACGTGACGTATTGGGCGAATTGAAAGAAGCTTTTGAAAAACGCAAATTGTTATTTGGCGCGTCCTCTCACCGCGTAGAACACTGGTTTTTCTTGGGACATGGCAAAGAATTTGACAGCGATATAAAAGAACCACTTGTATGCGGTGATTTTTATTGGCCTTCTATGCCGGAGCCAGATCACCAAGATTTATTCAGCACACCTGCCCCTTCAAAAGAATATATGGAAGACTGGTTGCTGCGTACTTGTGAAATTGTTGATAAGTATCGTCCAAAAATTATTTATTTTGATTGGTGGATTCAACATAGTGCGGTTAAACCTTGGTTAAAAAAATTTGCCGCTTATTATTATAATCGAGCTGATGAATGGGGACAGGAAGTTGTAATTAACTATAAACATGATGCATTTATGTTTGGTTGTGCCGTAGTTGACATTGAACGCGGACAATTTGCAGAACAAAAACCTTATTTTTGGCAAACTGATACGGCCATTGCAAGAAATTCTTGGTGCTATACGAATGACAATGAATTTAAAACGGCCAGAGAAATTATTTGCGATCTTGTTGACATTGTAAGCAAAAACGGCTGTTTGCTTTTAAATGTAGGGCCTAAATCAGATGGGACAATTTCAGATGAAGAACAATCAATTTTGTTGGAAATAGGAAAATGGATGAAAGTAAATGGAGAAGCAATATATGACAGTAAAGTTTGGCGCGTAGCCGGAGAAGGCCCGACACAAATAGAAGAAGGTCAATTTACTGATGGGAAAATTAAAACCTTTACCTCAAAGGATATTAGATTTACTGTAAAAGGCAGCAATATATATGCTATTGTATTAAAATATCCTGATGATGGCATTGTTGAAATTAAATCACTGGGAGATAGGAATGCTGCTAAATTGCCTAATTTCCATGGCATAATAAAAGATGTTTCAGTTTTAGGTTTTGATGAAAAACCCGAATGGAAACGAACAGAAGAAGCTTTAATAATTATTACTAAAAATATAAAAAGCGATAAGCCTGTCGTATTTAAAATTTTAGTTGATTAATATTAAATATAAGGCGATGATATCTTATGAAAAAAACAAGAACATATATAACGATATCTTTAATACTGCTGATTATAATTGGTTTAATAATTAGTTATTTATTTTTTATAAATCCACCCAAAAACAAACAAGCAGATATTTCACAACAAAGTTTAGTAACATCAGATAACAGCAATACTCTTTCCAGTACTGAAAATAAAAGCAGTATTTCAGATACTTCAAAAAACATAATAAACATAAAAACAGATGATATTGAAGTGACAAAACCAACCTTCGATGAAGTACAAAATATTGCATATTTTAAAGTCAGCAATACATCAAAATTTGATTTATCCGCTACGATAATTGTAGAATCGTATAACAATGGAATTTTGTCAAATACGCAAGAACATCCCATAACAATAAAATCAGGCACAACAAAAGAGCAATGTTCAGTATCAGCAAAAAAAGGAGATGTAATAAAATTGATTGATAAGCAAGGCAACATTTATCTGCAGCCATTTGAAATAGGAGCAATGGAATGGGTCGGCACTTGGGCCAGCGCTCAACAAGGCTTGGATTCTTCAAGAACGGAATATCCCCCTGAACCGGGACTTGCAAATAACACTTTCCGCCAAATTGTACGCATATCAATTGGCGGGATGCAGTTCCGTTTTAAATTTTCAAACGAATATGGAAAAACACCTCTTGTAATTAATTCGGTACATATTTCAAAGCCATCTGATATCGGTACTTCAACCATAGATCCAAATTTTGATACGGCAGTTACATTTAATGAAGGAAGTGAAAGTGTGACTATTCCTGCCGGGCAAATTGCTGTTTCTGACATAATCAACTATAACGCATCTGATTTGGAAAGAATTGCTGTATCAGTTTATTTTGGTTCTGTACCTGAAATAATAACAAGCCATACCGGTGCAAGAACAACTTCATATCTTATAGCCGGAAATCATGTGTCCGATATAAGTTTCAAAGACCCCATAGAGAATGAAGTCTGGTATTTTTTGACCGGAATAGATGTTTTATCAAATCCGGGTAGTAAAGCAATAGTATGCCTTGGAGATTCCATTACCGATGGACGAGGGGTTAAAACTAATTATGATACCCGTTGGACTGACGTTTTGGCAGAAAGATTGGTGAAAAATCCAAAAACAGCCCACATTTCAGTATTAAATCAAGGAATAGGCGGCAATTCAATATTCGGCGGACTTGGCCCGGCAGCCATAAAACGTTACAAACGAGATGTCCTTAATCAACCTAATGTAGGTTATGTAATTATATTTGAAGGAATCAATGATATCGGATATACAAATTCTCTCTCATCTGCAGATATGATTATAAATGAATATAAAAAATTTGCAGATCAGGCACACGCTAAGGACATTAAAGTCATTGGTGCAACAATTACCCCATTTGGAGGGACTGATTACGCTAAAAATTATTGGGAAATCCGCGAAGAAGTGCGTCAAAAAATTAACGCCTGGATAAGAAACAACGAGTATTTTGACGGATATATAGATTTTGATGCGGCTATAAGAGATGAAAAAAATCCTTCTTTTCTCATTCAAGAATACAGTACCGACGGATTGCATCCAAACGTTGCCGGATATAAAAAAATGGGAGAATCAATAGATCTTAGTTTGTTTGAAGATTAAAATTTTAAAAATAAAATTATAAAAATATTGGAGGATTTATTTATGGATTTTGTAATTAGTCAGGCCGCTTTAAAAAATTCTTTAACCACTGATGGGAGAACTTCAGCCAAGGCATTGTTTTATCAGGAAAAAGAAGCTTTTAGCGGTGTAAATAAAATTGCCGGCAAGGTTATGCACGATGTGGAACTGGTTTTTGGAGTTGCTCCAACGGCGACTTATGATAAAAAATCATTGGACAAAAATTCAATATTATATGGTACGGTAGGACATTCCCCTATTCTTAACGAACTTAATGAAAAAAAGATAATTGACCTTTCTTCTATTGAAGGAAAAAGAGAAGTTTATCTGTTTCAAGTTGTAGACAATCCGTTTGAAGGCGTTGAAAAGGCTCTTGTCATTGCGGGAAGTGATAAGCGTGGAACCATATACGGACTGTTTCATTTATCCGAACTGCTCGGTGTTTCCCCATTAGTTGACTGGTGTGATGTCAAGCCAAAACAAAAATCCGCCGTATCTTTAAGCGGAGATTTAAAATACATTTCCAAAGAACCATCGGTACGATTTAGAGGATTTTTTATAAATGACGAATGGCCCGCATTCGGCAATTGGGCAATGAAAAATTTTGGCGGCTTTAACGCAAATATGTATGATCATGTTTTTGAATTGCTGCTGAGATTGAAGGGCAATTATCTTTGGCCTGCCATGTGGTCTTCGCGTTTTAGTGATGATGGCCCCGGGCTTGCCAGCCATGAATTGGCAAATGAATATGGAGTAATAATGGGTGCCTCTCATCATGAGCCATGTTTGCGATACGGAGAAGAATATAAATATTTGCGTGGAAAAGACTCGATATATGGTGATGCATGGAATTTTATAACCAACAGAGAAGGCATTATCAGATTTTGGATAGACGGTTTGAAGCGCAGCGGTAAATTTGAAAATGTTATCACTATTGGCATGCGCGGCGAGGCCGATACCGCAATCATGGGAAAAGATGCCACTTTGGCTGATAATATTAATTTATTGCGCGATGTAATTAAAACACAAAACAGCCTTATAAAAGAATACGTTAACCAAAACCTTTCCGAAGTACCAAGAATGCTTGCTTTGTATAAAGAAGTGGAACCATTTTTCTATGGGGACAAAGACACCCCAGGGCTAATGGGTTATGAAGAACTCGAAGATGTTATTATCATGCTTTGCGATGATAATCATGGAAATTTAAGAACATTGCCAACCGAAAAAATGCGTAATCACAAAGGTGGCTACGGCATGTATTACCATTTTGATTATCATGGTGCACCAATTTCTTATGAATGGATTAACAGTTCATATCTCCCTAAAATATGGGAACAAATGACTATGGCATACGATTTTGGAATACGTGAGCTTTGGATAGTTAATGTGGGCGATATTTGCACTCAAGAATTTCCATTATCATTTTTCCTGGATTTAGCCTATGATTTTGACAAATGGGGCACAAATGCAATCAACAAAACGGATGATTATACAAAACAATGGATTGCTAAACAATTTGACGGTGTTTTTAATGACGAACAAATGGATAAAGTTTACGAGTTGATTTCCGGTTACACAAAAATTGCCCATAGACGCAGGCCGGAAGCTATGAATGCAGATATATATCATCCGGTAAATTATAATGAAACTGATGATACCTTGCAGGAAATTTATCGTCTGCTTGATATTGCTGATGAATTATATAGGACTGTGGATAAAAATAACTTACCGGCTTATTTTTCTCTTGTTTATTACCCTGCTGTCGGAAATTTGAATTTGCAGAAAATGTGGTTGATTAGCGGCAAAAATTATTATTATGCCAAACTTGGATATATGGAAGCCAACAAACTCGTAGATCAAGTTAAAGAATGCATTAAGCGTGACAAAGATTTAATAGAAGAATACCATACCATTGACAATGGAAAATGGTACGGCATGGGACTTTCCGAACATATTGGCTTTCATTGTTGGAATGAAGATGAATGTTGCAATCCCATACTTATGAATGTATTGCCGGCTAATAAACCGAGATTATCAATAGCTTTAAATGGCAGCGAACATCGCTCAGAAGGCGGTTGGAACAACAAATTATTTATGAATGATTTTCTACGCCCTGATGTGAATGAAACTTCATTTGCAATATTCAGTCTAAGTGATAAATTGGCTGAATATACAATCACCTGCAACAACAAATGGCTTAAATGCTCAAAGGAAAAAGGCATTTTAGATGGTATAAATATTGCGTCCGATGTTATCAAGGTAACTATAGACCGTAATTTGCAAAACGGAGAAACCGATGGGCAAATAGTGGTTAAAATGCCTTGCGGTACTTGCACGATATTTGTTAAGGCATATTTGCCCGATATCAAAGGTTTGCCTGATAAAACATTTATTGAAACAAACGGATACATCTCCATAGAAGCAGAACATTTTTATCAAAAGAAAGATTTTATCAATGATAATGGTGAATTATTTCATTTTGAAATTTTACATGGGTACGGCAAAACTTTATCTGCCGTAAAAGCATTTCCAACAACAGCATATTATACGCCAGGAAAAGATTCTCCTTATTTGGAATATTATTTTGCGGTAAAAGAAACCGGAAAATATGAAGTTGAATTATACATGCAGCCATCAAATGCGGTAACTAATGAAAATACTTTATTTTATGCTGTTCAGGCTAATGATGATGACATTGCAATAGCCAACGCAATACCGGAAGGACAAAGAATAGACAGCCATTTTTGGTCAATGGGAGTGCTTGAAAATATCCACAAGCAATCTATAAAAATTCATTGTCATAAGGGCTTAAATATTTTAAAGGTGTATGCGGTAAGTCCTGGTTTTGTGCTGGAAAAATTGGTAATTTACAAAGAAGGCAACAAACCTGCACAAAGTTATTTGGGTCCGACGGAAACTTATTATGTAGGTAAAATTTTTTAAGTACCCTTATATACAAATCATTCTATGTCAACTTCAATTGAAGATAAATTTAATACTTTCCCACCTACTTTGACTCCTTTGATATCATTCCCTTCAACGGTAAGAGAAACCAGTATTTCCGACGGTTTTTTCATAGTGTAGCCTTGCTCTATGATAATATGTGAAGCTTGATTGCGGTTGATTTTACCATATTTGTAAAGATAACAACCAAAGGCACCATTTGATGTTCCTGTAGCGGATTCCTCCGGAATTGCGAACAGGGGGGCAAAGTTTCTACAGCAAGCGGTTGAACCATTGATTGATTCTAACGTAAAAACATGATACCCTACTGCATTGTACTTTCTGCTGATTTCAATGATTTTTTCCAAATCCGGTTTTATGGAATTTAAAATATCCATGCTTTTTATGGGTACTATGATATCCCTTAGACCTGTGGATACTATTTGAACCGGTAAATCCTCATGAATGCTGGTAGTTTCAATATTTAAAGAATCAGCTATTTTACTCTTATCAATCGCTTCATAAAAAGTTGGGAGCGGCTGACACATCATAATTGATAGATCTTCCTTTATTTCAACGCGAAAAATTCCTGCTTTGGTTTCCTGCAGGTAACTGCCTGGTTTTATATGCCCAAGGGTTGCTAAGGTAAAGAAAGTTCCTATCGTAGCATGTCCGCATAAATCAACTTCTTCGTTTGAAGTAAAGAATCTTACCTTAAAATCTGCCAAATTTGATTTCAAAACAAATGCAGTCTCACTGAAACCTAAGATGGCAGCTGTTTTTTGCATTTCTGTATCCGACAGGTAATCAGCATTTAGAACAATTCCCGCTTCGTTACCTCCTTCAGGAGTTTTGGCAAATGAATTAACTTTATAAGCTTTAACTTTCATAAGATTTTCTCCTCGTTACATCACAAAGCATCTGATTGTTACTATATGTCACTTTTAAATATTTGTCAACTGTAACAGTCAAATAAAACAAAACGCCCCTTAATTCTTTATCGAATTAAGGGGCTATATGTTATGCCTATAATGCAAAAGCTATCACTTAACCTCAATTATTGTAATTTTATCTGTCGGAACTGATACTTGGCTAAGCAAAATGTCTTTTATCTGTGCAGCCTCGGACGGAACAAGCCCGTCGGTTTTTACAACTATATTTGCGGATTGTCCGTCAAGATATACCACGCAATCCTCAAACCCTTGTGCTTTTATTAAATTTTCAATTACCCCTTCACTTTCCACAAGTTTGGAAAGGGATACTGCATCCTGAGTAATTGAGGCTTTTTCTTCTTCGGTCAAATCTCCTCCATTAAGCATTGTTTGGAGAGTTTGCACCGCTTCATCCCTTTTTGTAATTCTATCAAGCCTTGCTTTTGCAAAATAATCATCCGATTCGTCGGCATTTACAAAAGCGGCATCTCCATAATTTCCACCGGATCCGGAAGAAGAATCAAGCGCATTTGTCGCCGCAAGACTGTTCCCGGTTTGGGTAAAGGCATAGCTTAAATAAATTGCTATACCCAAAATCAACGTCAAGCAAGCTAAAATGATATGATTTTTCCTTATAATAATATTAGGTTTTCTCATCTTCAATTCTCCATTCTGCCACGCAGGCGTTTATTATCGGCAATTTTAAGGCGTGCCTTGCGCCACATATATCTTTGCAGTTGAAATTCCCAACGCAGTAGCCGTCGCCATATATATCCTTTCGCAGATCCTTGCATTTCCTCCCCCTTCGCATACAATTACCACTCCGTTAATTTGCGGACTTATGACTTTTTTTACAAGCGCCTCCTTTTTATCGCCGGCATCTATCAATACCGGCTTATTCTCACTTTGAGAAGCAGTTTTCCCATCGCCGGAAGAATTGCTGCTGCTCCCCTCTTCAGCATAAACATACTCTTCCGTACAGGACACGGTAAGCATTACCTTTATTTTTCCAACTCCGTCAATAGCGGAAAGCACTTCCTCAAGTTTTTGTGATGTTTCTTTTTGAAAATTTTCTGTTATCATATCTTTTTCTGTTTCTATTTTTGTTTTCTGAGGCAAAAATTCAGAAAGCATTATTAAGGCAATTCCGGCAAACCCTAAAATTATAATTGCCTTAAAAGCATTTTCTTTGCCTATTTTATTTTTTAGAAAATTGATTAAACTTTCCATACCACTTTACTCCCGCAGATTTATGGCGACACGGATATTCTCGCCAACTTCGTTTTTTATAACATCAAAAGCTTTTTGTTTGTCACTATTTTGGGAAAGCTCCACTTCTATTTCACTAATAGATATGCTGTTGTCATCAGAAATATTAACCTTAGTTGAGATTTTATCAGCATTCACACCGCTTGCCTTTAATTTCTCAAGCAATGCGGAGCTTATGTTTTTCTCAATTGCAGACTTATAATCCTCTTTTAAGCTATCTTGAACCGATGAAAAATCGCCTTCCTTTGGCAAATCAAAACCTTCAAAGCTAAAATTCCCGCCTGACAAAAAAGGGGCGGCAAGTCCTATTAAAAAAAAGAGAGAAAAAATAAGGCGTATTTGCTTTTCAAATTTTTTTTCCGGACAAAGCATATCCAGCATTGATATCCCAACCGCCAAAAAACATGAAACTGCAACAAGTTTTTTTAATGCTTCCATTCACTTCACCCTTAAAACATATTTAGTCCAAGCATCATGATTATTGCCGTAGAAACAACAAGCATTATAGTAAAGCACAAAAGCAGGCTCAATGCAATAGAGAGCACGGAAACGACATTTTTTAAAAGGTTGTTTATTTCTTTAACTCCAAAAATTTCAGAAACTATGGCGCCGCACCAAACTGAAGCTTCAAGCAAAACAACCGAAATTATTGACGGCAGCATTGTCAGCAAAAGTGCTGCTATTCCATAGCTGCCAACCCCGCTTTTTAAAATACCAAGGCTGCCTTTTATTGCCGAATAGGCATCCGATATTGCACTTCCAACAACCGGCACAACGCTTGAAACTACAAATTTGGCAGCTTTTGCAGAAACCGTATCGGTTGAAACTCCAATAACACTTTGTATTGTCAATAGTCCCACAAAGA
The DNA here is from genome assembly GCA_029267825.1 of Oscillospiraceae bacterium. Classification (GTDB taxonomy): domain Bacteria; phylum Bacillota; class Clostridia; order Oscillospirales; family Ruminococcaceae; genus JAIHAL01. The sequence goes on from JAJUHO010000001.1 coordinate 35,324, forward strand.
TTGTCATTATAAACCCTATACCCCATACGGCAATTTTCTTTATTCCGTCCGTAATCCCAGAAAGCGAAATTGCAGGATTTATTGATTCTACAACAGCCATTGCAAGGCAAAGCCCCAAAAGTGGCATTAAAATTTTTGAAGCTATTTGTGTCGATACTTCGCAAACCGCAAAAATAATTGCGCTATAACTTCCTGCGGAAGAAATATTCCCGCTTGCAGCAACTATTCCTGAAAAAACAGGGACATAGCTTACCATAAAATTCCCACCGCAAACAAGCGTGTCTGAAACTGATTGAATACAAGAGCAAATCGGCTCTGAAATTATGCCGACACAAACAAGAACGCTTATTATTCCGTATATCTTTGACATCCCTTTGCTTGAAACAGTATCACCCATTCCGGCAATTAAAGATGCCAGCAAAATGACCGAAAAAAGCTTGCCAAGAACTTTCAGCGGACTTAAAAGCTTGTTTTTAAGCCCGTCCAATATGTAGTCAAAAACCATTTTCGGAGTAATTTCAAGCATTTTTTCCGGTTCTGAAACATCCACACCTTTTTTATCCATAAACTCTCCGGCACTTTCCGGAAGTGATATATTTTCCACGCCACTTGCTTTTACAGTATTTTTAAGCACATTGCCATCTGTCGCCATAACAGGAAATGTTCCCAAGATAAAAAATATAAAAATCATGCAAAAAATCTTTTTCATTCTTTTCCCTCTTTTAAAGAGACATGAACTTCATTACTATTTCCGACAATTTTTGAAACAATGGAAGTGCAAGTGTCAAAAGGCATATCTTGCCTGCAAATTCAAGCTGTGCGGCAAGAGTGTTCTCACCACCGTCACGGCATATATCACAGGCAAACTGGATTATATAGCATACTCCAAGCGCTTTAAACAAAATCACCACATACTGCTCGTCAATACCTGATGCAGAAAAAAGCCTGTCTATTGTCTGAATAATCGGGGATACAAAAGCAAAAACAGCAAGAAGAATTAAAACAGATGCCGCAGCTCCTATCATAAGGCTGTATATCTTATCATACTTGTCCATAAGTTTGCATAGTGCCACAGATATAACTGCAAGCGAAGCAATTTGAATTATATTTTCTACCATAACCCAAACACGCTCTTTATGGTTTCAAAAAGATTGCTTATTTCATTAATTATTATCATAAGCACTACAATCAGTCCCGCAAGAGTGGTCATCATGGCTTGCTCCTCACGTTCAGCCCGCTTTAAAAGAAGATTAAGAACCGCAACAATTATGCCTATGCCGGCAATTTTAAAAATTAAATCTATATTCATTTAAACCTCCAAAAGCTAAACCAAAAGAATTGAAATAAAAGCGCCGCTTAAAATTCCAAGCGTACGGTAAAGCTTTCCTTTTTTGTCCCTTTCCTCACGCGCTTTTTCAATAATAAGTCCAAGATTACCCATATGCAGGCTTATCATTCCAAGCTGACCCTCTATATCACTTTTCCCAAGTGAAAAACCTATTCCTTTAATGAAATCTACATCTGTTTCTTTTAAAAATGGGTACCGGCACTTTTCAATGCCATTTGCCCATATGTCATAAAAATCTTTATACGGAGAATAATTTTTCTTTATTTCTTCAAGAAAATTAAGTGCGGCAAGAGTCTTGTCACGGCAAAGTACATCCAAAATTTCATATAAGGTTGATGCCTGAAATCGGATTTGTATTGAAATTTCTTCAAGCATGAGCTTTAATAATGACAAAAATTCCACTCTTTCAGTTAACCTTTTTGAGAATATAATTCCCGTCAGTCCCGTAGTTGTGATAATCAGCAGCATTCCTAATATTTTCAGCATACCTTTGCACCTCTTTTATATCTTTTATGAATCCGGGGTTTTCACGGTTTCCCAAAAGAACTACTTGTCTGAATACACGTTGATTAAGCAAAGCTTTTATATGCTTCCTTTCATCAAGCTCTTCAAATGAGCTTGCATGTGCACTGGCAATTACCACAACACCTGCATTGGAGCATCTTTCAATTGCAATGCAGTCATTCAATCCGCCTATTTCATCAACAATAATAATTTCAGGCGACATTGCCCTTATTGCCGCGGACATTCCCTCCTCTTTCGGATATCCGTCAAAGACATCAGTACATATGCCTATATCATTTTGTGGAATCCCTTGATAAACAGAGGCAATCTCGCCCCTTTCATCAATGAGAGAGACCTTTTTCAAGTTCCCAAGCTGCCTGCACAAATCTCTTAAAACTGTTGTTTTTCCGCTTAAAGGAGGGCCTATTATTAAAGTTCCGGCAATCTTTGAAGCAAAAAGGATTTTCATAATTTCATCTGCGCAGCCCTTTACCTCATTTGCAATTCTAAAATTCATGCCTGATATATGTTTGATTGTTTCCATTTTGCCATCTTTGATGACCGCGCTCCCGCAAAGTCCCACACGATGTCCTCCCGGCAAAGTTATATAGCCTTGCGAAAGTTCTTTTTGAAAGCTATGCACGGAATATTCGCAAATCGTCTTAAAGCTGTATTCGACATCCCTTTTGCTCGTCACAAGCCCTATTGACGGGCTGCTTGAAATCCCGCCGTTTTCTGTTATAAAAAGCTCTTTGCCAAAAGACGTCACAGAAAGAGGTTTTTCCGTTCTAAGCCTTATTTCCTGTATTTGATTTTTAATTGAAACTTTTTCTAATGCCCACCTTATCCTATCCGCAAAATAAGGAATAAGTTTATCAAAATTTTTTTCCTCCACTTTTATCTCCTCCGTCCTTAAAATCCTCTTGGCTAATAATATGTCTTACGGGACAAGAATAGAACAAAAAAATCCCGCCGCTTAAAAGCGGCAGGATTTTAACCTTTTATATATTTTCTGCAATTTTCAATTAGCTGCTTGGAGCTGCAAACGCCCATTTTATGCCATCTGCAATTACCGCAGCAATTTAAAAAAAGTTCTTTTATTTCACTTTTTAAAATAATATCAAGAATTTCTTTATATGTATATTCTTTGTTTGCCTCAAGCTTTAAACCCGATAAAACAGTTTCATCTTTGTTTTTTACATCATCATCGCCCAAAACGCACTTGCCTTGCAGAAGATTTGGGCAGCAAGAACATATATCGTCAGGTTCTTTCAGCAAAACCATGCTCCGTTCCGGATTATTGAGCAGTTCACATACGATAGTATTCATATTTTGTGAAAATTTTTCATCATAGCCCTTTCCGGAAAACAAAAGCATACAAAAAAGATGATGTGCCCTTATTTTAAACATTTTCAAAATGCAAGGCTTTTCTTATGGCAATTGAAACAAAATACGCCGCCACAACCGAAATAATATCTTTTACAATATAAGGCAATGACACCAAAACAAGAGATTTTAAAAATCCATTGCCGCTTAAAAAAGAAAACTGTATGACCCCAAACAAATGGCAAACAAGCAATCCCGCTATGCCAAAAGCAATTTTTATAAATTTATTGCTGAACTTAAAACTAAATCCTGTAATGATTGCCATAAAAAGAAACCCAATTAAAAATCCGCCGGTATATCCAAAGAAATGTGAAAAACCACCAGTAAATCCTGCAAAAACAGGAACACCTACCGCTCCAAGAAGCAGATAAACCAGCACAGCCACACCGCCATATTGCCATCCAAGCACATAGCCGCAAAGTGAAACCGCAAGAGTTTGCAAGGTTATAGGCACACCTGTCGGCAAAGGAATCGATATTTGTGCAAGAACTGCGGTAAGTGCCGCAAACATTGCCGTTAAAACAAGCCGTCTTGTTGAAATTTTTGACATCATGCTCATTCCCCAATCTTAAAAAATATTTTAAAAACAGGGTTATTTTAGCATAAAAAATTATATTTGTCAACCTTTAATTTCATTTTAGGTTGACAATTAAAAAATATTTAATGCCTGCCGAATCTAATGGTATTTCGACAGGCATATTTAAATTTAAACCTTGCAAGAAAGCTCTTCCCCGCACTCTTCAAAAAACTTTTTTCTTAAAGGGCAGATTTCACATTTCGGAGACCTTGCAGTACAAAATTCCCTGCCAAACAAAACAAGCTGATGACAAAATTTTGCTGAAGATTCAGGGGGAATAATTTTAATCAAATCCTTTTCAACCTTAAATGGCTCTTTATTTTTTGTCAGTTTAAGGCGATAGCTTATCCTTATGCAGTGTGTATCGGTAACTATTGCAGGCTTGCCGAAAACATCCCCCATTATTAAATTTGCCGTTTTTCTACCAACACCGGGCAAAGAAAGCAGACCTTCCAAAGTATTTGGAATTTCTCCATTATATCTTTCAATAATTTGTCTGCTCATTTCAATTATGCTTGCAGCTTTTGTTTTGTAAAGCCCGCAGGATTTTATATCATTTGCAAGCTCGTCAAAATTTGCATCAGCAAAAGCTTGCAAGGAAGAATACTTTGAAAACAAATTCTGTGTAACAATATTTACCCTTGCGTCAGTGCACTGTGCAGAAAGTCTTGTTGCTATCAAGAGTTCATATGGTTTCTTATATTCAAGCGAACAGGCGGCATCAGGGTAAATTTTATCAAGTGACTTAACAATAAGCTCCGCACGTTCTTTAAGCTTCATACGGAATACCTCTTTTAAAAAATTTCAAGTTCAACAGGGCAATGGTCACTGCCAAAAACATCGGAATGTATTTTTGCGTCTTTTATTTTATCTTTTATCCTTTCAGAAACAAGAAAATAATCTATGCGCCACCCTGCATTATTTGCCCTTGCATTGAACATATACGACCACCAGGTATATGCCCCTGTCTTATCAGGATAGAGGTACCTAAATGAATCCACAAAGCCACTTTCCAAAAGCTTTGTCATTTTTTCTCTTTCCTCCGGAGTAAATCCGGCATTGCCCACATTTGTCTTGGGATTTTTAAGGTCTATTTCCTTATGTGCAACATTCAAATCTCCGCATATGACAACCGGTTTTTTTGAGTCAAGTTCCTTAACATAAGAACGGAAATCATCCTCCCAACGCATCCTGTAATCAAGTCGTGCCAGCTCCCTTTGCGAATTTGGAGTATATACGTTGACAAGAAAAAAATCCTCATATTCAAGGGTAATTATCCGTCCCTCGCTGTCATGTTCCTCAATTCCCATATCATAAGAAACAGAAACCGGTTCTTTTTTAGCAAAAACAGCTGTACCGGAATAACCTTTTTTTACAGCGCTGTTCCAAAACTGAAAATATCCGTCAAGCTGCACTTCTGCCTGTTCTTTTTGCATTTTGGTTTCCTGTATGCAAAAAACATCGGCATCAATACTTTTAAAAAAATCCTCAAACCCTTTTCCAAGGCACGCCCTTAATCCATTTACATTCCATGAAATAAATTTCATAATTTCCCCCTTAAAGCTCAATTAAGCCTCTTTCAAGCATTGTTTGCGCCGCAAGCAATACGCCCATCCTGCCGCTTGCATAGGTAAGCCCTCCTTGCATCCATGCGGCAAACGGTTCCCTTATTGGGGCATCTGCCGAAAGCTCTATTGAAGCTCCCATCGTAAACGCTCCCGCCGCCATTATAACTTTGCTTTCGTATCCGGGCATATCCCATGCTTCCGGAGTTACAAAAGAATCAACAGGCGAACCCTTTTGTATTCCTTGGCAAAATGCAGTGAGGTTTTCTTCGTTTTTAAGCTTTAAAACTGTAATTATATCGCTTCGCTTTTCAGAATTTGGCGGCAAACATTCAAATCCCAGCAAATTAAAAAGCTCGCACGCAAAGCTTGCTGTTTTAATAGCATTTGCCACCACATCCGGAGCAAAAAATAGCCCCATAAACATAGGCTTGCTTTGGTTTAAGGTACAGCCAACCTCTTTTCCCATTCCAACACATGTCAGCCTATATGAGCAAAGTTCTATCAGGTCCGACCTTCCTGCAATATATCCTCCGGTTTCTGCAATTCCCCCTCCCGGATTTTTAATGAGCGAACCAACAATAATATCAGCCCCGGCTTGCGTAGGTTCAATTTCCTCCACAAATTCACCATAACAGTTGTCAACCATTACAATTGCATCCGGATTTGCCGTTTTAGCGGCTTTTGCAATTTCTCCTATCTGTGAAACGCTAATCGCCGGACGCAGTGAATATCCTCTTGAACGCTGAACATAAATAACCTTTGAGTTTTTAGCTTTCTTGGCAATTTCATTTAAATCAGGAGAACCATCCGTAAGCAAGTCGATTTGTGAATAATTCACTCCAAAATCTTTAAGCGAGCCATTGCCGCTTCCCCTTATGCCTATTACCTCTTCAAGAGTATCATAAGGTTTGCCCGTAACAGAAAGCAAAGTATCCCCCGGCCGCAAAACCCCAAAAAGCGCAACCGACAGTGCATGAGTGCCCGAAACAAAATTATGTCTTGCAAGGGCATCCTCTGCGCCGAAAACATCGGCATAAACCTTGTCAAGAATATCCCTTCCGCTATCGCCATAGCCATATCCGGTGCTGCCTTTAAAGCAGCTTTCGCTTACTTTGTTTTTTATAAAAGCGGCAAGTACTTTTTCACCGTTGCATCTTGCAATCCGTTCGGTTTCCTTAAATTTTTCAAAACACCTTTCCTCAGCAACTTCAGCAAGTTTGCAAAGTCTTTTATCTATATTAAAAAAATTATCCGCCAATTTTTAAAATCCTTCCCTTTTAAATATGTTCAAAAATAATATCCCTATCAAATTCGATAAATCCCAATGACTTATAAAAGCCCTCCATTTCCGGCCTTGAACAAAGATAAGGTTTTATTCCCAAAGCAGACATCCTGTTTTCAAGCCAATAAAGAAGTTCCCTTGCCTGACCTTTCCCTCTGCTTTGCGGAGCGGTGGCAATCTGCCCGAAAAAAGCGCAGCCATCACCCTTAAAACAAAGTTCGGCAGTAGTATCCTTGTAAAGATACACCCTGCTTATCCCATGCCTTACTCTATGGGAAGTTTCCGTCAGCCAAAGCGCATAATTATCCTCTATCGGAAAGCTCGTCCTTAAAATGCCAAAAACATCATCCAACCTTGGATTTTTTTCCACAATCATATCATTAGGATATTTGCCCGGAACAAAATTAAAAAATATGCGCTCGCAAGAATTATAACCGGACAATTTAAGTTTTTGAGCCAAATTACGCGGCATTTCAATGCTTTGAACCCCGCTTGACATTATGAAAAATTCCAATTCTTCCATGTCAAAATCATTTCCCACAACAGCAATAACCGCAGAGGAATTTAAAATTGCCGCATAGCCAAATAAAAATTCCTGACTTATTTCATAAAAACGGCAAAAATCATACTTAAAGCCGTAAGCTTCAAACCAAGCTTTAATCCTGCGCCCATAATGTCCTTTTGGAATTTTATTTAAATCAAAGCCAACGTTGATTTGTCTTATCATAACTTAAAAATTGCCGCAGATAAATTCCTTGCAAGTTCTTTGCATGCCAAAACATCACTTTCCTTTACAACGCAGGACGGAGAATGCAAATACCTGCACGGAATTGAAATAGCAACCGTTCTTACACCTGAACCCGAAACATGTATAGCGCCGCTGTCATTTCCTCCGGCAACCATTGTTTTGGTTTGAACGGGAATATTTTTTTCACGTCCAATTTCAAAGGCAAGCTTATAGAGTTCTTTATCATATATAGTGGAACGGTCCATAAACGAAACCACAGCACCCTTGCCAAGTTCGCAAACGCGTTTTTCGTCCTCCGCACCAGGTATATCCGAAGCGGTTGTGGCTTCAAGCACTATTGCAAAATCAGGTTTCACAATATTTGAAGCTGTCTTTGCTCCTCTTGTACCTATTTCCTCTTGAACGGTAAATACAAAAAATGTGTCATATTCCCATTCCTCTTTTATAAGCTCTATAAGCATTGCACAGCCGGCCCTGTCGTCAATTGCCTTGCCTTTTAGCATGCCGCTGCCGAAAGAAACAAACTCTGATTTAAAGCAAATACTATCTCCCAAAGCCACAAATTTTTCTGCTTCTTCTTTTGAAGAAGCGCCTATATCTATATAAAGCGATGAAATATCAGGAAATTTTTTCTTTTCATCATCAGAAAGATTATGCACCGCTTTTCCGCCGATAACCCCTTGCAACTTATCCTTTCCGACAAGCACTCCCCTACCAAGGCAAACGGCTGAATCTATTCCTCCAACCGGAGCAAATTTAATGCTTCCATCGGATTTTATCGAAGTGACGATAAAGCCCACTTCATCCATATGCGCACAAAGCATGAGCCTTTTTGATGAAGTTTTCTTTCCTTTTTTATAAGCAATAAGGTTGCCAAGGGCATCCACACTATATTCGCAAAAATCCTTTATTTGGGATATTATAAAATCTCTTACCTCTCCCTCATCGCCGGATATTCCGTTTAAAAGGCAAAGTTCCTTAATTAACATTTATTTAATCCTCCTAATATATTCCGCAATAAGTTTTCCGACATTTTCAACATCCGACAAATCAACCACTTCCACCGGCGTATGCATATACCTAAGCGGTACTGAAAGCGTAACCGTCCTTGCTCCGGACCCCGAAACGGAAAACTGGTCCGCATTTGTAGAAGTAAGCCCCGGCATAATCTCGTGCTGGAATGGAATATTCATTTCCTTGGCAATATCAATAAGTTCAAATGAAAGCTTTTTATCAAGGCTCGGTGAAATGCCTATCATTCCTCCCCCACCAAGTTTTCCGCACTTTTCTTCCTTTTCTCCCTCGGCATATCCAAATCCCACATCGACGGCAATGGCAATATCAGCATTTATATCGTATGCGGCAATCTTTGCGCCCCTCTCTCCTATTTCTTCTTGTGCTGAAAACAAGACCGTAAGCGCACAGTTTATCTTCTCATTTTTAAGCAAATCAACCGCATAAAGTATTGCTGCTACTCCCGCGCGGTCATCAAGAGCCCTGCCGGCCATTTTTCTCCCCAAAAGCTCGCAGCATTTTACGTCAAATGTAATTTTATCGCCCGGCTGAACTATTTCCAAAAGCTCATTGCGGCTCATGCCGGTATCAATGCAAAGCTCTGAAATTTCAGGCACTTCCTTTTCTTTTCCGCCTGACAAATGCGGTGGAATTGAAATTATAATTCCGCATATGTCTTTTTTGCCATGGATTATCACCTGTTGCGCAGGAAGAAGCCTTCTATCAATCCCGCCGCAGTTTGAAGCTTTTATAAACCCGTTTTCATCAATGTAAGTCACAATAAGTCCTACTTGGTCTATATGAGCATCAAGCAGCAACTTTATTGAATTTCCATCATGATTCCCAAGTTTTCCTATTACATTCCCGTTTTTAATGCAAACATCATCAGTATATTCTTTCAATAAGGAAAGAGCCAGATTTGCTGCCTTGCTTTCTTCTCCGGAAACTCCCGCTTCATTCGAAAGCAGTTTTATTATATTTGCTAAATCCATTATTTTTTCCTCCATAACTTTCCATAACTTATTTAAGACTATTTACTATTTCTTTAAAATGCCGTCCTCTTGCTTCAAAATTCGGATACATATCAAAACTTGCGCAAGCCGGTGAAAGCGTTATGACATCGCCTTTTTGAGCCTCTCTCCTTGCGGCTTGAACGGCTTCTTCAAGACTTTGGGCACGGATTATTTTAAGGCTGTTTTTATCATATCCATCATATTCAACTACGGCCTTTTCAATTTTATCGGCAGTTGCCCCCAAAAGAACAAGCACCTTTACCCTCTCGTTAAAAGGTTTTGCTATCGGCTCAAATGGGATTTTTTTATCATATCCGCCCGCAATTACAATAAGCTTTTGATTAAACGAGTAAAGTCCGGCAATCGCGCGGGTTGGGCTTGTTGCAATACTGTCATTGTAATACTTTACACCATCAAGTTCCCTTACAAATTCAATCCTATGCTCAACCCCGCCGAACTCTTTTGCAACCTTTACGATATTTTCAATCGAAACCTCTCCCCAAACAGCACAAACAGCAGCAAGATAATTTTCCACATTATGCATTCCGGGAATCCTTATGTCATCTTTATCCATTATTTCTGTTATTTTTCCAAAATCATTAAAGCAAATCTTCCCATCATCACGTAAAAATGCACCGCATTCCGGAATTCCTTTTCTTGAAAACTTCAAAAGCTTTCCTCTTGTAAAAGTCGAAAGTGAATTTGCCGTTTCGTTATCCATATTAAGGACAGCTTTTGAAAAAGCATTTTGATGAAGGATTATATTTTTCTTGCTATCGATATATTCCTCCATCGTCCCATGAACATCCAAATGGTTTGGCGTTATGTTTGTAATTACCGCTATGTCAGGGGATTTGCGCATTGATATAAGCTGAAAGCTTGAAAGCTCGACCACGGCGGCATCATTTTCATCAATGCTTTCTATTTCAGGCAGCAGCGCTTTTCCTATATTTCCGCCCTTATGCACGGTTTTGCCTTGTGCCGAAAGGAATTCGCTTATAAGCGTTGTGGTGGTGGTTTTTCCATCAGAACCTGTAACAGCATAAATTTTGCACGGGCAAAGGTCAAAGAAAACTTCCATTTCGGAAGTTACAATAGTCCCATGTGACATTGCCTTTTTAAGCGCAGGATGATTGAAATACATTCCCGGCGTGCGAAAAACAATATCAGCCTCATCAATTTTATCAAGATAATTTTCGCCGAGCGAAAATTTTGCTCCGAGATTTAAAAATTCATCGTAAATTCCGCCAAGCTGTTCCTTTGTTTTTTTATCGCAAACGGTAACAGGTATGGATTTTTTTAAAAAAAGCCTTATCAAATCATTATGCGACACTCCGGTTCCGATAAAAAAAACATTTTTGTTCTCTATTTCTTTAAAAAAGCGCTCCGCCTTAGTCATTAAAAGGACTCCTTTGTTAATTTTAAATCTTCATATAATTATATACACTATTTTAAAAAATAGCAACCTTTTCCGCAAACGCGCAAATTGCCTAAAAGCCATTACTTTTAGGCAATTTTTAAACAAAGCATATTGTTATCCACGTTTTATTATATTTAAATTTTGGCATATGTCAACAAAAATAAACCTATTTTTGAGGTTTACAAAAAAGCGGAGTTTTTTCATACTTCTTTTTAAGCGTCATAAGCGCTTTTTTCTCTATCCTCGAAACATATGAGCGCGATATGTTAAGCTTTTTTGCCACTTCACGCTGAGTCATAGGCCGATGCCCAAAAAGTCCGTATCTATATGATATTATTGCAAGTTCACGCTCATCAAGGCATTCATTTATAAAATTATAAAGCTGCTGTGACTTTATAATCAAATCAATTTCATCAATCATGCTGCTTGTATCCGCAACTATGTCCATAAGAGTAAGTTGGTTGCCGTCCTTATCGGTTTCAACAGGGTCTTCCATATAAAAATTCCCCGCATCCTTTTTGGTTTTTCTAAAATTCATTAAAATTTCGTTTTCTATGCACTTTGACGCATATGTGGCAAATCTTATATTTTTTGAATAGTTGAATGTAGACACAGCCTTTATAAGACCTATTGTACCTATTGAAATCAAATCATCCTGATCCTTTGCATTTGAATAATACTTTTTTATTATGTGTGCGACAAGTCTTAAATTATGCTCTATAAGTTTATTTCTTGCCTCAACGCTGCCATTTGCCATTTCAACAAAGCATTTTTCCTCTTCCTTTGCACTCAACGGCTTAGGAAAAACTCCGTTCCCCTCTATATGCAGCGCAAAATAAAGCAAATTGCTTAAAGCCATATTTATAAGTTCAGAAAACATAAAAATCCGCCGCCTTTCAGTCTATATATATGATAAAAAGACTTTGGAAAACACTTTACAAGCTTGTAAAAAAGTAGTGCAAATTATTGACAATTTTAGTATTTATAGTATAATATTTTACAGTAACCGACACGGGGTGCGTTGTTGTGAAATATTTTAAAAATACGGCAAAAATACTTTTTATAGGGCTTGCCTGTTTGTTTCTTTTTTTACCAAGCAAATTGAATATTTGGGCTATCGGTGAGGAAATGCCTATAACTTGCTTTGAAACGCTTCCCGACATAAATATAAAAATCAACGCAATGGATGGTTTTTCAAGCATTTCCGAAGCCTGTAAAAGCTTATGCAAAAAATATCCTTGCATTAAGGTAAATGGAACGGAAGATACGGTAACTGTAATTGAATGGCTTCTTGAAGACGAGAGTTTAATTTCAAAATACGAAAATAAAATTGCAGGAGAATATTCTTTCATTGCAACTATACGCTCAGAAAAATACAACGTTTACAGCATCTCTGTCCCTCCAACAATAAAAATAATTTTATCGGATGAAGAAAAAATTTCTGATTTTGAACTTGAAAAATTATCGGACATAAGCATATCTATTGCAAAAATAAAAGGTTTTGAAACAAAAGAAGAAGCGGAAAAATCAATCCTCGAAAAATATAGTAAGATTAAAATAAAAGGTACCGATGATTTTTTAGAAATTTCAGGCTGGCAATTATCCGGAGATGAATACTCTACATTAAAACCAGGAAATTATGAATTTTCAGCAATTTTTTCGCAATCATTAAAATATGATGTTTCAAATTGCCTGCTTAAAGTCAGACTGATAATATTTAATGAAAAAAAGAAAATAACAAATTTCTCAGAATTTAAAAAAATAACATTTGATGAAATTTCTCCCGCGGGATGGGAAAGCAAGACCGATGCCGAAAAAACACTTCTTTCGTTTTACAAAAGCATAAGCGTAAATTGGGGCGAAGGAACAGTTCCTATAATCGCATGGAATTTAAGCGGCGGGAATTATGATTCTTCTCGCAACGGCTCATATTTTTTTGTGCCGGTGCTTGGAAATTCGAATGATTACGACACACAAAATCTTGATATTTCCCCACCGGCTATCGAAATAGTTTTTAATATCCCATACGGATATGCAAGCATACATTTATATGATTATGACGGCAATGACATGGCAAATACTGCAATTAAACTTGAAAATTCAAATTATTCACTTTACGCAGAAAGCGATGACAACGGCAATAAAATATTTTATGCTCCCGCTGGCGAATATGAAATTTCAGTTTACTACAACGGAGAAAAAATAACAAAAAGCATTTTTATTTCAAAAGAAAAAACTACATATTTAAAGATAAAGTTGGGAACAGACAGCAAGGGAAAAACATCAACCACAAAAGCAAAATCAGAAACAACAAGCGCAAAAACAACAACGCAAACCTCTTTTGCAGAAAGCAGTGAAAGTTTATGGCAAAATGACGGCGGCATATCCTGTGAAACACATACCTCAAATGGATTTAATATTAAAGTGGAAACAAATGCCGCTTATCTTTCAGGCTTTTCAAAAAATATTGCAGAAGACGAATTTAAGGATATTTTAAAGACCGTATCAAGCATAAATTTCAGCAAAACCTCTAAAAAAGCCAAAAGTGCCGCCGAGAAAGTTTTTTCCGGACTTGAAGCAAATATCCTCCCCATAAATTTTTCAGCGCACAAAGATTTTGCTTTCCCGGTTAAAATTTCAGTTTTCCTTGGAAACGGGATTTATCCCAAAGGAGAATATTTTCTTTATTATTACAATACTCAAACAAACGAATTTGAGGACAACGGTACGGCATATTTTGATGAAAACGGATTCCTTTGCTTTGAAATTTCCCATTGCTCGGATTATTTTGTTTCCGACAAGGAAATACCCTCAGGTGCGGCAAGCTCTATTGTTTTAAGCGAAAGCAATGCACAAAACAAAGCAGTTTCATTTTTAAACATTGAAGAAAGTCAAAATTCAGCCAAAAACAAGGTCCCGCAAAGCAAAATTGAAGTTTCTTCAGCAAACATTCCTGTAAAAATAATCTTTCAAGAAAAAAGCAGTGAAAATCAAAGCTATCTCTTGCTTTTAATAAACATCGCTTTTATTTTATTTGCAGTATTATATTTAAAAAGAAGTCCAAAATAAATTTAGATTTACATAAAGTTTACAAAATATTTAAAATGTTTAATATCTTTATTTTTATTAAAAAAATATTGATTTTTCTGTGTATTTATTGTATAATCATATTTAATAAAAAACAAAATTATATACCGAATTTACAACTCAAATGAAGACAAGAGGTTAATTTTATGATATTTGTTCCTGTTGATTTTCTTGAAGAAGGAATGATTTTAGCACAGGACATTAATTTTGATATAGGCGGAATGTCGCTCTTAACAAAAGGTCAAGTTCTAAAACAAAATTACATAGATAAACTTCAAACAATGAATATAACCGGTGTTTATGTTGAAAGCAAGATTGCGGCCGACATAGAAATTAATCAGGTTTTAAGCGAAAAAATTAAAAAAGATATCTTGATTTCGGTCAAAAATATTTTCAGCGAATTTTCACGTACAAACAAGCTTACTGTCGGAGCTGTCGGGCTTATTAAAAATGTTTCTGAAAAGCTTGTTTTTGATATGCTTTCAAGGGAAAAAATTTTAATAAATTTAATTGAACTAAAAGGACATGACGACTATACTTACCAACATTCATTATCGGTTGCCGTTCTTTCTGTTGCAATAGGAATAAAACTTGGCTTTAATGAAGAAAATCTCAATAACCTTGCGCTCAGCGGGCTTTTGCACGATATAGGAAAAGTGTCAATTCCAAAAGAAATATTAAACAAGCCTTCACGACTTACAACAGAAGAATTTGAAATTGTTAAAAAACATCCCGAAGACGGATTTTTAAAATTAAAAAACAGCAACATGTGCTCGATAGTGACTTTAATGGGAATTGAAAGCCACCACGAAAAAATTAACGGAAAAGGGTATCCTAAAAAACTTAAAGGTGAACAAATACCTCTTTTTGGCAGGATTCTTGCTGTCGCAGATGTATATGATGCTCTTACCTCAGACAGGCCATACCGAAAAGGAAGTTTTCCCAGTGAGGTTATTGAATATATGATGGGAAATACGGACATTCATTTTGACCAAGAAGTTTTAACCGCCTTCTTGAAATCGGTTGCCGCATATCCGGCAGGAATGCTTGTAAGTTTAAGCGACGGACGGGTTGCTCTTGTTATAAAAAACAACGAAGAAAATACCATGCGGCCGGTTGTAAGGGTATTTAACGAAGATGGTTCGCAATATTCGGATATAGATTTATTCCATGACAAGAGGTACCATAATTTAACCATAACCGGAATGGGGTATGGCAAAGAAATCACAAGTTCTACTATGATGAACAATGTATGCGAAATAAATGATTTTACATAAGCGGGCATTTGGACTGTCCGCATTTTTTTATAATAATTGTCTTGTTTTTTTATGTATAAAATATTATAATAAGTTAAAATAACTGAATTTTATGGGGGCGACAAAATTGAAAAAATTAACTGCAATGATTTTTATTTCTATCTTAATTTTTCTTACTTCATGTTCAGGAAACAATACGGAAAATTCCGAAGAAAAATCCGTGCAGGATGCAAAAAAATTTATTGAGGAGATGTACCGTGACCTTGATTTAGGAGAAATAAGATTCGGAGATATCTATAGAGATTATTTTGCAGATGAATCAAAGCAGATAATAACCGAAAAAGATTACATAAGCGAAAAAAATCCGGAATTTAAAGAAATAATGGACAAGAAAAAATCAGTTTCTTCAATTGAAACAAATGTTGAGAAAGAATATGACAACGGAATTTCCAAGCTTTCAACCAAGCTTATTTATTCCGTGGATGGGAAACAAACCGAAAAAAATTGCGTTGACTATGTTATGATTCAAAACGGGAAATGCAAATATTTGTATAACGGCCTTCTTTCAAGAAAAGTTTACAATATGACAGAAGAAAACGAAAGCAACAAGGTTCATGCTCAAAATGCAGTTGTTTATAAAGGCGTTGATGGAATAACCGTTGAAATGAATTTCCAAAACGACACTCTCAGCATCTTCTCTTTTGGTTATGAAAAAGGCGCGGTATTTTCAATAAAAACTTCTGAAGGCGAATTTTCAAATGTCCTTGATTCTCCTAAAAGGCTTGAATCAGACGGCTCATTAAAAATTTCATCCAAATTTGACGGCGTTTTTGGAAATCCGCTTAGAATTGAAATTAAAAACATTTATACTCTTGATGTAAAAGAACAGCCTATTGAGTCAGGCGAAGGCTTTAATTATGCGGTTTTACTTCAATAACAGGTGGTATTATGGTTAATTTTGGAAATGAATGGGACGATTTGCTTAAAGATGAATTTTCAAAGCCTTATTATTTGGAACTTCGTGAGTTTTTAAAAAAAGAATATGCTACAAAAACAATTTATCCAAACATGAACGATATTTTTAACTCGCTTAAATATACATCATACAGCGATGTAAAGGCGGTTATACTTGGACAGGACCCTTACCACGGCCCGGGGCAAGCACATGGCCTTTGTTTTTCGGTAAAGAAAGGTGTTGCCCCTCCCCCATCACTTGTAAATATTTTTAAGGAACTTAGTTCGGATTTAAACATACCTATCCCGCAAAGCGGTGAGCTTACAAAATGGGCAAATGAAGGGGTTCTGCTTATGAACGCTGTTTTGACCGTACGCGAAGGAGAACCTAACAGTCACAAAGGCAAGGGCTGGGAAATATTCACTGACAATGTCATAAGTTTGCTTAATCAAAGAGAAAAGCCTTTGGTGTTTATATTGTGGGGAGCAAATGCGCGTTCAAAAACAAAGCTTATAACAAATCCCGCACATAAGATACTTGAAAGCGCGCATCCAAGCCCGCTTTCAGCATACAACGGCTTTTTTGGATGCAGGCATTTTTCAAAAACAAATGAATTCTTATTAGAGCACGGAATCGACCAAATAGATTGGCGGCTTTAAAAATTCAAAATTTAAAATAATATCAATAAAATTGGGCCATTGGCAAAAAAATCAAAAGCCAATGGTCATTAAATTTTAATTACGTAAATTTTATGTACAAAATAACATACAATTTTAATATAATTTCGTAAAGTTGGTACTTGCACAAATCGATAATATTTTGTATAATATTTTATTATTAACTAATTGGGTAAAATTTTAAG
>JAJUHO010000114.1 GCA_029267825.1 Oscillospiraceae bacterium
AAGCCTACAAACAGCGAATTTATTGCTCTTATTACCGACAAGCTCAGACTTAAATTTAAAAATCTTGTAATGGCGCAATAGTGAGTGAAAAAAGAGGCGGCATCCGCGGCGTAAAGGCCGTAGATGCCGTTTTTTAATTCTTTTCAAGAATTTCAATTATTTCTCCGATGAATACTACATGAAAGGTATCTGACTTGTAATATTCAAAAAGGCTGTTGTCTATAAAGCTGTTTTCGTCTATTTCTCCGCGGTAGATTTTTTTGCAGATAAATATGGTTTTGGCTTCTTCAAAAGCGGGAACGCCGTCAATGAATATGGGGTTGAGCTTCGTGTGGGAAATTTTGTCCTCATTTCTTCCGGAGTGTGACCCGCAGTATTTTAAATCTTCGCGGTTGGAATCTCCGAAAAAGCAGGCGGAGAACTTGTCATTTTCCTCCATGAACTTAAAAGTATGTCTTGAAGGCCTTATAACTGCGGTAAAAACATTTCTGTTCCACATTACTCCCATTCCGCCCCATGCTGCGGTCATTGTGTTAAAGTTTTTTTCGTTTCCGGCGGAGAGCAAAAACCATTCTTCGCCAATCCTTTTAAAAGGATTTAGTTCAAAAGAAGAAATGTCTATTTTTTCAAACGGCATTTTTAAATCCCCTTTCATATTAAGTTTAAAATAAGTATACCATATTTTTTCGGAAAATCAAATATTTCCTGCATTTTGCTTGTATATTTTCCTATGAGGAAGTATAATGTTTTTAAGGATTTTCCAAAGGAGGATAGGAAGTTATGCAAAATAAAACCCCGCCGCAAGTGAGCGGGACTTTGAGAAAATTTGCATTAAGGGTTCCGGAAGTGATTTCGGAATGCAGCGGCATAAAAATTTTTGGAAAGCTTATAAAATCGCTTGTTTTTTCAACAGACGTAAGCATAATAAAAAATGTAAACGCAGATGCGGTAATTGCGGTTTATCCTTTTACCCCGCAGCCTATAATCACACAAGCTTTGATGCTTGCTGCGGATATACCTGTTTTTGCGGGTGTGGGCGGAGGGCTTACTCAGGGAGTAAGAGTGTATAACCTTGCCCTGCATGCTGAATTTCAAGGGGCAATGGGAGTGGTGGTTAATGCTCCGACATCTAATGAGGTTTTAAAAATGGTTTCAAAGGCAATAGACATTCCGGTTGTAGTGACGGTAGTTAATGAAAATGAAGATATAGGCGAAAGGCTTAAATCCGGCGCAACTATACTTAACGTATCTGCGGCGGCAAAAACGGCTGATGTCGTGGCGAAAATAAGGTCGTCATTCCCGGATGTTCCCATAATAGCCACCGGAGGGCCTACCGACGAGAGCATTTTAAGGACTATTGAAGCGGGAGCAAACGCAATAACTTGGACTCCCCCGTCAAATGGCGAAATTTTTAAAGACATAATGCAGGCATACCGAGAAGGGAAGCCTCATCCGTAAAGACAATGTATAAAAACATTAAATATACAATAAAAAATGCATAAAAATAAAAAATATTCAAAAAAATTTGCATAATCCCTTGACAAAACCGTATAATCGTGTATAATAGGCTTATTATTAAAGCTAACGAAAAGAGGAAATATATTATGGCTGAAAAAATTAAAAAAGTGGTTCTTGCATATTCCGGAGGACTTGATACTTCAATAATTATTCCGTGGCTTAAAGAAAATTACGATGGATGCGAGGTTATTGCCGTTGCTGCTGACGTAGGACAGGGCAAAGAGCTTGAAAGCCTTAGAGAAAAGGCAATTAAAACCGGAGCTTCAAAAATATATATTGAAGATTTGAAGGATGTTTTTGTAAACGAATTTATTTTCCCGACACTTAAAGCACAGGCTGTTTATGAAAACAGGTACCTTTTGGGAACTTCATTTGCACGCCCTATTATTGCAAAGAGGATAGTTGAAATAGCAAAGGCCGAAGGGGCGGACGCGATTTGCCATGGCTGCACCGGAAAAGGAAATGACCAGGTTCGTTTTGAGCTTACAATAAAGGCTTTTGCCCCGGATATGAAAATCATTGCTCCATGGAGGATATGGAATATTAAATCACGCGATGAGGAGATAGATTACGCCGAAGCGCATAATATTCCGCTTAATATAACGCGTGAAACAAATTATTCAAAGGATTTGAACCTCTGGCATCTTTCGCATGAGGGGCTTGACCTTGAAAATCCCGCAAATGAGCCGAACTACGATAAGATTTTGGAGCTGGGAGTTTCACCTGAAAAGGCTCCTGACAAGGCGACATATGTAACGATAAGCTTTGAAAAGGGAATTCCCGTTGCGCTTGACGGCGTTAAAATGGGCGGCGTGGAGCTTATAAAGAAGCTCAATGAAATCGGCGGGGCAAACGGCATAGGCATTGCCGACCTTGTTGAAAACCGTCTTGTGGGAATGAAGTCGAGGGGAGTTTACGAAACCCCCGGCGGAACTATTCTTTATCATGCGCATGAGGTGCTTGAAACAATTTGCCTTGACAAAATGACAAGCAGGTTCAAGCAAAAGGTTGCCATTGAGTTTGCTGATTTGGTTTACAACGGGCAGTGGTACACTCCTTTGAGGGAAGCTCTTTCTGCTTTTGTCGACAAGACTCAGGAAACAGTTACGGGCGATGTAAAGCTTAAGCTTTACAAAGGCAATATAATCAATGCAGGAGTTACTTCGCCATATACTCTTTATGACGAGGAAGTTGCAACATTTGATGAGGACAATGTTTACAATCAAGCTGATGCGGCCGGATTTATCAATCTCTTTGGCTTGCCGATAAAGGTTAAGGCAAAGCTTGATGAAAAGCGCGGAAAATAATTTGATTTATTTCGGGCGGACGCTGTTCGCCCATGATTTTTATTTGAGATTTCAAAAGCTGCAAAGGAATGGTAAAAATGGCACAAAAGCTTTGGGCGGGGCGTTTTTCAAAGGAAGTGGATGAAAAGGTAAACGACTTTAATTCCTCTATTTCTTTTGATGCAAGGATGTACAGGCAGGACATAGAGGGTTCCATGGCGCATGCTGAAATGCTTGGCGAAACCGGGATAATAGACAAAGAGGAAAGCAGAAAAATTATTGAAGGTCTAAAAGAAATTCTTTCTGATATTGAAAGCGGAAAGCTGGAATTTGACCCTTGCGCCGAGGATATCCATATGTTTGTGGAGGCGGAGCTTACGGAGAGGATTGGGGATGCCGGAAAGAGGCTTCACACCGCAAGGAGCAGGAACGACCAGGTTGCGCTCGACATAAGGATGTATTTAAAGCACGAAACAAAAGGGATTATTGCGCTTGTCAGGGAACTTATCCTGACGCTTTGCGAGATTTCGTCAAATCATCTTGAAACTGTAATGCCGGGGTATACCCATTTGCAAAGGGCACAGCCGATAACCTTTGCGCACCACCTTATGGCATATGCGCAGATGTTTTTAAGGGATATCGGCAGACTTTCGGATGCTTGCGGAAGGATGGATTTCATGCCGCTTGGCAGCGGGGCTCTGGCTTCAACGACATATCCGATAGACAGGCGGATGGTTTGCAAGACGCTTGGATTTGCGGATATAACCCAAAACAGCCTTGACGGCGTTTCCGACAGGGATTTTTGCATAGAAATTTCCGCGGCGCTTGCAATACTTATGATGCACCTTTCAAGGCTTTCTGAGGAAATCATACTTTGGTGTTCGTGGGAGTTTAAATTTATTGAGCTTGACGATGCATATGCAACGGGCTCATCAATAATGCCGCAGAAGAAAAATCCCGATATAGCCGAGCTTGTCAGGGGCAAAACAGGCAGGGTTTACGGGGATTTGATAACCTTGCTTACAATGATGAAGGGGCTTGCGCTTGCATATAACAAGGATATGCAGGAGGACAAAGAAGCGGTTTTTGATGCGCTTGACACTTCAAAGCTTTGCGTTTCAACGTTTATACCAATGCTTAAAACCATGAGGGTGCTTAAAGAAAACATGAGGAATGCGGCGGCAAGAGGATTTATAAACGCCACCGACTGTGCCGATTACCTTGTCAAAAAAGGTCTTGCGTTCAGGGATGCCTATAAAATCACAGGAAAGCTTGTGGCAATTTGCATAGATAAGGGACTTACGCTGGAAAGCCTGCCGCTTGAAGAATATAAAAAGCTTTCGGAAGTATTTGAAAACGATGTTTATGAGGCAATAAAGCTTGAAACTTGCGTGAACGGAAGAAAGGTTCCGGGCGGCCCCGCGCCGGATTCGGTAAAAATGCAAATTGATTTTGTAAAAAGCAAGTTGCAAAAAGAGGGAAATGAAAATGAAATATAAAATTTTTATAGATGGGAAGGAAGGAACTACCGGGCTTAAAATATACGAGCGTTTTGCAGGTAGAAACGATATTGAAATTCTGCTTATAGACGAAAGCAAGCGCAAGGACACGTCCGAGAGGGCAAAGCTTATAAACGAAGCGGATTATGTTTTTCTTTGCTTGCCTGATGATGCGGCAAGGGAATCGGTTTCGCTTGTTGAAAATCCAAATGTAAAAATAATTGACGCCTCAACTGCGCATAGGACCGACCCGGCTTGGGCATATGGCTTTCCGGAGCTTTCAAAGAGGCACAGGGAAAAAATTGCCGCTTCAAAGAGGGTTGCCGTACCGGGGTGCTATGCAAGCGGATTTATAGCTATTGTTTATCCTCTTGTCGAGGCCGGTATAATAGCTCCGCACCAGGCGGTAAGCTGCTATGCGGTCAGCGGATACAGCGGCGGCGGCAAAAAAATGATAGAGCGCTATGAGGGGCAGGATAAGCCAAGCGAATTTTTTTCGCCAAGGTTTTATGCGCTTTCGCAAAACCACAAGCACCAAAAGGAAATGCAGGTTATTTCGGGGCTTTCGTATAAGCCGATGTTCAATCCTATAGTTGATGATTATTTCAACGGGATGATTGTGTCGGTTCCGCTTATAAAAAGGGCGCTTTACAAAAAAACATCCGCCGAACATATCTGGGAAATCATGAAAGAGCACTATGAGAGCGAATATTTTGTAAAGACAATGCCTTTTATGGGTGAGGGAGTGCTTGAAGACGGCTTTATGGCTGCAAACTCTCTTGCGGGAACAAACCATATGCAGATTTTTGTTTTTGGAAATGATGAGCATATACTCCTATGCGCAAGGCTTGACAATCTTGGCAAGGGAGCTTCCGGCGCTGCTGTGCAGTGCATGAACATAATGATGGGCATTGACGAAAAAACAGGACTTGAATGATATTGGGGAGTTTTATAGAATGGAACGGATTGAATTTACAGAAGGTGGAGTATGTGCACCGCAAGGCTTTTCTGCAAGCGGGATGCATACCGGGCTGAGCAAAAATCCCAACAAAAATGATGTAGGGATGATTTATTCGGAAAAGATTTGCTCAGCGGCGGCGGTTTATACTCAAAATAAAGTAAAAGGCGCGCCTATACTTGTGACGAAAAGGAACCTTGAAGACGGGAAGGCGAGGGCGGTTATAGTTAATTCCACAAACGCAAATACCTGCAACGCCGACGGCGAGGAAAAGGCATGGAGGATGTGCGAAATTGCCGCAGAAGCCTTAAATATAAATCCCAAAGACATAATAGTTGCCTCTACGGGAGTTATAGGCCAGGTTTTAAATATAAAGCCGATTGAAGAAAATGCGGGAGCTCTTGCAAAAATGCTTGATGCCGGCAAGGATGGAAGCGATGCCTGCGCAAAGGCAATTATGACGACGGATTTGCGCAAAAAAGAAACCGCGGTCGAATTTAAGCTTGGCGGAAAGCTTTGCAGGATAGGCGGAATTGCAAAGGGCAGCGGAATGATTCATCCCAATATGGCGACAATGCTTTGCTTTATGACTACGGATGCGGCAATTTCAAGCGAAATGCTGAGCCGTGCTCTTTTGGCGGTGACCAAAAGGACTTTTAACCGCGTCAGCGTAGACGGGGATACTTCCACAAACGACATGGCCTGCATAATGGCAAACGGTCTTGCGGGAAATCCGGAAATAAAGGACGATTGCGAGGATTTTGAGATTTTCAAAAATAACCTTTATGCCGTTATGATGACGCTTTCAAAAGAA
>JAJUHO010000184.1 GCA_029267825.1 Oscillospiraceae bacterium
GTATCAATTATTGCGGCATATCCATTTTCAATAACAAAATCCTCTGTGCATACCGATGAAATGTCATAAAACCCCATAATAGCTTTAAGATATGCCGGAGTAGAGGCCGTCTGTACTATTCCCGGCTTGTCAAGGCGGGAAACTCCTGTGTAAAAGCGTTTTGTGCCTGATATATCTTCTGTTATTGTCATTGAAAAATTTTTGTTTTGTATGGCCGGCAGAAAATCAGAAATATGCCCGCCCATATCTGCGGCATTTGTGGCATAAGCGGAAGTGGAAACTATTATGTTTCCGTTTTCATCGGAAATGTTTATTTCGCTTAGTCCAAGTGCAATCCTTATTTCTTCAAGCGATTCCACATCTTTTAAGATTGACGGGTTTTCAAGAATCATTATTGAAAGGGCTTTTGTTTTTGAAAGGCTGTCGTCTTTAAGCTGTGCAACGAGGGTATCGGTTTCGCTTTGGTTTTTCTTTATTTTTTCTTCTATCTGTTCAAGCTTTGATTCCATCAGTTGGTTTATCTTGTCCCATTCAAGAGTTCCCGCCCAATAATATGTCAGCATGGAAAGCAAAACGGATGCAATAATAAATCCCAAAGCGACAAAAATATAATTTTTTTTAGCTTTCAAAATTCCACCCCCGTAATTTAATTATACTATCCGTATGAATTTAATGCAAGCACAACAAAAAATCCGCCAACACTTGTCGGCGGATTTTTATTGTTTAGTTATTATTTTTTGTTGTCAAGGATTTTGAAAATATCATCAAATGTGTCAATATCAAAAGTATTTTTGGCTTGAGCTTCAAGAAGCGGATTATCTACTTTGATTACGTCTTTTTGTGAATCTTCAAAGCCTGCGGCAATTACGGTTATCTGCATTTCATCCTGCAATTCTTCCTTGAAAGAGGTGCCGAATATAATTTCAACTCCATCGGCAGCCGCTTCGGAAATAAGCTTTGTTGCGGTATCAACATCGGATGAAAGCACATCTTCCGACATTACTATGTTGATAAGAAGTCTTGTTGCGCCGGAAATTGAGGTTTCAAGCAACGGGCTGGAAATAACCGCATTTGCTGCTTCCGTTGCCTTGTCTTTTCCGGAGCCGTGTCCGATTGCCATATGCGCATAGCCTGCGTTTTTCATAATTGAAGAAACGTCTGCAAAGTCAAGGTTGATAAATCCGTCTTCAATAATAAGGTCGGAGATGCTTTTTACGCCCGTTTTAAGTATGTCATCGGCAAGCGCAAAAGATTCTCTCATGGTAAGAGGCTTGTCCTTTCCCACCAAAAGTCTTTCGTTAGGTATTACTATAAGCGAGTCAACATGCTTTTTAAGTTCTTCAATGCCTTTTTCAGCCTGAGCCATTTTTTGCTCTCTTTCAAATTTAAAGGGCTTTGTCACAACTGCAACGGTAAGGATATCCATTTCCTTTGCAATTTCTGCAACAACAGGCGCTGCTCCCGTTCCGGTTCCTCCACCCATGCCGGCGGTGATGAAGACCATGTTTGCGCCCTTTAATGCGGCCGCAATTTCATCGCGATTTTCCTGTGCCGAACGTTCGCCGATTTCGGGTTTGTTGCCTGCCCCTCTTCCTTTGGTGAGCTTTGCTCCAATCTGGATTTTGACTGTTGCTTTAGAATTTCTCAGAGCCGCGGCATCCGTGTTGACAGATATGTATTCAATATTTTTTATTCCGGCAGAAACCATGCAGTTAAGGGCATTGCCTCCGCCTCCGCCTACGCCTACTACTTTTATATTAACCAGTGGATCAAGCACTTCATTGTCTAAAGCAAAACCCGCCATATATATTTCCTCCTAAAATATCTACATCCAATGGGCATACCAACCCATTAAAATACTTATTATTATATTAGCACACTTTTGAAATAATATCAAGATAATTTATAAAAAACCAAGGTTCTTTTAATCAAAGGATAATATTTCAAATTCAGTTTGCTGCTGTTTCGGTACTTTTTTTAGTAGTTTCTTCTGATTTTTGGTCTGCTCTGCTTTCCGAAACAGTTGCGGTTTCGTAATTTTGAACATATTTTTCCCAGTCTTTTTTGCTTACAAAAGAAGCTTGTCCGCCACTCAGCATAAATAGCGTGCCCTCTTTTGTTTTGCTTATTTTTGAGCTTATCAGCTGATTGGCGTACTTTATCTTGTATTCAAGCTCGTTTATGCTTCCAAGCTCAATGCTTATTCTGTTTTCGTAAGACAGCTTAATATTGTATTTGTCAGTTATGTCTATTGTGGTTATGTTTTTCATGCCGACGTTGCTTATTGTGTTTAATATTTCTTCAAACAGACCTTCACTTTCGCTTTTTTTGGATTTAAGCTTTTCGCCCGGCTCTAAAATTTCCGGGTCATAGCCTTTGATTATGGGCAGATTTTCCTTTGCTTCCGAAAGTGTTTCAAGGATTTTTCCTGTTTTGCTTGTCAAAAGATATCCGTTTTCATAAGCGATGTTGGCATAGGGAACGCTTGGTTCGACGTGAATTGTTACTTGGCAGGAAAGCGTTTTAGTAATTTTTGCACTGTCTATGTAAATCAGCTTTTTTTCGATGTTTTCTTCAGCCTTTTTGTAATTAGTCCTGAAAATGTTGTCGCCGAGACTTATTCCGCTTGCGCTTATTATGCTGTTTTTATCGTATTTTGTTTCGCCGGTAACATTTATGGCGCTGATTTTAAAAAATACGGTAAGGGATAAAATCGTGCCGCATATGCCGACAAATATAAAAATCATAAGGTAATAAAGTGATAGATTTCTTTTTCGCCTTCTGCGCGGTCTTGTGCGAGATGGTGGAGGCGCTTTTGGCGGGGTTTTTACAACGTCACGCATTTTATTCTCCTTTCCGCAAGTGTTTTTCCCGGGCAGAAAGCCAAAGCCTCTGCCCGTTTTTTATTTTCGTTCTATTTTTGCCCCGACTAAGGA
>JAJUHO010000044.1 GCA_029267825.1 Oscillospiraceae bacterium
ACCATTTCGCTTTACTTTTAACACACTGTCATCGCCAAGCTCAAGACGGTAAGTGCCAGACCCGTTAACATGAGTACCAGCATTCCACAAAGCCGTCATGTTGCCGTTTCTTATTCCGTAAACCACAAAATTACCATCTGTTTGCATTATTGCCCTGTATGATGTATAATTTCCGCCATAAGTATTTGTATGCCAAAGCGCTTTTTGTGTGTCACTTTGGTAAATTACAAAATTTCCGTCAGTTTGCATTATTGCAAAATACTTTCCATTTAATGACGTAATTCTCATTCCTGCGGATAAATACTCACCCATGCTTAAGTAATAATTTCCTGCTTCAGCTTTTACCAAAACAGAATTTGAAAAAGCCGAAAAAAGAAAAATTAAAAAAACAAATACATAAATCGCACGGTTTTTAACAAAAATTCGCATACTGTTTGCTCCTTTGCTTTTATATTTTATTTGCCGCAATCGGCCGCCTTGCAGCAAAATAAGCAAAATTAAGTTTATTACTTAAAAACAAATGTCACAAAAGTTTTATTATTTTTTTCCTGTTATTCCATATTATACTACAATCTTTTAAAATGTCAATATATACATCTACTTTGTAACCTTATTGTAACCATTTTTTAATAATAAGGCATAAAAAATCCGAGCCATTAAAGGCCCGGATTTTTTATGTTGTTTTGCAGACGTTTGTGTTATAAAGATGCTAAAATTAAAATATTATTTTTTTGACTTCAAAAAGGCTTTTTTTTGTGATATAATATTTTCTATCAAGGCTTTAATGATGGCTTTTAAAATGCAGCACAAAAATTTTTGTGCTGCATGGATAACATTTTGATTGGAGCTGGATAAATGGTTAACAGCAAAGAATTCTTAAAATTCAAACAAAACGCTCTCAAAAAATATTTTTGCAGAATGAACGAACAACAACAGCAAGCAGTATTTACTGTTAACGGACCTGTATTGATACTTGCAGGGGCAGGAAGCGGAAAAACTACCGTTCTTGTAAACCGCATAGCAAATATGATTTATTTCGGCAATACCTATAACAGCGATTACTGCCCGGATGGGATAACCCAGTCCGATATTGACTTTCTTTCGGCTTTTGCACAGGGAAAAGAAACTGATGTAAAAAGGCTTAAAGAAATTGTGTCGGATAATAGCGAAATTAAGCCGTGGAATATCCTTGCGATAACATTTACAAATAAAGCGGCAGGGGAACTTAAAGAAAGGCTTGAAAAAATGCTTGGCGAAGAAGGCGGAGAAATAATGGCCGCAACTTTTCACTCCGCTTGCGTAAGAATTTTGAGAAGGGAAATAGAAAAGCTTGGTTATGCAAACAGCTTTACTATTTATGATGCCGATGATTGCCAAAGGATAATAAAAACCTGCCTTTCGGAACTCAATGTTTCTGAAAAGCAGTTCCCTCCCAAAACAATGCAAAGCATTATAAGCGGAGCAAAAGATGAACTAATCACTCCCGAGGATTTTGAACAGGCCGCAGGAGGGGATTATAGGAAACAAGTCATCGCAAAGCTTTATTCTTTGTATCAATCAAAGCTTTTTTCGGCAAATGCGCTTGATTTTGACGATATAATAAAACTTTCGGTTGAACTTTTCCAAAAGCATCCGGATGTGCTTGAAAAATACAGCAATAAATATAAGTATATAATGGTTGACGAATATCAGGATACTAACCATGCCCAGTATATGCTTGTCAGCATGCTTTCCGCAAAGCATAAGAACCTTTGCGTTGTGGGCGACGACGACCAGAGCATATATAAGTTCAGAGGGGCGACAATTGAAAATATCCTTAATTTTGAACAGCAGTTTAAGGGTTGTACGACAATAAGGCTTGAGCAGAATTACCGTTCTACACAAAATATTCTTAGTGCGGCCAATTCGGTGATTAAAAATAATAAGGGCAGAAAGGCAAAAACCCTTTGGACAAACAGCGGAGATGGGGAAAAAATCACATTTTTTAAGGCTCCCGATGAAATTTCCGAGGCTAAATTTGTTGCGGATACAATCCTTGATAATATTGCAAAAGGCATGAAATATTCAGACCATGCGGTACTTTACCGTATGAATGCCCAGTCAAACAGCATTGAACGTGCTTTTATGCAGGGTGGAATTCCGTATAAGGTCATAGGAGGACTTCGCTTTTATGATAGAAAAGAAATAAAGGATATTGTTGCTTATTTAAGCGTGATAAATAATAATTTTGACATGCTGCGCTTGAAAAGGATTATAAATGAGCCCAAAAGGGGAATAGGTGATGCAACTGTAAGCGCAATCGAAGAAATTTCAATGGATTTAAAGGAAAATCCAATTGAAGTTATGAGAAAAGCGGGGGATTATCCTCCACTTGCTAAAAAAGCTTTGGCGCTGTCTTCGCTTGCAAAACTTTTTGAAGAACTTGCAAAATTTGCCCTTGAACATCCGTTGGATGAATTGCTTGATGAACTGCTTGAAAAGACCGGCTATGGCGAATATATGAAATCGCTTGGTGACGAAGGGCAAACAAGGCTTGAGAATATAGAAGAATTAAAATCCACTATGGCTGAATACCAGCGTGATGCCGAGGAACCGTCGCTTTCCGGATTTTTGGAGGAAATATCGCTTTATACCGATGTGGACAGACTTGAAACAGATTCGGATACAGTGTTGATGATGACCATGCATTCGGCAAAGGGACTTGAATTTCCGCAGGTTTTCATTGTCGGTATGGAGGAAGGCATATTCCCCGGTGTAAGAAGCATGGACAATGAGGCTGACATGGAGGAAGAAAGGCGCCTTGCATATGTTGCAATTACAAGGGCAAAAGAAAAGCTGTATATTACCTCCGCTTCGCAAAGGATGCTTTTTGGACAGACAAACAGGAATCTGCCGTCAAGGTTTATAAGAGAAATTGACCCGGATTTAATTGAAAGGATTGACAATTCTTTCAAGACTTCAAAAATTGAAGATATGCCGGCAAATACAAAATCCTCATATTCACTTAAAGAGCAGATTGCCGCCAAGAAGATGGCTTCTGCGCCTGCCGCAAAGTCAGATGTCGATTTTTCGGTTGGTGACAGGGTAAAACATAATGTTTTTGGCGAGGGTACGGTTATTTCTGTAAAGAAAATTTCAAACGACTGCATGCTTGAAGTTGCTTTTGACAAAGTGGGAACCAAAAAGCTTATGGCTAATTTTGCAAAAATTATAAAAATCGGGTAAAAAGCTCAAAGCGCATACCTTTTTGGTATGCGCTTTGAAAGCTTTAGGTTAAAGGAAAAAGGAGAACATGCGGGTGGATGAGGCCCACATGCAAGAAAAATGTATGTATGTTCGGTATTGGCTTGCTTATAAGTTAGCATACGCTAACCATGTATGTATAATACCATGTATTTTCATGTTTGTCAATAGGATTTTTAAAAAACTTTTTGTTGACTGATTTGAAATTAAATGATAAAATATAGCTGTAAGTTAGCCGATACTAACTCAAAATAAATTTGCGGGGAAATAAAAATGGAAAGTCATAAGATTATGTATCATGATTTGCTTGAAAGCATAACTGCCGCTCTTGATGCTAAGGACTCGTATACGGCGGAACATTCGCTAAGGGTAGGAAACATGTCTTTAAAGGTTTGCAATTTTTTAATGATTCCTGATGAAGAAGCGGAAATAATACATATAGCCGGACATGTACATGATATAGGGAAAATAGGTGTGCCCGATTTTATTTTAAATAAAAATGGCAAACTTACCGATGAAGAATGGGAAATTATAAAACAACATCCGCAAATAGGCGCAAAAATACTTGAAAAATCACAAAGCCTTAGAGAAATAAGCAAAATCGTGCTGCATCATCACGAGAGGTATGACGGAAAGGGATATCCGTTTGGACTTAAAGGGGAGGAGATACCCTATGGTTCAAGAATTATAGCGGTTTGCGATTCAATTGATGCCATGCTGAGCAAAAGGGCTTATAGGGAAAGCATGCCTGTTTTTGTTTGCAAAAACGAAATAGAAAAGAATATAGGTTTTATGTACGATAAGGAAATAGCTGTTTGCGTACTTGAAAATTGGGATAAAATAGTCGAAGGCAATTCTTTTTAAATGTGTTTTGCATATTTTCAACCAAATAGGGATTGAATTTTAAAGTGAAAAATGTTAAAATAATTAAAAAAGTAATGGGAGGCAAAGTCTATTTATGCGGGCAAGACTTTTAAGGAAATTTAAAAAAGACAGAAAATATAAAACAAGGCGCCGCGTTTTTTCTTTTTCACTTTTTTTAATTGCCGTAATAGGTGCGGTTGCGCTTGGCAATCGTTTGACTATAAATTCAACCCAAGACGAACCGGCAAGCGTAAAGCCTTTGTCATCAAAACAGGCTGTTGTTTCTCAAACCGAGGTAACAATTCAAACCGAGTCAATTCCTGAAACTCCTAAGGTTGAAATTCCTTACCCTTTGGCAGATTCAAGCACAGTACAGTTTGGGGATGATGTCACGAGCGAATATGCCGTATTGGTTGATGTTTCGGCAAACAAAATCCTTGCCCAAAGAAACAGCAGCGCAAGGATATATCCTGCTTCGCTCACAAAGGTAATGACGCTGATAATTGCGGCTGAAAAAGCAACCGATACTGAAAAAACCTTTACAATGACAAATGAAATAATAGACCCGCTGGTTAGACAGGATGCCACACGTGCCGGCTTTGAGGATGGAGAGGCTGTTAAGATAATTGATATGATGTATGGAGCCATACTTCCTTCCGGAGCAGATGCCACGGTGGGACTTGCAAAGGCCCTTTGCGGTTCCGAAAACGCTTTTGTTGAGTTGATGAATGAAAAGGCAAAATCTCTTGGACTTAAAGATACGCATTTTATGAACACAAGCGGACTGCATGATTCTGAACATTATTCAACTCCAGAAGATATGGCGGTTATACTTGAATATGCCATGAAAAATGAGCTTTGCAGGAAAATCCTTTCCACATATCAATATACGACTGCTTCAACGCCCCAGCATCCAAACGGAATTTTGCTTGAAAGCACAATGTTTTCAAGGATGTATGGAACGGAAGTAGAAAATGTCACCATACTTGGCGGAAAGATGGGCTATACCGATGAGGCCGGCAACTGCCTTGCAAGCTTTGCCGTAAAAAACGGCAAGGAGTATGTTGCCGTAACTACGAAGGGTTCCGGCAAATATGCGCCGATTTTTGATTCTTTCAAAATATATGGGAATTATATTGATGCCTCGCAAATTGCGGGCGCAGGTTAATAAAAATTGCCGTTAAGGTTAATCCTTAGCGGCAATTTTTATTCCCATTTTGAAAGGCTTTCTTTCATATAATTTCTTATGTTGAGGCCGTATACGGAATTTATTTTTTCTCCAAAGAAAACTTTTTGAGGAAAGCCATAATCCATGATTTTCCCGTTTTCCATGAGTAAAACCTTGTCGGAAAGCTCCATGGAAAGATTTAAGTCGTGAAAAACACCTATGATTGCTCTTTTTTCATTGGCAACCCATTCTTTGAGCACTTTTGCAAGTTCAAGCTGAAAATGCAAATCAAGATGGTTTGTCGGTTCGTCAAGAAGGATTATTTTAGGCTCTTGCGCAAATACCCTTGCAAGGAACACCCTTTGGAGCTGGCCTCCTGAAAGCTCCAAAACCGGCTTGTTTTTAAGCTCCAAAATGCCTGTTTTTTCAAGACATTCAAGCACGACAGCCTCATCTTTTTTTGTAAAAGAAGAAAAAGGATTTTTGCTTAAATGTACGTATCTTCCAAGAGAAACTGTTTCAAAAACCGTATAAGGGAAATATATTTCCGAAATTTGCTGCATAAAAGCAATTTGAGAGGATATATCTTTTCTTTTTAGTGACGAAAGCTCCGCTCCGTTCAACTTTATGCTGCCTTTGTATGGCAGAAAGCCTGCAAGGGCACGCAGCATTGTTGTTTTTCCGCAGCCGTTTGGGCCGGCGATTGTAAGGAATTCACCGCTTTCACAGGAAAAGGAAACTCCGTTTACAATGTCAAAACTATTGTAGCCGCAGGATAAATTTTCAACCGAAATCATTTCTGCTTTCTCCTTAAATACACATAAGCAAAAAACGGTGCGCCGACAAGTGCTGCTATTACGTTTACTGAAAATTCTTTAGGCGCAGCGGCAGTTCTTGCAATCAAATCGGCGGCAATCATAAAAATCCCGCCCAAAAGAGCGGACATTGGGATTAAAATTTTGTGCCGCGGTGAAAAAAGCCTTCTTGCTATGTGTGGAGCAATAAGGTCTATGAAGCCTATAACTCCCGCAAATGATACGGCGGCGCCTGTTAAAATTGCAGTTGCCATAAGCAGCAGCCATTTTGTTTTTTTCGTTTGAACTCCGATAGCTGCGGCAGTTTCTTCGCCGAAGGAAAGTATGTCAAGTTCCCTTGAAAAAAGCAATACCGCAAAAAGACAGATAAGAAATATCGGAAGCATTATTTTTACATAATTCCAACCTTTTGCAGAAAAAGTTCCAAGCTGCCATTTCATTACGGCCTGGTATTTATCGCCTGAAAGTCCGGCAATAAAGGTAAGCAAAGCGTTTGTAAAAACTGAAAAGACCATTCCGGTTAAAACTATTGTGGAGCCTGAAAGCATTTTGTCGGTTTTTGCGGCAAGCATTACCGCAAAAAATACTGTAAGCATGCCAAACAAAAGTCCGAAAAGCGGCAATGTAAATGCTCCTAAGAAAGGTATAGAAAACCCTGTTATTATTATAATTCCGGCGCCAAGCGATGCACCCGATGAAACCCCGAGCGTAAATGGTGAGGCAAGGGGATTTTTAAGTACAGATTGCACTACTGCTCCGCCGACGGAAAGCGACGCTCCGACAAGAAAAGCAAGCAGCACGCGCGGAAGGCGAAGCTCCCATATAATTGAAACATTTGCCTCATCAAAACCATCGGGGAATGGCTTTTGAAAGATTTTATTCAAAAGAACGGAAATAATGTCGGAAGGTTTTATAAAAACACTTCCGACAGCAACTCCGAATATTATAGCCGCCATTGTTGCGGCAATAACTATAAATAAGCTTTTTTTACTCATATAAATCAGGATTTATTGCCTTTGCAATTATCATCATGCCCTCGGCAATATTTTGTGAAGCTCTTGAAGTTGGGTTTAAAGGAACCTGTACCACGTTATTGTTTTTAACGGCATTTATGGCATCCCAACCCGGCCTTGAAAGGATTTCTTTGTAATCATATCCATCGTAGGAAACATTTGTAATAATTATGTCTGGATTTGCGGAAATTATGCTTTCGTCAGTTACTGAAATCCATCCGCTTTGGCCTGCAAAAATATTTTCTCCGCCGGCAATCTCAACCATTTCATTAAGGAAAGTATCTTTTCCGAAGCTGTAGCCTTGTGAAATTTCAAAATAAACCTTTTTCTTTTGCGATGCTTTTTCTGTTGTCTTTTTTATTTTGTCAATTGTATCATCAATGTTTTTTATTAATTCGGAACCTTTTTCATCGGTTTGAGTATATTCTGCAATGAATTTTATGTTGTCCTTTATTCCTTGAAGCGAATTTGCCGAGGGAATGTAGAACACTTTTATGCCGGCGTCTTTAAGCGATGAATACGGGTCGCTTGATCCGTCGGTGTTGATTTCGTCAACAAATACCGCATCGGGCTTTAATGATATGATTTGTTCAAGATTAAGGTTTTGCAGATCCAATGTTGCCTTTGAATCGCCTATTCCTGTGTCAGCCGAATAAGTGTCCGCCGCAATTATTTTGTCTTTAAGCCCAAGGCCAACCAAAATTTCGGTATTTGCCGGTGATGTGGAAACTATTTTTTCAATGCTGTCAGGAACATCCACCTTGTTGCCGAGCCTGTCTTCAATTTGCGACGAAGCGCTGCTTGAAGATGAACCGTCAGAACTTGCAGCGTTGTTTGAGCATGCGGCGAAAGAAATTGCAATAATTCCCGCAAGAACAATTGAAACTAAACTTTTTTTCATTAAAATCTTTCTCCTTTGGTTTTTAAAGCTTTATTGCTGCAAGCATAATAAGCCCTGCCGTTTCAGACAAGGTTATTGCATAGCTTGCCGTATCGCCTCCTGCTTCGTGAAAATTCTTTAAAACATCTGCTGAGAAAATAAAGCAAAACAGCATTGTTATCACCATAATTGCTCCCTTTGTTCCGCACAATGCACAGCAGACCAATGAGGTAAGAATAAACACAATCAGCAGTACAATAAGAATTTTCCCGTCGTATGGAAGTTTATGCCCGTCTTTGTTTTCCATTATAAGCGGTGAGGAAAAAATCATTAAAACGGCAAGCTCTCTTGAAACCAGCGGAATGAATATCAAAAGCCATGGATTTTCCTTGAAATCTAAAAAGCAGTATGTTCCTGCAAAATTTAAAATAAGCAGCAGAACAAGCGAAAATACTCCGAAAATCCCCCTGCGGTTTTCGCTTGAATAGCCTGCTTTTGAGGAATTTATCAACGCGGCGGTGTCCATAAAACCTTCCAAGTGCATATATTTTGTAAACCAAAAAGGAAACGCACTCATTATTGCAGCAAAAGCCATTAAGGGAACATTTAAAGCTGTCATTGCAAGGTGCAGCGCCCGCCATAAAACTCCAATCAAAAGTCCTGACCATATAAGGCCTGTCAGGATATATTTTGCCGGAACGGAAGAATCTTTTTTTGATATTAAAGGAAATCTGGTGTACATTCCAAGTGGCATGAAGATGGCTTTGAGCAGACGCATACGTTTTCCTCCAAATTCGTCAATGTTTTAAAGAAATTAGAAAAAAAGCACCTCGGCAAAAACCAAAGTGCGGAGTTTGGGAAAATTAAGACAACAAAACAAAGCCTTGCGCGCGCACAAGACAAAAATCATCTTAAAAAACCACAAACTACATCCTCCGTACTCTGCAGAGCCATAGTTCACGCCGTCAAAATGCGGCGAAATGCAGGCAGGTCTTCCGACTTTGACATCACCGCCTTGCCTTTAAGTCTTCCCGGTTTCCCAGTGACCGGCTTTTTGCCGAAAAAGGCAGGCTCCGTCATTACGGCGGCAGGACCGTTCAGGCGTTTCACCTGATTCCCTATTATCTTTTTGGAGCATTTTGCGCCAAAAAGCACCTGCATAAGTGATATTCATTTTTATATGCAAAAAAAACCGCTGTTTTATTTGCAGCATAAATATTCTACCATAGCTTTGCACTTATGTCAAATCAGCAATAATAAATCAAATGCGCCCTTATGCTGGAAAGCATTTCCTTATAAAGCTCTGTTGCGCTTGCAAGGTCTATTGATACGAGCGGATCGTTTAAGAAAGCATTGAAAGCTATGTCCAAATCCTTTTCGAATACTGATTTTATAACTGTCTGCTGATTTATAACATGCCTTATGGTAAGCGCGTATATTTCATCAGGCAAAGCCCCCGATGCAACCGGCTTTATTGAATTATGAGAGAAAAGGGCGTTTGTCTGTACAATTGAGCCTGCCGGAAGGTTGGAAACCTGTCCTGAGTTTGGAAGGTCTGCATTGGATATTAAATTTCCAAGGCCCAAAAGAGCTTTTATTTGAAGAACGCAATCTGTACCGGAAGGACCGATTTTAAGCTGTTCTTCTCCGCTCATAAGCCTTTTTGAACGTTGAATTTTTTCCGACTTTCGCCTTCTTAAATAATTTACGCTCATAAGCCCGAATTTCCAAGTGGAAACGACTTTTGGATTTTTCAAATACCACGGCGGGCAAAATTCCGCAGAATATCTGTCGCTCTGTGCAGGGATAAGCCCATACCGCAAAAACAAATCAAACCGTATCATGTTTGCGCTTGCATAAGGATTTGTCTTAAATTCTCCCGAACGCTTTTCATATCCTGTGCGTGCGCAAATTTCAGCATATTTGCGGAAAACTTCCATAAGGTTTTCGCCTTGATAATTTGCTTCACTGAGCCATGAAAAGTTGTTTATTCCAATAAGATTTGTTTTTATTTCTTTTTTGCAGATTCCAGAAACGCCAAATTCCTTTGCGGCAAGCTCGGCAAGAAGTTCTTGTGCTGAAAATGGTTCGCTTGATGAGCCGAAAGCCTTTATTTTTGGAAAAACTTTATAAAGCACTCCAAGGCAAACCGACATAGGATGGGTTAAATTTATTACCCAAGCATCCGGGCAAAGCCTTTGTATTTCTTTGGCGATTTTTATGTAAACGGGCAGAGTTCTGACTGCCCTTACTATTCCTCCCGGCCCGGCAGAATCGCCCACCGGTTGATATATTCCAAACATTTCCGGTATGTGTATATCTGAAACTATTTCTTCAAGTGTCCCCGGAGTTATGGAGATTATAACAAAGTCCGCGTCTTTTAAAGCTTCTTCAAGGGTATCCACGGCAAGATAAATAAATCCGCTTTTTGCCGTCGGGTTTTCCCTTAGTTTGTTGCCTATGACCTCGTTGGCAAGGGCGGCCTGTTTGTCTGTGTCATAAAGCCGTACGGTGCCGCCAAGGTGCTCCTCACCGGCAAGTTCACCTATCAGTTTCCAGCCAAAATTCATTGAACCGCCGCCTATATAGGCGATATTTAAATTTTTTGCGTCAGCCATTAAAATTTCCCCTTAAACAAGCTTATCCTTTTCTACTAATTGTACATTAAATGGCAAAAATGGTCAAGGGGTTTTATTGAAACCAATAAAAATTAAAGAGTTTTGCCTTCAAATTCGATTCTTCGTTTTAAGTCTGCCATAAGTGTGTCAAACTGTGTTGGATTTAAAGATTGCGCCCCGTCGCTGAGCGCCTTTGCTGGATTGTTGTGCACTTCTATTATAAGTCCGTCTGCTCCTGCGGCAATTGCTGCTTTTGAAAGCGGTGGAACAAGGGATGAAATTCCGGAAGCATGGCTTGGGTCAACTATTACCGGCAGGTGCGAGATTTTTTTAAGCAGCGGAATTGCGCTTATGTCGAGCGTATTTCTTGTCATTGTTTCAAAAGTTCTTATGCCTCTTTCACAAAGGATTACGTTTTTGTTTCCGCCTGCCATGATATATTCGGCGCTCATTAGAAATTCCTCTATTGTGTTTGCAAGCCCTCTTTTGAGAAGTATGGGCTTTGAGCATTTTCCAAGTTCTTTTAACAAATCGAAATTCTGCATATTTCTTGCGCCGACCTGAATTATATCCACATCTGCGAACATATCAATATGGTTTAAATTCATTATCTCTGTTACTATTGGAAGTCCCGTTTCTTTTTTTGCTTCAAGCAGCAGCTTTATTCCATCCGCTTGAAGGCCTTGGAACGAATATGGCGAGGTTCTTGGCTTAAAAGCTCCGCCTCTTAAAAGCTTTGCCCCGCTTTTTTTAACAGCTTTTGCGACCTCAATAATCTGTTCTTCGCATTCCACCGAACAAGGCCCTGCTATTACATTGAAAAAGCCTTCTCCGATATTTATTCCGTTTAAGTTTATTACTGTGTCCATTGGGTGCATTTTTCTGTTTGCCATTTTGTATGGTTCGGAAATTCTCTTTACGCTTTCAACTATTTCGTTGTTGGAAAAACTGTCAGGGTCTATTTTGCTTGTGTCGCCTATAATTCCCAGAATTGTATGTTCGGTGCCTTCGCTGAGGTTTGTGGAAAATCCCTGTTCCGCAAGCGTGGCAATAAGCGATTGAAGTTTTTCTTTGTCCGGATTTTGCTTCAATACTAAAATCATAAAAATTCTCCTTTAAAATTACAAGCCGGCAACTTTGCTGAAAGTTACCGGCCCTTTAATTTCTTTAAAATTTTAAGCTTTAATCGGTAATTTATTCAGCAACACAAAAAGCCCTTGCCTTAAAATAGCAAAAGCAGTAAAAATATGAGTAAAATACTGAATAAATTTTATTTAACATAATTTCATCCCTTTAAAGCTTTTATGTGTTAAAGTATACATCTGTTTTCCCGATTTGTCAATAGCAAATTTGCATAAATATAAAAAAGCGCCGCAGAAGATTTTTAGTGCGGCGCTTTAAAGTTTTTATTGTTTTATGCGTATAAAATTTTTGTTTGCGTATCCGGTAATTCCTCCGTACCTTATAACGTACCAATCTCCCGTTTGGCCGTAAACGGTAACTGCCGAACGGTTTGGGGCGCTTCCTATGATTGTGCCTTTAAGGCTTGGGAAATTCCTTATGTTCAGTCCGGAGCCGTCGGTAGTAACAATTCCTTTTCTTACAGGCCCGGGAAGTATAAACGGGATTCCAAAGTATTCGGTAAGTGACTCAACAAGGTTTCTTGCTATGGGAGTTAAATTTCCTTTCAGCCAAGCGACGTCTTCCGGGTTGTCATGGTATCCAAGCTCCGCAAGGATGGCCGTTGCACGGGTTTGAGTGACTTCACCCAGCGATGTTGTGGATAATGGCCTTACCTTTTCGGGGATAGGATATATTTTTTTCAAATTGTCGGCTATTATTGAGGCAAGCCTTTCGCCTTCTTCGCTTCCGGGAGCATAATAAATGTCTATTCCGCGCAGTTTTCCTGCATACTCTCCTCCGCCGGCGTTGCTGTGCAGGGCGATGTGTGCATCGTAATTTCCTTTGTTTGAATCGGCTATAGCTCCTGCAACTTCCCTTGCAGGGTCATTTCTTACAAAATCTATCCCGCTTGAACGAAGATATGGTTCCATCCTGTCGGCGAGATAATTCATATACTCTTCTTCATTGCCGCCGGAATAATATGGATTCCATTCCTGTGTCGAGGGGCTTAAAAAAATTATCGGCATAATACTTCTCCTTTGCGCAGTTATTGTCATGTTAGCAGTATATGCCGGTTTTAAAATTTTGACATAAAACGAGCCCTGCAAAATTGCAGGGCCATAGGATTAGTCAAGCTTTAATTTTTCAGGATCATAGCGCTTGTATGCATCTTCATTCTTTTCAAAAGTTATTGTTTTTGCGTATTCTTTCATTTTTTGGTTAAAATCTTCATCTTTTAATTCGTGAAGTATATACTCATAATTGCTTTCAAGCAAATCAGTTCTTTCAAGAAGGTCAAGACGCTGAACTACATAATAAACTTCGTCATCCTCAATTATGGTCGTTTCACCGACTTTGCATTTTTCAAAAATTTCATTGCAAACGTCCTTTGATGGAACTGAACCGCCCTTTTGAATTATATGTTCGTTTGCATAAGGATCTTTCGTTTCTTCTGTTTCAGAGGAGCTGCTTGAAGAACTGCTTTCGGATGAACTTGAAGAAGAGGAATCTTTCTTTGCCTCGGCAACGACTTTTGCGTAATAATCGTTATATTCTTTTATAAGGTCATCAAAGTTTTCGGTTGTTGCCCTTGATTGATAATCTTTTGCCATTTCCATAGCTTTTTCCTTGTCAGCCGACTTGAAAAGATTGCCTTCTCCGTCCTTGAGCTGGATAGCTATGTATTTTACTCTTGCGTTGTTTTCGTTGTAATACTTGTTTATTTCATCTTGTGAAACTTCTTCGCTTCCGCCTTTTGCATAATAGCTTTTAAAAACCATGTCCTTTTTGTAGCTGTTTCTTATTATTTGCTTAAGTGAGTCCTTGCCAATTCCGTTCTTTTCAAAATATTTGCTGTTTTGTGACCATGAATAATCAAGAGCCTGATTTATGGCATTCTTTTGCTCGTCAGAAAGAGTAAGGCCAAGCTCATCAAATTTCTTTTCAATTGCAATAAAGTTTTCAACGCTTTCGGTAGCTGTATCTTTAATCCATGTTTTTACATCTTTGCCATCAATGGAAGCATCAAAAAACTTTGTTTCGGCAGTTGTCTGAGTTGTTTCGGCAGAAGAATCGGAAGATGACGAACTTGAATCTGCACTTGCTTTTTCAGAAATCTTTGATTGTGCTTGGTTATAAGCAAGCATTGTATAATAAATGTAAATTCCGGCATTTATGTTTTCGCCGTTGGCTTTAAGTGCCCAGCTTGTGTCAGCGCATGCCGAAAATGAAAAAATTACCGACAAAGAAAGGGCCATCAAGGCTATTTTTTTAAAGATTGACATTTTTATCCTCCCTTATTGCGGAAATCCGCAATTTTTCAAATACTATAATATTATACTGAATTTGATAATAAAAGTCAATTGAAATTTAATAAAGCCTTTGCCTTAAATTCACTTTTAAATTTTATAGTATAAAAAAGATTTCTTTTATCATTATAAAATCAGAAAAGCAAAAAGATTTTATCGGAAAAACAATAAAGTCGAAATAGTTATTATGCTTGATTTTATTTAAAATATGCTTGGATTTTTTTAAAGCGTTATATTTTACACAGATTTTACAAAGCTAAGCTTGTTATTTTACTCATTTGATTTATCCTTTATCATGTCAAATAAAGATTGGCGAAAAGAAAATTATTATGAAGAAAAGGTGGAAAGTTTTATTATGAAAAGAAAACTTATGGCTTTGTTTTTAATGGGAGCTTTGTCAATAGCAACCTTGTCCGGTTGCGGAGGTTCTTCATCTTCGTCTGCTTCTGAAACCTCATCTGAAACAAGTTCTTCTGAAACAAGTTCTTCTGAAACAAGCGCGTCTTCAGAGGCAAAGGGCCTTACAGGAGCAATAACCGTTGTTACCCGTGAAGAAGGCTCCGGTACAAGAGGAGCTTTTGTTGAGCTTTTAAAAATTGAAGAAAAGGATTCAAACGGCAGCAAGGTTGACCATACGACAAAAGAAGCCGTTCAAGCAAATAAGACAGACGTTATGCTTACACAGGTGGCAAGCGACGAAGCTGCAATCGGATATGTTTCACTCGGCTCTCTTAATGATACCGTAAAGGCGGTAAAGGTTGACGGTGTTGAAGCGACAGTTGAAAATATAAAGAATGGCTCTTATAAAGTTTCAAGACCTTTCAACATAGCAATCAAAGGCGAAGCAACAGGCCTTAAAGCCGATTTCATCAAATTCATACTCAGCAAGGAAGGCCAGCAGGTTATTGCCGACAACAAATATATTCCTGTAAACGACGCGGCTGAATCCTTTACTTCCGATAATTCAGAGGGCAAGCTTGTAATTGCAGGTTCTTCTTCTGTAACTCCTGTTATGGAAAAGCTTGTTGAGGCTTACAAGGCAATAAATTCAAAAGCTACAATTGAAGTTCAGCAGTCA
>JAJUHO010000198.1 GCA_029267825.1 Oscillospiraceae bacterium
CCGTCGTGCCGACAGTATCATGGAAACACAGCTTATTATTTCGGATAAGAAAAACAAAGAGATGATAGGTAAAGAAGTAGAGGCGGTGGCCGAGGGCTTTGACAGGTATGCGGAGTGTTATTTCGGAAGAACTGCCGCAGATGCTCCCGATATAGACGGAAAAATTTTCTTTACAAGTTCAAGAAAGCTTATGCCCGGAGAATTTGTAAAGGTAAGGATAAATGATACGCTTGATTATGATTTGCTTGGGGAGGCATTGCAATGAACCTTCCAAACAAACTTACCGTTTTAAGGGTTTTGATGGTGCCGTTTTTTGTCTTTTTTGCACTTTGCAGCAAAATCCCGAACCACTTCTTTCTGGCGCTTTTGTTTTTTGCCGCGGCCTCTGCAACTGATGCTCTTGACGGGCATATTGCAAGGAAAAACAACCTTATTACCGATTTTGGAAAATTCCTTGACCCGTTGGCGGATAAAATCCTTGTCATGGCGGCGCTGATTTGCTTTGTTGAACTTCGTTTTGCATCAAGCGTGGCGGTTATGATAATACTTGCAAGGGAGTTTATGGTTACAGGACTTAGGCTTGTGGCAAGCTCAAACGTAGTTATTCCGGCGGGAATATGGGGCAAGCTGAAAACCGCTTTTACCATGGCGGCGGTGGTTTTAATTTTGCTTATGCAGGGACTGTCTGAAGCCGGATTTGCATTAGGCGGATTTGACATAAATTTAGTCGGGGAAATACTTGTTTGGATTGCCGCTGCCCTTACGGTAATTTCCGGTGCGCAGTACCTTTGGGCATACAGGGAATACATCGACCCTAAGAAATAAAATGCTTGCATTATTTATGCTTTTTGAGTATAATATATAGGAACATATTTAAAGGCGTAGCAGTCAGAGTAGTTTAACGCCCGATTTGCAGAGAGCGCCGGTAGCTGGAAAGGCGCATGAGGGGTTAAATGAAGTGCGGCTGTCAGCCCGGGCGGGGAAAGTAATAAGTATCCGGCCGCGAAATTCCGCGTTAAGGAAAATGAGAAAGCGGCTTTGCCGCTTTGAATCGGAGTGGAACCGTGGCAAAAAAGCCGCCTCCTTGGGTTTTGAATATATTTCCTGAGGAGGCGTTTTTAATTTTAAGGGGTGATTTTTTTGCTTGAAAAGATAAAGCAGGATATAGAATCAATAAAAGAACGCGACCCTGCCGCAAGAAGCACTTTGGAAATAATACTCACTTACACGGGGCTTCACGCTTTGATTTTTTATAGGGTTGCACACTGGTTTTACAACATGAAGCTTTATACGGTTGCAAGAATAATTTCACAGACCGGAAGGTTTTTTACGGGAATAGAAATACATCCCGGAGCAAAGATAGGCAAGGGCCTTTTTATTGACCACGGGATGGGGGTTGTTATAGGTGAAACGGCCGAGATAGGGGATAATTGCTTGCTTTATCAGGGCGTTACCCTTGGCGGTACGGGAAAAGATAAGGGCAAGCGTCATCCTACGCTTGGGAACAATGTAATGGTTGGCGCGGGAGCAAAAATCCTTGGGCCGTTTAAGGTTGGGGATAATTCGCGCATTGCGGCAAATGCCGTTGTGCTTGAGGAGGTTCCGCCAAACAGTACGGCAGTCGGAATTCCTGCAAGAATAGTAAAACGCGACGGGAAAAGGGTTTGCGAGGAGCTTGACCAGGTTCATATTCCGGACCCGGTAGCGCAGGAATTTTGCAAAATGCGGCAAAGGCTTGAAAATCTTGAAAAATGCGTAAATGCTCTTTCAAAAAAGGAAGAAATACGCATAATTGCTGAAAAATACAAGAAAAATCCATAAAAGAGGTAAAGTCATGAGGATATATAACACTTTGACAAGGCAAAAGGAAGAATTTGTTCCCGTAAACGAGGGACAGGTGGGGATTTATGTTTGCGGGCCTACGGTGTATAATTTCATACACATAGGCAATGCCAGACCTATGTGCGTTTTTGATGTTTTGAGGCGTTTTCTTGCTTATAGGGGATACAGGGTAAAATATGTTTCAAACTTTACGGATGTTGACGATAAAATAATAAAGCGTTCGATTGAGGAAGGCATACTTCCCGGAGATGTTTCGGAAAAATATATAGCCGAATATAAAAAGGATGCAAAAGGACTTAACGTAATGGAAGCGGATATTCATCCGAAAGTTACGGAAAATATGGATATAATAATAGACATAATAAAAACTCTTGTTGAAAAGGGTTTTGCTTATGAAAGCGGCGGGGATGTTTATTTCAGGACTTCAAAATTTGCCGAATACGGAAAGCTTTCAAAAATGCCGCTTGAAGAGCTTGTGGCCGGGGCAAGGATTGATGTAAACGAGCAAAAGGAGGACGCAATGGATTTTGCCGTTTGGAAAGCGGCAAAAGAGGGCGAACCTTTCTGGGAATCCCCTTGGGGCAAAGGCAGACCGGGATGGCATATTGAATGTTCCGCCATGTCAAGGCATTATATAGGCGATACGATAGATATCCACGGCGGTGGGCAGGATTTGATTTTCCCTCACCATGAAAACGAAATAGCGCAAAGCGAATGTGCTACGGGAAAACAGTTGGCAAATTATTGGATGCACAACGGCTATATAAATGTGGACAACAAAAAAATGTCAAAATCCGCCGGAAATTTCTTTAC
>JAJUHO010000109.1 GCA_029267825.1 Oscillospiraceae bacterium
GCGGATTTGCTTGTTGACGACGGCTTTGTCTTTTTTGGAGCCAAGGGGTGGTAATATGGATTTTTCAGCTTTTCTTGACAAGGTTTGCATATCTCTTAAAGGGGATTTAAACATCCCCTTTCTGCGTGCTTTTGACAATGGGGATTACCCTAATACTCCCATTTTTGCCGTGGCAGGCTTTGCGGGAATAAAATCCGACGTGGTTTTTGAAAACGAAGGAAGTTCATCACGCGCCGTTTCCGCCCAAATAAAGTTAAGCCTTTTTGGAGATTCGGGGGCAAAGCTTTCCGAGCTTTTTGAAAAAATGCTG
Organism: Oscillospiraceae bacterium; assembly: GCA_029267825.1. Classification (GTDB taxonomy): domain Bacteria; phylum Bacillota; class Clostridia; order Oscillospirales; family Ruminococcaceae; genus JAIHAL01. The sequence continues at coordinate 311 of JAJUHO010000109.1, forward strand.
TCAAATATTTTTTCTTCCAATATCCCGCCGGCTCTTTTGCAGGCGGGGGAAATTTCATACAACACCCGTCTTTCAAGGCTGCAATATGATTTTTTCCTTTCATTTGACGGACACTTTGGCCAAAACGGCTTTTTAGCGTTGAACTGCGGGGAAAGCTTTTCTTTCGGCACGCTTTCGCTTATGTCGGACAGCTTTGAGCTTTCACGCGAGAGGGCGTCGGACCTTGTCGGCACCGTTTGCGGGGAGGTTATTCCAACAGACGGCGGAAGTATTCCCGCAGAGCTTAAGCTGCAAGGCAAAAAGCCCGCAAAATCAGGTTTTGCTCAAAGTCTTGATGAGATGCTGCGCTTGGGCGAAAGCCTTGCGGTTTCCGGCGCGGGGATTTCATTTCCTCCCATGCGGCTGAAAAAATACCGCCTTGTAAGCTCAAACGGAATTTTTGAGCAGTGGGAGCTGCTTTTTGGTTCAATCACAGGGAAAGGGGCTGTTTCAAACGGATAGCATAAGCCTTAAACTCCTTGAAGTAGGGGTGGGTACGCAAAAGGAATTCACGCGCTGCCTTTCGCTTAAATACGAAAAGGAAAGATACACTCCGTATTCGTATTTTTCAGGAAGTTTTGTCCTCGATTTGCCGCTTGGGGAAGTTTTTGACGCAGAACTTTGCATAAACGGCAATCCGGTCCACAAAGGCATAGTGGACACCATGCAAACGGAAGAAAAAGCGGGAATTAAAACGCTTAAAATCACTTCCCGCTCGCATACCTCTATGATGGGGCAGAACGAAGTAACTCCCGGGGTGCTGACAAATGTTTCCCTTGTAAGCCTTATGTCAAATTACATCTCCATTCCTTATGTTTATTGCGAAAATCTTACATCTACCTCAAACTATATTTATGTAAAGGAACATTCCAGCCTCTGGGATGCGGTGACAAACCTTTGTCTTAAACAATATGGAACTTATCCCTATATTGCAAACATCAATACAGTAAGGTTTACTATGCCGTCAAGCCCGAAAGCCGTAACGCTTTCGCGCGAAAACGGGAATATCCTCTCCTGCGGCAGCTTTTGGGATTACACAAAGGCGCTCAGCCATATCCACATGGCCGACACAGAAGGCACATACAACACGTTCAACAAAACCGACAGCCTTGTCCCCCAAAGAAACATAGTACGCCACAAACACATAGCTTTTGACAGGCAATGGCTTGAAAATCCGGAAAAAACCCTTCAATACAGGCTGAATTTCGGAGTAAGGGGATACTCGCAGAAATTTGTTGAGTACCTTGGCTTCAACGGAGAGGATATAAACGACATTTTAAACTTTGAGGATATTCAAAACAAAAGGATTTCCCGAATTCAAATCGAAGCTGGAGAATACGGGATAAAAACAAGGCTTTCCTGTTATTTTGACAGATATAATAATTTGTAACCCATAATCAACCTCAGCATAAATTATATAATGGCAGGACTAAAAATTTCAGGAGAGCATTTATGGAGAGTTTTACTTTAAGTTCATTAAGGCCGGGATGCAAGGGACGGGTAAAATGCCTGCTCACCGAGGGCAGAATGAGAAGACGGCTCCAGGACATAGGACTTATAGAAGGCACGGGAGTGGAATGCCTTTTTAGTGCTTTTGGAGGAGAAACCTCCGCATATCTGATAAGAGGAGCGGTGATTGCCCTGCGTTCCGAAGACGGCAACACTGTGCTTGTGGAGCCGATGTAGCATAGTTTCCCTTGCTTGGCTAAAAAATAAAATCCCGCCTCATAAAAATAGAAGCGGGATTTTTTTTATGCCCTGTTCAAGGCGGGAGCAGGCCTTTTGCTTTGCGCATTTTTTTCTTCAATTGCGGCGGCAAGGCTCCTTATGCGGATTTTTGCCGCGCCGAGGTTGCTGATTTCATCAATTTTAAGCTGGGTGTAAAGCTTTCCGCCGGATTCAAGGATTGAGCGGACCTCATCGGTAGTTATTGCGTCAATTCCGCAGCCGAACGAAACAAGCTGAACAAGCTGCATATCAGGTTGGGTGGTTACATACTGTGCCGCCCTGTAAAGCCTTGAATGATACGACCACTGGTTCAACACATCAAGCTTTGGGGTATGTCCAAGGTGCGATATGCTGTCCTCTGTAATTACCGCCATGCCAAGCGAGGTTATCAGCTTGTGTATGCCGTGGTTTATCTCAGGGTCAAGGTGATATGGCCTGCCGGCAAGCACGATTATCGTTCTGCCTTCTTTTCTTGCTTGGGTGATTATTTCAAACGCCTTTTTGGTTATGTCGTTTTTAAAGCTCTTTAATGCCTCAAAGCCTTTTTCATAAGCTTTTGCGGCATCCTTTTTTGAAACTCCGTACTTTGAAAGCGCCTTTGCAAGAGTGTCAGAAGCATGCCTTTTAAGATTTATGTCAACATGCGGATGAATAAAGTTTTCGTCGTTAAGGCTTGGTATGTTTGCCTTTAAAAGTTCCGGATAATAAGCAACTACTGGGCAGTTGTAATGGTTGTCGCTTTCTCCCTCGTCAATGTTGTAGCTTTCACAGGGATAGAAAATAAAGTCAACTCCCTTTTCAAGCAGGCTTTCTATATGCCCGTGGGTAAGCTTTGCCGGATAGCATACTGTATCCGATGGTATCGTATGCTGCCCCTTGTAGTATGTCGCCCTTGAAGTTTCCTCTGACGGCACCACTTCAAAGCCAAGGCTTGAAAAGAATGCGTGCCAGAACGGAAGCTGCTCATAAAATCCAAGCACAAGCGGAATGCCTACTCTTGCCTTTGGACTTTGACATTTTTCTTCAAGTACGGAGAGCAGCCTTTTATATTTGTATTCATAAAGGCAGGGAGCCTCTTTTGGCTCTTTTATCCCCGCGCCCTTTTCGCATTTGTTGCCGGAAATGAATTTCCGCCCGTCGCCAAAGTTTACTATCGTAAGGTTGCAGTGTGCGGTGCAGCCTTTGCAAACTGCGGCCTTTGCGGAATACGAAAAGTTTTCAAGCTCCTCTTTTGAGATGAGTAAAGAGCGTTCTCCGGCGGTTTCCTTTGCAAAAAGCGCCGCGCCAAAGGCGCCCATAAGTCCGGCAATTTCAGGGCGCACGACATTTCTTCCAAGCTCCATTTCAAATGAGCGGAGTACGGCGTCATTCAAAAACGTTCCGCCCTGAACAACTATGTTTTCTCCAAGCTCGTCAACCGATTTTGCCCTTATTACCTTGTATATCGCATTTTTGATTACCGATGCTGAAAGTCCGGCGGAAATATCCTCAACCGAAGCCCCGTCCTTTTGCGCCTGCTTTACGCTGCTGTTCATAAAGACGGTGCAGCGTGAGCCAAGGTCCACCGGCCTTTCCGCAAAAAGTCCAAGCTTTGAAAATTCGGATATATCATACCCAAGCGCCAGAGCAAAGGTTTGTATGAAAGAACCGCATCCGGATGAGCATGCTTCATTGAGCATTATGCTGTCGATTGCGTTGTTTTTTATCTTAAAGCATTTTATATCCTGTCCGCCTATGTCTATAATAAAGTCAACATCCGGACAGAAATACGCCGCCGCTTTGTAGTGCGCCACGGTTTCAACCAATCCTGCATCGACTTTAAGTCCTGCGCGGATAAGGTCCTCGCCGTATCCCGTAACTGCGCTGCCCCTTATTTTAAGCCCCTTTGGCGCAAGGGAGTAAATTTCCTTAATCTGCTCTATAATATTGTCCAGCGGCCTGCCGAGATTTGAAGAATAGTGCGAGTACAAAAGCTTTGCATCGGGAGTTATAAGCACAAGCTTTGTTGTTGTCGAACCTGCGTCTATTCCAAGGTACGCATCGCCCTCATAGGTGCTTATGTCAGCCTTTTCAAGGCTGTATTTTTTATGTCTTGCGGCAAAGCTTTCATATTCTGCGCGTGTTTCAAAAAGCTTTTTGCCGGCAATTATATTGTCCGAAACGGGAGCGTCCTTGATTTTTTGGATTATTTCCTCCAAAATCATGCTTTCCACGTTTTCCTTTGCAAAAAGCGCACACCCGTAAGCCATAAATATGGGGGCATTTTCAGGAAACACTGCATTTTCCGGCGAAAGCGAAAGTGTCTTTTCAAAAGCCCTTCTAAGCCCTTTTAAGAAGTAAAGCGGCCCGCCGAGGAAAAGTATCTTCCCTTTTATTTCCCTGCCTTGTGCAAGGCCCGAAACGGTTTGGTCAACTACCGCCTGAAAAATGCTTGCGGCAATATCCTCTCTCCTTGCGCCCTGATTGAGCAGCGGCTGGATGTCGGATTTTGCAAAAACTCCGCACCTTGAAGCAATCGGGTAAAGCTTTTGCGCGTTTTCGGAAAGGGCGTCCATTTCGTCGGGAGTAATCCCCAAAAGCGTTGCCATTTGGTCGATAAAAGCTCCCGTACCTCCGGCACAGGAACCGTTCATCCTTTGCTCAACCCCGCCGGTAAGGAAGATTATTTTTGCATCCTCCCCGCCAAGCTCGATTACTACATCGGCATCCGGACAGCTTTTCTTTACGGCAATAAAAGCGCCGTAAACCTCCTGCACGAACGGAAGCTTTGCGTTTCCCGCAAGGCCCATTCCCGCAGAACCGGTAAGGCAAGCTTTAAAGCTGTCTTTCGGGTAAAGGGCAAGGATTTCTTCAAGCTGTTCTGCAACGGTTTCGCGCACCTTTGAAAAGTGTCTTTGATATTTGGAATAAATTATTTCGTCATTCTCATTTATTATCACTGTTTTAACCGTGGTGGAACCTACGTCTATGCCCAGCGAATAAACCTTTTCCATAGAAATCTCCTATCAAGCGGATTTTTGCGTCAATCCCTGTTGTCGAGTTTCAGCGCGGAATAAATTTGATTCGGCAACGTGTTGTGGGTGAGTATCAAAAGCTTGTCGCCGCTTTTTAAAGGTGTTTGGCCGCGCGGAATTATAAGAGTGTCGTTTCTTGTTATTGAAATTATATTTATGCCTTCGGGAAGCTTTAAATTTTTTATAAGCACCCCATCAAAATTATAGCCCTTTGGCAGTTCAAGCTCACAAATCGAACCTGCGCCGTGATTTATGGCAATAAGCTGCTTTATCCTTGAAGCGTCGACCTCATGCTCTATAAGCGAAGCTATATTGTTTGTGCTGTTTATGACATTGTCTACGCCAAGCTGTTTTAAGGCGTCAGCGTTTTTGGGATTATTCACCTTTGCAATCGTCTTTGGAACATTGAAAATCTTTTTTGCAAGCTGGCAGGCAATCAGGTTGCACTCGTCCATGCCGGTAACGCATACAATAGCCTGTGATTCACCGACTCTTGCGCTGCTCAATGTTTCTATTTGTGTACCATCTCCGCATATTACGGGAATATCAAGCTCATTTGCAAGAAATGTGCTTGTTTTTTTGTCTGCTTCAATAACGGTCGGCTCGTGGTGATGTTCTATAAGTGTCTTTACAAGGTAATATCCCACTTTTCCGCCGCCGACAACTGTAACTTTCATCGTTTTAAGCCTCTTTTCCTAATCCACAAGCTTTGAGAATATAAGCTTGTCGCCTTTTTTAAGCGTCATATCCTTAAGTCCGACAAGTATGAGCGACGAATCACGCTCAACTGCATAAAGCACTTCGTTTTCCTCAAATTCTATTTCGCTCACCTTTGAGTCCCAATATTCCTTTGGAATATCCATTGAAGTAAAAGTTATAGTATGGGAACCAAGGTTTATATTCTTTGTCGGAGAATTGTCCAAAAGCGCCGAACAGACCGCAGAAACCGTCAGGTTTGTCGGACACACCGTTTGCAGTCCGAAATGTGAAAACACATCTCCGCGGCTGGGGTCGTAAATTCGCGCAAGCACTTTGGGAACCTTGAAAATTTCCCTTGCAAGCTGTGAAACCATAATATTTACATTGTCGTCCTCAGTCATTGCCGCAAGTGCGTCGCAGTTTTCAATTCCCGCTTTTTTAAGCACATCCTGGTCAATCGGCACGCCGTGGATTGTATATCCGGAAAAATCGGGAGACAGCCTTTCAAAGCTTGTTTCGTCTTTTGCCACGACAGAAACATCGTGGCCTTTACGGCTAAGCACGCTTGCAAGCGTCGCCCCAACCTTA
>JAJUHO010000062.1 GCA_029267825.1 Oscillospiraceae bacterium
AAAAATGCTCCTTAAAATGTCAAGCGCATTAAAAAAGCTTGATGATACAAGACCTATTCTTGGAGCAATGAATGGCGGCGTGCTTGAAGAAGATGGAACTGCAACGGCAATGGATGTAACAGGAATAAATTACAATATTTCTGTGTATGACGATTTCCATAAAATGTATCCGAATCAGCCGCTAATAGGGTCCGAAAATAACAGCGCTTTTTCAACGAGAGGTTGTTATGAAACTGATTATGAAAAGCATATTATTGACAACTATGATGAGAAAAAAGCCGATTGGGGACAGGGTATACGGGAAACTTGGGAAGCAGTTGCAAAAAGGGATTTTGTTGCAGGAATTTTTGTTTGGACTGGATTTGATTATAGGGGAGAACCAACTCCTTTTGAATGGCCGTCAATAAGCACCCAGTTTGGCATAATGGACACCTGCGGGATAGCAAAGGATGCTTTTTATTTCCATAAGGCTTGCTGGACGGATGAGCCTATGATTCATATCCTGCCGCATTGGAATTGGGAAAAGGGCAAAAAAGTAAGAGTCATGACGGTGACGAATTGTGATGAAGCTGAAATTTTCCTTAATGGCAAATCTCTTGGCCGCAAGGCTTCCAGCATTTTCACACAGTGTGAGTGGCTTGTTGATTACGAGGAGGGAACGCTTTCGGCAAAGGGCTATAAAAACGGTGAATGTGTTGCTTATGCGGAAGTTAAAACTGCCCAAAAGCCGGTTGCTTTAAAAATAGTGCCGGATAGGAATTATATTTTTGCCGATGGAGTGGATACTGTTCCGGTAAATATTTGCGTGGTTGATGAAAATGGCATTGTTGTTCCGACTGCTTCTGATTTTGTGAAATTTAAGGCACATGGCGATTGCAGGATAATTGGTGTGGGAAATGGAGACCCTAACTGCCATGAAGCCGATTATCTGCCTGAAAGAAGCCTTTTTGCCGGCTGGTGCCAGTGCCTTTTGCAGTCAAATCCCGGTGCGCATACGGCAAAACTTGAGGTTAATGCTGATGGACTTTCCGGAGCAGTTTTTGAATTTGAAATAAAGCAACCGGAAAGGGAGATAAATTATATTTATTCGGTTAAAAAGGTTGAAATTGACGGATGGAGGATGTCTGTATCTCCATATGCCGAAAAACCGGACCATAGACTGAAACTTGCAGACAATGACATGAATAGTTTTGAGCCTGTTAAATTCAGCAATTCATTCCAAAAGAATTTTACAAACGGGTATATGCTTTACAAAACAGTGTTTAATTTCCCTGAAAGCGGATATTATGTACTTGAATTCCAAAAGCTCAATGCGGATGAAGCGGAGATTTATCTTGACGAGGATTGCATTTATTCGCGCTATTCATCATTCAGTGAAAGGGTAGACATTCCTGTTGCCGAAAATATGCGCGGCAAAAAGGAAATCACCATTTTGCTCAAAGCAAACAGGTGGGAGGCTTCCTCTGGCATAAGCGGAGGAGTTTCAATAAGGTTCTAAAAATAAGACCTGACGCGTTTCTGGCGCGTCAGGTCTTTTACATTGATGAAGCTTTTGCTGGTTCTCCTTCTTCAAAGAGTTCACCGTCTATTATTTTTACAATTCTTTTAGCATGAGATGCAACTTGCAGGTCATGTGTAATCATAACTATTGTGTGGCCTTTTTCGTTAAGCTCTTCAAAGAGTTTTAACACTTCCTTGCCTGTTGCACTGTCCAAAGCTCCGGTGGGTTCGTCGGCAAGCAGCAATTTTGGATGTCCCACAAGTGCCCTTGCAATGGCAACACGTTGCTGCTGTCCTCCTGACAGCTCGTTTGGCTTGTGTGAGAGCCTGTTTCCCATTTCAAGCATTTCAAGTTTTTCGGCTGCTATTTCCGCCGCTTTGTGGCTGGAATAACCTCTTATAAGCAGCGGCATCATAACATTTTGCAAGACAGTATATTTGCCTATGAGGTGATATTTTTGGAAAATAAAGCCTATCTGGGCATTGCGCATATATGTTAGCTGTGCGTCATTCATTTCATGCACAGGCTCGCCAGTTAGCCAGTACTGCCCCTCTTGGAAGTCGTCCATGCAACCTATGATGTTCATCAGTGTGCTTTTTCCGGAACCAGATGGACCTAAAATTGCGAGAAACTCTCCTTCGGAAACTTCAAGAGAAACTCCTTTTAAAACTTCAAGAGAATTTTCACCCATTTTATACCATTTATGGATATTTTCTATTTTAATAACTTGTTCCATAGTGGTGCCGCCTTTCTTTTGCAAAGCAGTCAAACGGATTGTTTGAGAAGTTAAGCATTTTTATTGTGATAAAACTTCCGCTGCTATGACTTTTGTGCTTCCAGAATTTGTTTCAAGAGTAAGACGAAGAATCATGTTTTCGGTTATTGCCGAAAAATCGCTGGTATTTCCACTTAGTCCGGAAAGTGAAAGTCCAACGGGGATAATATATGTTCCTGTTTCGCCAGTTAAAGTAATTTCAACTTTTTTTCCGATTCCGCCGGCAGAATTTGCACTATTCGGCATTTCACCGCTTGGCATATCGCCGGACGGCATACCGGAGGGGACTTCTCCACTTGGCATTTCACCTGACGGTTTTTGTGCTCCGGATACTTCAGACCCTGATGGCCTTTGCCTGTTTCCTCTTAAAGCGCCTTTTGAAGTTTGGGTTTCGGATGAAGAAGAGCTGCTTGAATTTTCTGAACTTGAAGAAGGCGTTTTTATATTTTCTGCCTGCGGCATTGAAGATGTTGAAATCTCGCCCAGAGCCAATATAACTTCATTTCCGATTATGGATGTGACTTTTCCAACGATTTGGGTTTGGTTTGAAGAGAGCACGGTTGTAGTTTCGGTTTGTGCGGGTTTGTTAAAATTATTACTATCTTTTGTTTGGGTTTGAGAATTTGCCTTGGACGAACAGCCGGAGGCTATGAAAAAGGCAAAAAGTGTTAAAAGAAGATAAAATTTTTTCATTGCTAATATCCTTTCTTATTCTTCTGACAAAGCCTTTATCGGCGTTAAAACAGATGCTTTGTATGCCGGATAAAAACCAAAAACAGTTCCGGTCAAAACTGCAAATAAAACCGCCAGGATTCCGCCTATTGGCAGTGGAGCAAGCGTCATTCCTGTCATTTTAACAATCGGAACGAGTGCAAATCCCACTCCAACACCGATAATGCCTCCAAACGTGGCAATGAAATTTGATTCCATAAGAAATTCCAGCAAGATTTCGCGCCTTGAACAGCCAAGCGCCTTTAAAATGCCTATTTCGGAGGTACGTTCTTTAACTGAAACAAATAACACGTTCATAATACCTATCCCGCCGACGATAAACACTATGCTTGCAACGGCAATTAAAAGCATTGAAAGGGTGTTTGCCGATTCTGTGGCCGCTTCCATTTTGCTTCCGGCGTCTGTAAGCGTGAAGCTGGCATTGGGATAATTTTCTTTTAGCACGGTTTCTATGTTGTCCATGACCGTCTTAACTTGTTTAACGTCAGAGGCAACCGCTGAAATTTGAGTTTCTATGTTGTTTCCAAAAATAAATTTTTTGGCTGTGTCATAGGGGACATAAATTGCCTCATCCGGGCTTATTCCCGAAGATACTGTTCCCATGGATTTTAAAATGCCGACAATATCATAATTTTTGCCTTCTATTTGAATGGATTGGCCCTGCGCATAATATGCGCTGCCGAAGATTTCCTGTGCTGCCGTATAGCCTATAACGGCGACTTTTGATTTGTTTTCCAAGTCTTCATCCGTAAAAAAATCACCATAAAGCAATTCAAGGTTGCTTATGCTTACATAATCGCTCATTGTTCCGACTATGGTATAGGTTGTTTCTTCTTCAAGGTCTCCTCCGAGCACGGCACCATCGCCGGACGCAAGCAGTGAAACCGCCGAAATATTTGGTACAAGATTTCTTATGTCCTCAATATCGCTGGCTGTAAATTCAACCCGAAAGTTATTCTGCCTTGCTGCAAATGAATTTCTGTTTGAACTTCCTGCGCCGGAAGACATCCCGCCTCCGGCCATTCCTACGCCTGATGGCATCCCTCCGCCTGAGGGCATATTTCCGCCGGAAGGCATTGCTCCGTTTGGCATTCCTCCGGGAGCAATTCCGCCATTTTCCATCATTTTATCCATCATCGCATCAAGACTTTGGCCTATTGTAACTTCAATGGCTCCGACATTAAGGTTTTTGAACTGCTCCTCAACATCGACCTGTCCGCCATGGCCGATTGCAATGACGAGCACTATAGTTGCGGACCCGACCACTATACCAAGCGAGGTTAGCAGGACTTTTGATTTGTTTTCAATTATATTTACCCAGACAAGTCGGAGTATTTCAAAAAATTTCATTTGGAAGACACCGCGCTTTCCACAAGTACGGTATCCCCTTTGTTAAGTCCGCTTTTTATTTCAACATATTTGCCATCTGAAAAGCCGGTTTCAACTTCGACTTTACTTTGTGTTCCGTCACTGCTTTTGACAAGCACGCTGGATTTTCCTCCCGCATAGGTTATTGCTTTATTTGAAACATACAGCACATCTTCAACCTGTTTTTTGATTATGGTTGCTTCTCCACTCATGCCTTCGTACACATTAAGACTTCCGCTTTCGTCATCAAGCTTAACGGTTACGGTATAAGTTACCGCAGAGCTTGAGCGTGCAGGTTCATATGCAACAGTATATACGGAAGCGTCAAAAGTTTGCCCTTCGTATGCAGTGAGCGAAACTTTTGCCTTTTGGCCGACTGAAATTGAAGTAATATCCTCCTCCGAAACTGAAAGCGAAAGATATACGTATCTCTTATCGGCAATTGAAACAAGAGTTTGCTTTGCCTGATAGCTTGCACCCGCCTCGTAATTTACCGCGGCGACCACTCCATCGCAAGCCGCTGAAACCACACCGTCGGATGATATGTTTGATTTTATTTCTTCATATTCCTTTACAAGGGTATCGTAACTTTCTTGCGCTGTTTGAACTGCCGATGCAAGACTGTTTACGGTATAATCGTATTTTGCCTTTGCGTTGGAAGCTTGAGTAAGATTGCTTGTAAGCTTTTCATCGGCGCTTTGTACATCGGAAGAATAGCTTTTTTGCTTTTTTTCAAGATTATATTGCGCTGTTTGAAGCTGTTGGGTAAGAGTTTTTACTTTTTCATCAAGCTCATCGCCGCTGACGCTGTATTTTTCTTTAAAAGCCTCGTTGAAGTCATTGTATTCTTCGGTAGCTTCTTCAAGCTGCTTTGTGTATGAATCGATTTTTTCGTTGTAGGATTCTATGGTATCATTTATTTCGTCATAATCGTCTTCAACATCTTCCCAGTCGTCTTTAGCAATTTCATAATTCATCTGCGCTTTGTCAACCGCTTCTTGCGCTGAGGTTGTATCTTTGCCGTTGCTTTGCAGGTATTCAAGCTGCTTTTGTGCGGAGCTTAAGGATTTTTTTGCGGAATTGTAAGTATTGTAAATGGATTTGTATTCTTCAAGGTCTTCCGAGGTTTCTTCGGTATAATCTGAAAGTTCTTCTTTAATGCTGCTTATTGTATCTGTCAAATCATCAACTTTTGCTTTAAGATAATCAAGAGTGGCTTGGTCGGAATCATCTGTTTGCTGCAAAGCAGTATATTTTGCAAGCTGTTCTTTCAAGCTGTCAACCTCGGCTTGGGCCGAAGCTATATCTTGATTAAGCTGTGATTTGCTGATTTCGTTTTCAACCGTTGCACTTGAATTAAGCGCGATTGCCGAGTCATACTCGTCTTTTGCGGTTTTAAGTCCGACAGTCTGTTCATATTTTGCTTTTTCAAGGGCTGTTTTTGCTTGGGCGATTTTAGTTTCATAATCTGAAAGCGTTTCAGAAATGCTGTCAAGGCTTAATTTGACAAGCGGGGTTCCTGCGGAAACCTCTTGCCCGATTTTTACATAAACTTCTTCAACGGTTGCGTTTATCGGAAAAGTTGCCAGAGAGCGCTCAACCGAAACAGTACCGCTTTCTTCCGTTCCGACTGTTATATCTCCCTCTTGGACTTTGTATTCCCTGTATACAATATTTGAAGAAGCGCTTGCGCTTTTTGCCTTGTTCCAAGCAAAGGCGCCGCCTGCCGCTCCGGCGGCAATCAATAAGCAAATAACTGCTATTAAAATCCGCTTTTTGCTTTTTTTAAACGGGTTTTTAAAAGGCAAGCTTTTTTCTTTTGCCACTATGTCTTGCATAAAAACCTCCCATAAAATCAAATTATTTACCTTGTAAAGCATAAATAAAATCTGTGGCAAAACCGTGGCAAAAAAAGTTCTTTTTTATGGAACGGATAATGGATTTTAACACATTTTTGTCACATATTTGGTTTATATTCATATGTAAAGGGAAGTTTTAAGCTTAAAGGGGATTTGTGAATATGAACGACATGCTTATAGTTGACGATAATCGCCAAATTTCCTCAATTCTTGCGGAATATGCAAAAAGGGAGGGATTTTCTCCTGTTTTGGCATATGATGGGAAAGAAGCACTTGAAAAATTTTTTGCCGACAGTGAAAACTATAAAATTATACTTCTTGACGTAATGATGCCGGAAGTGGATGGCTTTGAAGTTTGCAGGAAGATTCGTGCTTCTTCAAATGTGCCGATAATAATGGTTACGGCAAGGGGAGAGGATTTTGAAAAAATTATGGGTCTTGACATAGGTGCGGATGATTACATAGTAAAACCTTTTTCTCCAAGCGTGGTTATGGCAAGGGTAAGGGCAATTTTAAGAAGAATTTCGCCAAAGGAAACAAGAAGCGCTCAGGTGCTTGTTTTTGACAGCCTAAAAATAAATCTTGATGAGTATAAGGTCACGATGAATAATATGCCTGTTTCACTTACGAAAAAAGAATTGGAACTGCTTTGGCTTTTGGCGTCAAATCCAAACAAGGTTTTTTCAAGGGATAACTTGCTTGATAATATCTGGGGGTATGATTACTATGGCGATAGTAGGACGGTTGATTCGCATATAAAGAGATTAAGGGCAAAGCTTGATATTCAAGAACATGAAAACTGGGAGATAAAAACTATATGGGGGGTTGGCTATAAATTTGAAGATAAATCAAATCATGAGAAAAAATAAAATTGCCGCGGAACTTGCCGGATATTTTGCTGCCGCACTGCTTGTTTTTTCTGTTATAATAGGTATAATTTTTGCATTCCTTTTTCAAAAGCTTAATGTGGAGCATACGGAAAAGGAGCTTGAATACAAGGCGTCAAGAATTGCGCGCACAGTGGCGGTATTTCTTGAAGGAATCGGCACGCGTTCATTTCCGCCGCCACCACAAAAGATGAATTTTAAAAGCTATATAGACAATTTAAACGAGCTTTCAATGTGCGATGTTTGGATTGTGGATAAAAATTTCAACATATTTACTTCAAGGAAGAACATGAATGAGGATTTTCAATACATGAATCTTCCAAGAGATGCTGAAGATGTGATAAAAACCGCCTTTAAAGGCACTACATCAGCAAATAAAAGCTTTAATTCGGTGCTTTCCGCAAAGGCGCTTACGGTGGGAAGCCCGATAATAAGCTCTGACGGTGAAACGATAGGTGTTGTGCTGCTTCATTCGCCGGTAAGCGGGACATCCAAATCTATTGAACAGGGGATAACGATACTTGTATTCAGTATTTTTATTGCACTTGTTCTTTCGGCGCTTATATCAGTAAAGCTTTCGCTTAATTTTACAAAACCGCTTAATTTGATGAAACAAAGCGCATTAAAGCTTGCAAATGGAGATTATAGCGTCAAAACGGGAATACAAAGGAATGACGAGATAGGAGAACTTGCACACATACTTGATGAGCTTTCAATAAGGCTTGATGAGGCAAGCAGGGAAAGCGAAAAGCTTGAAAAGCTCAGACGGGAATATGTGGCAAACATTTCCCATGAGCTTAAAACGCCGATTACTGTTATAAGAGGTTCACTGGAAGCTCTTTGCGACGGAGTTGTAAAGGATGACCAAATGGTAAAGGACTACCATCTGCAAATGCTGTCTGAAAGCAAGGGGCTTGAAAGGCTTGTACGCGATCTTTTGGAGCTTTCAAGATTGCAGAACCCTGATTTTGCGATAGAAATGGCTCCGCTAAACCTTTGTGATGTGGTGAAAGATGTTCAAAAAAGCTGTTGTCATCTCGCTAAGGACAAAAATGTTCAAATTTTATCAAATCTTCCGGAACAGCCCTTTGCCGTATTTGGAGATTACGGCCGCATACGTCAGCTTGTCATGATAATTGCCGATAATGCAATAAAATTTTCTCCTGAAAACGGAACAGTGAAAATTTCTGTTAAGGAGGAAACAGACGAATACATACTTTCAGTTGAGGATAACGGCAAAGGCATATCTGAACAGGATTTGCCGTATGTTTTTGAAAGGTTTTATAAAACCAAATCTCCCGAAAATAAAAACGGCACCGGTCTTGGCCTTGCCATAGCAAAAGAAATAGCTTTAAGGCATGGAGCAAAGCTTTTTGCACAAAGCAGTGAAGAAAACAAAATAACTATTTTTACGGCTGTTTTTAAAAAGTGCCCGCAAAATTTGCTAGGAGAAGATTAAGCTTGCTATTGCAATCTTCACTGCAATGGTGTACAATTATAAAAAATGGAAGGGGGATTTTTTATGGCATATACGGCAAATCCAAATCGCTATGAGATAATGAAATATAACCGCTGCGGAAAGAGCGGGCTGAAACTTCCGGCACTTTCCCTTGGCCTTTGGCATAATTTTGGCGATGGTGCTTGCATGGATTCGATGAAGGAAATTATTTATACTTCATTTGACAACGGCATCACGCATTTTGACTTGGCAAACAATTATGGCCCAAAACCGGGGGCGGCGGAAGAAAATTTCGGAAGGATACTTAAAGACGGCCTTATGCCATACCGTGATGAGCTTGTGATTTCCACAAAAGCAGGCTATAAGATGTGGGAAGGGCCTTATGGAGATTTTGGTTCAAGAAAATATTTGCTTTCAAGCCTTGACCAAAGCCTTAAAAGAATGGGGCTTGAATATGTGGATATTTTTTATCATCATAGGGAGGACCCCGAAACCCCGCTTGAAGAAACCATGCTTGCGCTTGACAGCGCGGTAAGGCAAGGAAAGGCACTTTATGTGGGAGTTTCAAATTATAGTCCTGAAAAGACCGAAGAGGCTTATAAAATCTTAAAGGAACTTAAAACTCCTTTTGTAATTCATCAGCCGAGATATTCAATGCTTAACCGCAAGATAGAGGAAAACGGGCTTACGGCTTATGCCAAAAAGGCGGGGATAGGAATAATTGTTTATAGCCCGCTTGCCCAAGGCCTTCTGACGGGAAAATACTTAAAAGGAATTCCGGCAGACAGCAGAATTGCTTCAAGCAGTGTTTTTCTTAATGAAAGCGCGCTTACTCCGGAACTTATGACAAAGATTTCCGCGCTTAATGAAATTGCACAGCAGAGAGGGCAAAGCCTTTCTCAAATGGCTATTTCTTGGATTTTAAAAGATGATGCAATAACAAGCGTTTTGATAGGGGCAAGCAAGGCTTCTCAAATTCTTGAAAATGTTAAGGCTTTGGATAATACGGATTTTTCAAAGGAAGAAATTAAGAAAATAGACGAGATAACAAGGTAAAAAGATAACCCCCGCCGGAAAAACCGACGGGGGTTGTTTTTTTAAATTCTGTACATTATTGCCTCAAACGGGCGTAAAATTCCAGCATCGGGGAGATTTTTGTAATTTGAAATTAAAATTTCCTTTGATTTTTTTGCTTCATCGCAAAGAGGACACCATGAGGATTGTCCTGTGAAATTGCAGATAACACGAATTCTGTCGCCGTTAAAACTGCGCTCGTAAGCAAAAATAGAGCGGTCCTCAGGCAAAAGCATCTCAAAATTGCCGTAAACGATTGTTTTATTTGTTTTGCGGATTTTTATAAGCTTTTTGTAGCAGTTGAATATTGAATCCGGATTATGAATTTGACTTTCGGCATTTATTTCCTTAAAGTTAGGGTTTACGGCTATCCATGGGGTTCCGGTTGTAAATCCGGCATTCGGCGATGAATTCCACTGCATTGGAGTACGGGCGTTGTCGCGGCTTTTTGCATAGATTGACTCCATTATTTCTTCTTCTTTGTATCCCTTTTGCAGCCTTTCCTTGTAAATGTTTAAGGTTTCTATGTCCTTGTATTGGCTTATTGAAGAAAAACGGATATTTGTCATTCCAAGTTCTTCGCCTTGATATATGTATGGGGTGCCTTTCATTCCATGGAGAAGAATTCCAAGCATTTTTGCGCTTTCAATCCGATATTCCTTGTCATTTCCCCAACGTGAAACTATACGCGGGAGGTCGTGGTTGTTCCAGAAAAGGCTGTTCCAGCCGTCGCCATTAAAAGCGGTTTGCCATTTTCCAAGCACTCTTTTCAAATCCAAAAGGTCAAGAGGCTTTAAATCCCATTTTTCTTTTCCGGGCATTTGGTCAAGCAATATGTGTTCAAATTGAAACACCATGCTGATTTCGCTTTCATCCGGATTTGAATATATTTTTGCCGATTCCGGAGTCGCGCTCCAACATTCGCCTACGGTCAAGAGGTCTTTGCCGCCGAAAGTATTTTTATTCATTTCGCGTATATATTCATGGAGCTTAGGGCCATCAGCGGTAATGCCATTATCAGGCTCCTTGCCTAAAAGGTCAAGCACGTCAATTCTAAAACCGCCTATTCCTTTGTCAATCCAAAAGTTCATTAAATCCCAAACTTCTTTTCTGACATTTGGGTTTTCCCAGTTGAGGTCCGGTTGTTTTTTGCTGAAAAGATGGAGGTAATATTGTCCGGTTTCCTTGCTGAATTCCCATGCGCTGCCTGTAAATGCCGATTTCAGGTCATTAGGTTCCTTGCCATCAACAGGGTCGCGCCAAATATAATAGTCACGATATTGGTTGTTTTTTGATTTTTTTGCTTCAATGAACCATTTATGCTCATCCGAAGTATGGTTTACCACAAGGTCCATTAAAATCCGGATATTTCTTTTTCGAGCTTCTTTTAAAAGGGTTTCCATATCTTCCATTGTGCCGAATTCATCCATAATGTCAAGGTAATCGCTTATGTCATATCCGTTGTCGTCATTTGGTGATTTGTATACTGGATTTAGCCATATAACATCAATCCCAAGCTCGGAAAGATAATCAAGTTTGCTTATTATACCTTTTAAATCGCCTATTCCGTCGCCGTTGCTGTCCATAAAGCTGCGTGGATATATTTGATAAACAACCGCGCTGTGCCACCATTTTTCAACCATTTTTCAGTTCCTTTCTTTTATTACTTTTGCGCATAAGTTTTATTTTAATTATAGCAGTTTTTTAAAAAAATACAAGGTGTATTCAAAACAAAAAAATTCGCCGCAATTTATGAAGTTTATATAATGAATGTTTTTATCCCTTTACAAGAATTATTGACAAAGAATTTTTTGTTTGATATAATTATGTAGT